>JAQTWD010000021.1 GCA_028689435.1 Minisyncoccota bacterium | reverse complement strand
GGTTCAGAACTTTATCAGGACGGACGGTATAAACTTTTTGAAAAAGAATATACATCAAATGAATTACAACAAGTTTATAAAAATTTGGTTGAGAATTTTCCACTTTTTAGCATTGAGGATCCATTTGAAGAATCAGACTTTTCTGCTTTCTCAAATATGATGAAAGATTCCAAAGATTGGAAATTGAAATCGGGTGATGAGGATTTGATAATAGTAGGAGACGATCTGACAACAACCAATGCAAAGCAGATTTTGGATTCTGCCAGAAATAGACGAGCGAATGCTGTGATAATAAAACCAAATCAAATTGGAACATTGACCGAGGTTTATAACGCGGTAAAAATTGCGCGTGGAGCAGGATGGAAAATAATTTGTTCGCACCGCTCGGGGGAAACAATGGACGATTTTATTGCTGATTTGGCAGTAGGCATTGGAGCCTACGGTATAAAAGCGGGGTCTCCTAGACAACAAGAAAGATTGGTTAAATATCAAAGATTACAGCAAATATCAAAAGAATTTTAATAAAAAGTCTGATATTCGTATAGATAAAATTTAATTTAGGATTTAAATTTAATTTAAAATTTAGATTTTTTATTAAATTAATCTTTCCATACAAACCATACGGTCGTATGATTTGTATGGAAAAAAGGTGAACGCAATGTAATCAAGAAAGATTATAAATTAATTAAATTAGACTGAATTGTTGCATTTAATAATATTCTATGGATAGTGATAAAATAAATTTTAAAAAAGTAATTCTAGCTACTGTTGCTACTGTAGGTGTTATTGGGGTTGCTGTTATTGCCCCTAACATTTTTCAGGTCGCTAAACAATTTTCGGGAAAAAGTAAATATCGAAAATATGAACAAAAATATTATTTAAATAAAACTATTCAAAATTTGATAAAGCAAGGTTTAATTAAATTGGAAACAAAAAATGGTTTAAAATTTGTCCGCTTAACCAAAAAAGGAGAGAGTCAATTGGCTAAATACAAGTTAGGAGATTTGGAGATAAAGAAACCAAAAAAATGGGATAAAAAGTGGAGAATGATTATTTTTGATATAAAAGAAAGCAGAAGAATGACAAGAGATGTATTGAGAAGCACATTAAATAGATTAGGTTTTGTTAAATTACAAAATAGTGTTTGGGTTTTTCCCTATGATTGTGAAGAATTGATAGTAATGCTTAAATCCGATCTTTTTATTGGAAAAGATGTTTTATATATTACCGCCGACAGAATAGAGAATGATCATTGGTTGAAAGAGATTTTTGGGTTGAAATAATTTTTATTAATATCTTGAAGGCATTAATATTGAAATATAAAAACTTTTCCATACAAATCATACGGTCGTATGATTTGTATGGAAAAGTTTTTTGTTAACATCAATAACAGCAACATTAACATTAATAGTAATGGGCATTATTCTGTTGTCTGATTGACTCCTTTGTCTTTGTAGTGTAGCTTTTAAGATAGGTGTTTTTACGGTATCGTTGGATACCAAGCTACTTTTACGGGGAGAAAGAGAATTATGGCAACAAAAGAACTGAATTGTTGGGAGTACGGGAAAGGGTGCAAGGTTAAGGACGATTGTCCTGCACACCCCAATAATGGTCGGATTTGTTTTTCGGTCAGAGGGACCCTGTGTCACGGAGAAAAACAAGGAGGGTATGACGAGAAAAAGGCCGGTTGTCGCCAATGTGATTTCTACAAAAACGAAATTCATGGGCTTACGGATCGCCGTCGTCCCTCTGCTCCGAAAACTTCCACAGAAAGATTCGGTCGTCGTTAGGCTCTAAATTGTCGTGCAGGTGTTCACACTTGCACGGCAATTTTTTTATAAAATGTTATACTACAAACATAGTAGTTAAATTTAAAAAATAAATTATGAAGATAGTATACTTTTACGAAGAGGGAAAAGAAAAGGATTATTTTTCAGAGAAATTGTCAGGAAATGAGATAGTTTTTTTGAAAGGAACGACGCAAGATAATGTTGCTTATAAAGATGAACAAGCAGAAATGTTGGTTGTTTTTGTAAATTCTCCTGTCGGAATTGATGAAATGAATCGTTTTCCAAATTTAAAATTTATCGTTACTCGATCAACTGGTTTTGACCATATAGATTTGGAAGAAGCAAAGAAAAGAAATATAAAAGTTTCAAATGTTCCTACATACGGAGAAAATACTGTTGCAGAATTCTCTTTTGCATTACTTTTGTCATTAACTAGAAAAATATATCCCGCCTATAACAGAATCGTAGAACAAGGCAGTTTTTCTCAAGAAGGATTAAGGGGTTCTGATTTGGCTGGAAAGACAATAGGTATTGTTGGTGTTGGAAATATTGGAAAACACTCTATTAGAATGGCAAATGGATTTGGAATGAAAGTGATTGCTTTTGATATTAAAAGAGATGAAGATTTTGCAAAAGAATTGAATTTTGAATATTCAGATTTTGATGATTTATTGTCCGAATCAGATATCATCTCTTTGCACGTTCCTCTAAATCCACATACAAGACATTTGATTAATAAAGAAAACATTTCAAAGATAAAGAAAGGTGCAATTTTGATAAATACATCTAGGGGGGAAGTGGTTGAGACAGATGCTGTGGTTGAAGCATTGGAAAAAGGTATTTTGTCTGGCGCAGGATTGGATGTATTGGAAGAAGAAAATTTGATGAATGACGAGGTTAGTTTGTTGACACAAGAACATCCAAATCCAGATACTTTGAAAACTGTTTTGGAAAATCAATACTTGATTGATCACCCACAGGTTATTATTACTCCACATAATGCTTTCAACACACAAGAAGCAATAGAAAGAATTTTTTCAGTAACTGTTGAAAATATAAAAGCATTTGAAAAAAACGATCCTATAAATTTGGTAACAGTTTAAATTTGTTACATACAAATGATAAAATTATTAAAAAACATTTTTGTTGTCTTGTTTGTTGTTCTTACAATAGTGTTTTTTTTCTGGCAGGCTCCTATGGATTATTTTAGTAAATTTGTAGTAGACAATTCAATCTTAAGTATTTTTGTTTTTATTTTTTTGATGGTGCTTTCTACTGTATTTGAACCGCTGGTTATCTTGCCAATTGTTCCCGCCGTGGGTGTTTTGTTGGGTCAATTTGAAACAGCTATTTATTCTATTATTGGATGGTTTATTGGTTCGGCAATTGCTTTTTGGATTGCCAGAGGTTTTGGGAGACCAATTTTGATGAAATTTATTTCAGAAAAAGATGTTGTTAAATATCATAAGTATTTGCCAGAGGATATCGGTTTTTGGTGGGTTGTTTTCTTGAGAATGGTTATCCCTGTGGATGTAATAAGTTATTTAATTGGTCTTTTGACAAATATGAAAACAGAGAAATATTTGCTGGCTTCTTTCATAGGAATTATCCCTTTTTCATTTATTTTTGCTTACGGTTACAAAATTGTTTTGTTTGAAAATGAAATTGTCACAATAATAGTCGGTATTTTTTTGGTTTTCGTTTTTTCTTTTATTTATTATCTTACAAAAATAAAAAAGTGGGAATAAAGTAGATTATTTTTGTGACTAGACTATAAAAAAGTGTCAGGTATACTTGTTTTTATGTTAATAGATGAACTAAAAATTTATGCCAGAGCCGGAAAGGGAGGAAACGGTGTTGTTAGATGGAGAAGAGAAAAATACAAACCTCTTATGGGTCCTGCTGGGGGCAATGGTGGAAAGGGTGCCGATGTCTATATTCGCGCTATTAGAGATATAGAGGTTCTTTCTCGTTACACAAAAAATAAAAAATTTACAGCAGAGAACGGAGGAAATGGCGAAAAAAATAGTATGCATGGTAAAAATGGTGATGACTTATTTATTGATTTGCCAGTTGGTTCTATTGTGAAAAATTTGGCAACTGATGAAAAATTTGAATTGATTAAGGAGGATGAAAGTATTTTGGTTTTGAGAGGAGGTCACGGCGGTTTGGGAAATGAAAATTTTAAAAGTTCAAAAAATACTAGTCCAGAAGAATCTACGGAGGGGAAAAAAGGTGAAGACGCAGAATTTTTTATTGAATTGGAATTGATCGCTGATGCCGGTCTTATCGGATTGCCGAGTGCTGGAAAATCTTCTCTGCTTAATGAACTAACTCGTGCAAACGCAAAAGTGGGAGCTTATCCTTTTACTACGTTGGAACCAAATTTGGGAGAATTGTACAAATATATTTTGGCAGATATTCCAGGACTTATAGAAGGTGCGTCAGAGGGAAAAGGTTTGGGGCACAAATTTTTAAGACATATAAAAAGAACAAAACTTCTTTTGCACTGTATTTCTCTTGAAAATGAAGATGTTGTAAAGGCATATAAAACAATCAAAAATGAACTGAAAAAATTTGATTCAGAATTGGATGAAAAATCCGAAATTATCATTTTGACAAAGACTGATTTGGTTGACGACAAGACAACAAAAAAGGCGGAAGAAAAATTGAGAAAATATTGCGAAAATGTTGTCTCTGCTTCTGTTTATGATGATAAATCTTTAAAATCTTTGTCAGATTTTTTGGTTAAAAAATTGACAGACCTATATAGATAAAAAGAAATTCACAGTTTTTATACTATTTTTCATTATTTGTCGTGTTATTATTAATATAATTATTAAAAATAATAACTTTAAATATTAATGAATCTTATTGATAAATTTATAAAACAGTTTTTTACTGTATTTGCTGTTATGCTGATGCTGGGAGGAGGGTTTTTGGCAAATACTGATAATTTACTTTTTCTACAAAAAGTTGAAGCGAGCGAGGTTAGAGATATTTCCAATTTGAGTGCCGCTGAAAAGACGGCTGTTTATGTATACAGAACAATCTCGAGTTTTTTCAGCTCCACTGAAGAAACAGGCGATAGCAATCAAAATGAGTTTACAGATGACAGTTTACAGTTTACAGACGAAACCCCGTCGTCTTTGAACGAAGACGAAATTTCTCGAGGTCTTTCCTCGGGGAGCGAAGCGGACAGAGGTGAGACCTCGGGAAATGTTCCCTCAGTTCCCACAACCGTCGTTACCAACCCAATCCGAGAAATAATCAAAGAAACCGTAGTAGAAAGAGTCACCCAAACATCAGGCATCACACTGGAAGATCTTCAAAAACTAAACAACGAATTGAGAAGTGAAATCTACAAACTTTCTTCTGCTACTAATTCTCAAATCACCAACACCTACCAAGTAATCTCTGCTTCTAACAACATAGACAATTTGGGTGGAGTTGAAATTTACGATTCAAATATCACAAATTCAAACGCATCAGGAGTTAACTTAAATTACACCAATGGAAGTATTTCAAATTTGACAGTGGGTAGTGCTGTTTTTGATACAGATACTTTGTTTGTTGATTCAGTAAATAATAGAGTAGGTATAGGAACAACTACTCCGTCTTCTAAACTTGATATCTATCAAGGCAATTTAAATTTGGACAATACTACCAACGCCAATCAATACGGTGTGATTTCAAAAGGAGGAACAAGGTTTATTCATAATTTCAATTACGGAGATAATGGGACGGTGACGACTGATGGATACAATACTTTTGTGGGAATTGAAGCGGGCAATTTGACGATGGGAAGCACGGCGACAGAGACTTATCATTCAAGTTACAATACTACTCTTGGCTTTTTATCTCTTTCTTCCAACACCACAGGTGATTCCAATACTGCAAACGGCTATGTTTCTCTTTATTCCAATACTACGGGTTATTCCAATACTGCAAACGGTGCGTATTCTCTTTATTCCAATACTACAGGTGATTCCAATACTGCAAACGGCTATGCTTCCATTCATTCCAATACTACAGGTTTTTCTAATACTGCAAATGGCATGTATTCTCTTTATTTCAATACTACGGGTAATTCCAATACTGCAAATGGTTATCAGTCTCTCTTTGCCAACACCACAGGCTCGAATAACATTGCTTTCGGAACTGGAGCTGGTCGCTACCAAGCCGACGGCACCACCGCTCTCACCGATCCTGAAAACTCTGTCTACCTAGGATACGGAACAAGAGGTTTTTCAAATGCAGATTCAAATTCAATAGTTATCGGTTACAACGCCACAGGCATCGGTTCCAACTCTGTCGTTTTGGGAAATGACAGTATCACAACTACGGCTTTGAAGGGGAATGTGGGGATTGGGACGGTGAGTCCGATTGAGGGATTACAGGTGGAAGAAAAAAATATAATGTCTATTGATTTATCTGGAGGGTCTTTAAAATCATATAGAAGAGATAACTCAGTCGTATTAAATAATAGCTTAGGTAATTTTTCTTTTGGAGTATATACGACAGCAGATTCAGAACAAGTGGGGGCAAGGTTAGAAGCCATTTCAGAAGGAACTTGGTCTGCTGGGTCTAGCTATCCGACAGCTTTAAGATTTTCAACTGTTCAAAGTGGAAGTACGTCTTTGACAGAAAGAATTAGGTTATCTAGTGATGGCAACGTCGGCATCGGCACCACCTCACCCCTCGCTAAACTTTCAGTCAAAGGAGCAGGAACAACCACAGGCATAAACTTTCAAACAACCAACTCGGCTGACACTCCGTTGGTAACTGTTTTGGATAGTGGGAATGTGGGGATTGGGACGGCGAGCCCGAGTGCGAAGCTGAGCATTGTAAAAACAGGAAACGGTGTTGGTGTTAATAGTGCTGTCATAACCTCCTTTGGGGATAATACAGATTTTTCCAGTTCAGGAATGCAAGGATTTAGATCAACAGCGTACCATGATGGAGATGGTAATATTAATTGGGTTTATGGGGCATTTTCTGATGCTAGAGTTTATGGTTCTGGAAATACCCAAGAGATTAAAGGATCCGTTAACAAGGGAACTTTCTATGGAAATGGAAATGTGACAACTATAATTGGAACAGAATCAAGTGGTTTCGCCGCCTCAGGATTGGAAAATTCAGGAGTATCAAATATATCAAATATATACGGGATGAAAGTTGCTGCTTATGGTGGGGCTATGTCCGGATCTACCGCTAACATTGATAATATCTACGGAATATATTCAGAAGCTGGTTCTGGTGTTTGGGGATCGTCTGGTAATGTGACGAATGCTTATAATATATATCTTAATAATTATGAAAATGGAGGCGCCAGTGTTCTTGCTAATCAATATCAGCTATACATAGAAACTCCAAATAAAGGATCTTCCAATAATTATTCTATATATTCGCAAGGTGGCACGAACTATTTTGCTGGCAACATTGGCATCGGCACCACTTCTCCTTTTGCAAAACTTTCAGTTTCAGGAGATGGATATTTTGACGGCAACATTACAGTCTCAAATATTACAGCTACATCATCTATATATTTAGCAAACGCGACAAATGCAAATCAAGCAGGAATAATTTACAAAAATAATTTACCTTTCATTCATAATTTCAATTATGGAAACAATGGAACGGCAACGACAGATGGATACAATACTTTTGTCGGACAAGAAGCGGGAAATTTGACAATGGGAAGTACGGCAACATCAAATTGGGAATCCAGTGCCAATACAGGTATTGGTTATAAGTCTTTAAATTTAAATACAATTGGTTATGACAACAGTGCTTTAGGTTATAAGTCTTTGTATTCAAATACAGGTGGATATGGAAATAATGCTCTCGGATATTATTCTTTATATTCTAATACCACAGGTGGTAATAACACAGCAGATGGTTATTGGTCTATGTATAACAATACTGATGGTTCAAACAATGTCGCTATGGGATTTTTCAGTTTGTGGGCTAATACATCAGGAGGAGGAAACACTGCTATTGGAGATCAAGCTATGGTAAGTAATATCGATGGATATGGTAATGTTGCTGTCGGTCAAACCACCATGTACAACAATACATCAGGATTTCTTAATGTCGCCGTTGGTCAGAGTGCTTTATATTCTAAGACAACAGGAAATTACAATATTGGATTGGGATATCGTGCTGGTTATGGTGTGACAACAGCATCAAACAATTTGTTTTTAGGAAACCAAGCAGGCGATAATGTAACAACAGGAGCAAGCAATCTTATTATTGGTTACAATGTTGACGCTCCTTCTGCCACTGCTTCAAATCAATTAAACATTGGTAATTTAATTTATGGTACAGGTATAGATGGAACAGGTACAACTTTATCAACTGGAAATATTGGTATTGGAACTACATCACCAAATTATAAACTGACAGTAACTGGAACAGTTGGATTTAATGCATTACCAAACGACGGAACAGGATATTATCTTTGTGCTAAAACAGGAACAGGTGAACTGGCTACATCCACAACAGCCTGTGGAGCATCATCAGAGAGATTCAAAACAAACATCAACGATCTAACATACGGTCTAGATACAGTATTGCAACTTCGTCCTGTATCTTTCAACTGGAAATCAGACTTTATCAATTCTTCTTCAACTCAAATCGGATTCATTGCAGAAGAAGTAAATACTTTGATCCCTGAAGTAATTGGTAAAGATAACAGTGGTACAATAATGAACCTTGATTATCCAAAATTGACTTCGGTTTTGGTGTCTGCAATGCAAGAGCTAGTGAATACATTGGATGAAAGAGTAATAAGTATTTTAAGTACAATTTCAAATTTTGTAGCTGACAAAATAACAGCTAGACAAGAAATTTGTATTGATAATGTATGTATAAATAAAGATCAACTAAAAACATTGTTGGAAAATAATGGAATAATGCCTGCTTCTGTTTCTACAACGAACGATGTGGATCGCTTCGTTCCTCGCGAAGACGGATATGTGGGACCCGTTATCACAATCACCGGCAACAACCCAGCTATTGTAGAGATAAATAGCACTTACGCCGATCTAGGCGCAACAGCAGTAGACAGCCAAGGACACTCTCTCATTGTAGATACAATAGACGCAGACAAAGTAGACACCACAATAGCAGGAGAATACACAGTTACTTATACAACATTTGATGGAACGAATACTTCCACAACAACCAGAAGGGTTATTGTGGAAGAGCTGATAGCTGATAGCTTACAGCCGATAGCGACCCCATTAGAGCTGACGACTGCTTCCAGCAGTCTACCTCTAACGGGGCAAGCGACCCCATTAGAGACCACGACTGCTTCCAGCAGTCTACCTCTAACGGGGGAACCTGTGATAGAGCCGATAGCTACGACAACAGAACCAACAATATAATCCGAATACCCCGAATTAAAATCCGAATGCTCCGAATTACGAATTCATCCAAATAAAACCAATGACAAAGATTTTTATAATGAATCGTCATTCGGATTAATTCGAAATTCGTGGCATTAGGATATAATTTGTAGTATTCGGATTATATAAAAAGTATTATTAAAATTAAAATTTTTAACGAGATGAATGAACAAAAAACATACATATTTATCGGTCGTTCTGGTTGTGGAAAAGGAACACAGATTGATTTATTATCAAAAAAATTACAAGAAAAAAATCCTGAAATCGGGATTAATTATATTAGTACAGGTAATGTTTTAAGAAAATTTTGGGAAAATGATAGTTATTCAAACAGACTTTCAAAAGAGATTGTTGAAAAAGGAGAATTGCAGCCAGAATTTTTAGTCGTGTATCTCTGGGGGAAAGATCTGATTGAAGATATGAAGGGAAACGAACACCTCATTTTGGACGGGACGCCTCGTCGTTTGAACGAAGCCGAAGTGCTTGATTCTGCAATTAAATTTTACAAAAGAGAAGAACCAACTGTTGTATATATGAATGTTTCTCGTGAATGGTCAGCAGCAAGATTGTTGAATAGAGGCAGACATGATGATGACGAGGAACAAGTAAAGAAAAGATTGGATTGGTTTGATAGAGATGTTTTGCCAGCGATTGAATATTTGAAAAATAATCCAACATACAAATTTGTTGAGATAAATGGGGAGCAAACAATAGATGAGGTTCGCGATGAAATGTTTTCCAAGATTGATTTGTAATTTGAAACCATTTCTTGTTCAAAGTCTAATTAAAAATGTAAATCTAAAAATTCAAAATGACATTGCAAAATTTTAAAATTCAGTAAAAATTTCCTTTGGAAATTTTTACTGTCGTTTCATTTTTACACTTTAAATTGTCTTTTTCCATTTTGAGATTTCAATTTTAAATTTGTTTAGTTGCTTTCATATTTTTTAAAATATATACTCAAACAAATGATATATACAGAAAATGAGATAAACACTTTAAGAGAAGGGGGCAAGAGATTGGCCTTTATTTTGAATGAAGTTGCAAAAAAGGTTGTTCCAGGAACAATAATTAATGATTTAAACGATTATGCCGAGCAATTGATTAGAGAAGGCGGTGACAGGCCTGCTTTTTTGAATTACAAACCCGAAGGAGCGAGATTTCCGTATCCTGCTACTTTGTGTGTCTCGGTAAATGATGAAGTTGTACACGGTATTTCAGCGGGCAATGAAAGAGCGTTGCAAGAAGGTGATATCGTAGGAATTGATTTGGGGCTTGTTCATAATGGGTTAGTTACCGATATGGCGATGACAGTTGGTGTTGGGAATATAGACAAAGAAGCAAAAAAATTGATTGAAGTTACAAAACAATCTTTGTATGAGGGAATTAAACAGGCTAGGACAGGAAACAAAACAGGCGATATTGGATATGCAATTGAAAATTTTGTTAAACCTTTTAAATTTGGTGTGATAGATGAACTGGGCGGTCACGGCGTGGGTAAACATGTTCATGAAGAACCTTATATCGCGAATGTCGGTAAAAAAGGACAGGGAACAAAATTGCAAAAGGGAATGGTGTTAGCTTTGGAGCCGATGCTGAACGAAGGAAAAAGACACGTTGTTTTAGACAAAGATGGATATACTTTTAGAACTGCGGACGGTAGTAGAAGTGCGCATTTTGAACATACTATTTTGGTGACAGATGGAGAACCAGAAGTTCTGACAAAGATTTAGTTTTTGAAATATGTTTCAAAAAGCACAAAATACAGGAACACAAAGATGTCCAAACAAAACACAAATTAAAAAAGCACAAAGTTTATGTTTTGAGTTTTTGGGATTTGTTTGGGCATTTTTGTAATTTGTGTTTTGTGTTTTTTTGTTTCAATTTCTATTAAAATTAAATAAAAATCAATTTGTTTAAATTAATCAAAATAAAATATGGTTCAAGAAAAAATTTGGGAAAAAGAATATAGAAATCCAAAATTGGTAACAGGACACGACAAACCACAATCTGTTTTTTTGAAATTTTTGAAATGGTATAAAAAATATCTCAAAATCCACGGAAGCAAGGCTTCCGTGGATTTGGGGGGGTTGAAGGTATTGGATTTGGGATCAGGAACTGGAAGAAATGCAAACTATTTAGCTAAAAAACGGGCGGATGTTTTTGGTATGGAAATTTCCCAAACTGCGATTGATACAGCAAAAACAAGAGCAGGGAATCTTGGTGTTAAATATATAAAACAAAGTATTGGAGAAAAATATCCGTTTGAAAATGAATATTTTGATTTGGTTATTGATATCACAAGTTCTAATTCTTTGGATGAAAAAGAAAGAGAAACTTATCTGTTAGAAGTAAATCGTGTTTTGAAAAAAGATGGAATATTTTTTGTGAGAGCTTTGTGCAAAGATGGTGACAAGAATGCTCAATTTCTTTTAAAAAATAATCCAGCCAAAGAGAAAGACACTTATATAATGCCAGAAACCGGTTTGGTAGAAAGGGTTTTTTCAAAGAATGATTTTGTGGAAATGTATTCAAAATATTTCAAAATACTGGATATGGAAAAAACAGAGAGTTATTCTACTGTAAACGGGAGAGTTTTCAAAAGAAAATTTTGGTTAGTTACGATGCAGAAATAATTAGGAGGATTTAAGATTTAGGATTTAGGCAGGAACCAAAAAATAAACAACGTGGATCGCTTCGGCTTCGCCTCGCGAAGACGACGAGGGTGACGGATTTTGCGAAGCAAAATCCGTCTTTGCGAACGAAGTGAAGCAATCCAGAATTTTTTGAAAAATTGGTCTATTGTGGTAAGATTGGGGGTATTAAATTTGTATTATTAGACTAATTTTAAAAAAACAAAATGGAACATTTTAGTAAAGAAAGAACACTTGTCATGGTAAAACCAGATGGTGTTCAGAGATCTTTGATTGGAGAAATTATAAAAAGATATGAGAGAATGGGTTTAAAATTGGTGGCGATGAAAATGTTGTTGCCAACAGAAGACCATATTGAAAAGCATTATACTCTTGATCCAAACTGGATGAGAATAACAGGAGAAAAAACTATTGAGGGGTATAAGAAAAAAGGGCAGCAACCGCCATCGGAAGATCCTCTCGAGATCACAAAAGTTGTTTTGGCAAATCTAAAAAAATATATGACAAGTGGTCCTGTTGTGGCAATGGTTTGGCAAGGAGCTCATGCAGTAAAAATTTCTAGAAAAATTGTTGGGGGAACAGAACCTTTGTCATCAGATGTGGGAACAATAAGAGGTGATTTTGTTTTGGATTCATACCAAATGTCTGATATGGATGGAAGAGCTGTAAGAAATTTGATTCATGCATCAGGTTCTCCGGAAGAGGCAGAAAATGAAATCAAACACTGGTTTGCTGATAACGAAATTATCGGCTATAGATTAGTTCAAGAACAAATTCTTTACGATGTAAATATAGACGGAATCCTTGAATAATAAAGCTTTTTTGAAAATAATATAAAAACAAAAAAATTTGCAATATTGATATTGCAAGTTTTTTTTAAGATGTAATAATATTAGTAGGTCACTTGCAGAGTATTTTTCCTACTAAAGCATTATGAGGGGGCTCGCGTGGATATTGCGCCTTGGTGCAGTACCTAGAGCATACCCACTCTAGTTATATATACTAGGGATAATGCCTCAGGTGACCCAGGCGAAAACCAGCTCTCTCAAATCGAGGAGCGGGTTTTCTATTTTAGAGGCAATGAGAAAAGAACTTTTTATTTTTACATTTATATTGATTTTGTTTATCGCCACACTAAATGAATTAGCGTTGAATTTTTATTTCTATTGGAGAATTTGGTGGTTTGATATAATGATGCATTTTCTTGGAGGTCTTTGGGTGGGGCTATCAGCTTTGTGGTTTTATTATTTTTCGGGGTTTTTGAAAAATTTTAAAAAAGATAAAAGAAGTATGTTTTTCATTTCTTTATTTTTTACAATTTTAATCGGTTTGGGTTGGGAGGTTTTTGAATTTATAATAGAAGTTGATTTTTCAAATGGTTATTGGGAAGACACTTCGTTGGATTTAGTGATGGATGTTATAGGAGCAATTACAGCTTTTGTCATTGTATCTAAATTTTACAAAAAAGATTCTGAGAAAATCAATTAAATTGATTTGTAAACACCGAACACTAATTTTTTATAAAAAAATTTGCTATTATATAGGATAATAATTCTTAATTAAATTTATATGAATCCCGTTAGAGATTTTTGTTCAAGCGGGGTTACAATTCAAGAACATAGTATTTCAGCTTTTAAAAAGTTAAAATATTACATAATTATAAAATTTCTAACGGGATGAATCCCGTTAGAGATAGCGGACACGGAATGGGATATTTAATAAGAAAAAAATTTATTAGATTTAATTTAAATAGATGGTATGCGTGACTTAAAAAGTCCGCGTCCTATCTCTAATGGGATGAATATAAAAGAAGACGGAAATTTTAAACCAAAATTGTGTGTATCAGGAGCGGCTGAAACCAGTCATTGTGGGGCAGCATCTTTTGATTTGGCGGAAGATCTAGGAAGAGAGATTGCCAAGCAAGGCGCAAT
>JAQTWD010000044.1 GCA_028689435.1 Minisyncoccota bacterium | reverse complement strand
AATAACTTAAACGAATCTTCTGCTACTGATTTTGGATTGCTCCCCAGACCAATTTTGTATAGCGAAAACCAAATCAATATTTTTAAATAAACAAAAAACGAGATCATCTTTTTTTTGAATAGATAATCTATAAAAATTTTTTGACTCTGACCTTTGATCAAAGTATCATCAACATCAAATATTACTGTACCATTATTGTTTCCCATTTTTCTCTATGAGGATAAGGTTTACCTGATAATTTTTCAATCTTTAACATTATTTTGGTTGTTAATGTTCTAATTGCTTTTTTGTTTAGTTTTGCTTTTTGATTGTATGGGTGAAAATGAATAGGCTCTCCTATATGAAATTCTATTATTTTTTCAAATTTTGGTTTTTTATCAAATCTATTCATTATTTTTTCAGCGTGTTTTATCCCCACGGGTACGACAGAAATATTGTTATAAGAGGCATATTTTGCTACTCCAGTAAAAGCTTTTAACATTTGTGTTTCGTCTGGATTACGGGTTCCTTCGGGGAAAATGCCAATCATAAAACCTCTTCGCAGGTGTTCGTTTACAAGATTGTGAACTTCGCGTTTGTCTTTGCTGGTTCTTTTTACCTCTATTTGTCCTGTAATCCTCATCAAAGGTAGCCAAAATTTATTAGTAAAAAATTTTTCTGCAGATAAATAGTGGATGTTTCTTGGAGATATTGCAATAAAACAAATAAAATCAAAATAACTTTGATGATTAAATGCAACCAAGACAGGTCCATCTTTTGGGATATTGTGTAATCCTGTTATTTTTTTAACCCAAATTAATCTAACGACTGGTCCAAATATTTTTCTAATTAAAAAATATGAGAATTTAACAGGAATGGTGTCGCTTTTGCATTCAATATGAATATTTTTTTTATCATTATTCGTATTTTTATTCATATTATATTGTTTCAAAACCAGCTATTGTATTATTATCATTAATTTTTGATATAGTTCTATCTTTTGTTGGATATATACGAAGATTGTTAGGTATTGATCTTCCGGGGGCAACAATACATCCTGATCCAAGATAAACCCCGTTACCTAGACAACTTCCTAAGAATAAGTTTCCTGTATCAATTAATTGGTCGCCTTTTTTTGTTAAAACATTTTTGTTATCAAGACGAAGGTCTGTTAACACAACACCTGAGCCAATAAATGTATCTTTTCCAATTATACTTGCCGATATCATCTGATTTGCTATTTGTACATCTGAATAAATTGTTGAATATAGTATATGACCGTCAACTATTGTACATCTATTTCCTACTACCGAATATTCTATTGTTATTCCATTTCCAACAAACGAATTGTCTCCAATAACAGATTCTCTTATTATTGATCCGGCTCCTATAGTTACATTGTCTCCTATAATACTACATTCAATAATAGCTGTTGGATGTATGTCACATTTTTTTCCTATTTTATTCATTGACCTCGCTATTTTCCATTTATTAAAAGAAAAATTTTTAATCGCAAGTAATAATAAAATTATTTTATTAGTTTTGTTTGCTTTTTCTATTATATTTAAGATAAAAGCAAGATTTGCAGACCACAAATTACTCCAATGATCTATTTGTATAATAGATTTTGTTGTTAGAGGTATATAATATTTGCCGTCTTTAGATAAGTGTTTGGGCAATGGTAAATATTCAAATTTTTTATTTAAATCAAAAATAATTTTTTCTGTTTTGTTTCTATTTTGTTTATGAGGAAAATAAAACAGATTATAATTGAAATAATCTTTTTCTTTCTCAACATTTTGTAGGTTTATAAATGTTTTCTCGGTAAAGATACCTTCTTTTATAGAACATATTGTGCTGGAGCCACTTTTTTTTGAACGATATACAAATTCTTCCAAAAGATCATATTCCAAGTAGATATTATCGTCTATGATTAAATGTTCTTTATCGTCTTTAATTTCAGATAAATTATTAACACTAATAGGGTTTAAATTAAGTTTTAAAAAAATATCATTTTGTATCTTATTCAATTTTTTATTTCCAACCACTAAATTATTGGCAGTTTCTCCAAACGGTTCTATAAGATTTTGTTTTTTTATTACATAAATTTTCATAAAATAATTATACCCTAAAATAAATAGAATGTGTGTTGAAAAAGCGGGCATTTTTTGGTAGTATTCAGGTTAAGAATAGTACCTTTTGTTTTTCTAATTTTGCAGGGATATTTCCCAAAAAGGAGGTGATTTTGTGGGACTTTTTGATTTTTTCGGTGGAGGGTGTTCTACTCCGAAGAATGAGGCAGAAAAAGAAGCGATGGTTGATTATATCGCTGACGCTATGGAAACCGGAAAGGATCCTGTTCCCAAAGAACCCCCGGGTTGGGCGGAGACTTTACCCAATCTCAAAGAGGGGAAATAATTTTTTAGATAACTGGACGAGCGTGTTCGTCCAGTTATTTTTATGATAATATCTAATTAATGGATTTTTTTGATAAAAAATTACAAGAAGAACTTTCTTTGATTCGAGATTCTTCGGAATCTGAGGATAAAGAAATAAAAATTATAGATTATCTTAAACCTTTGGTTTTTTCTGCTGGGAATAAATTCATTGATGAGTTTGAAAAAGAAAATGACATTGTAATTGAGGATAGGGAAGTGGTCTTAAAAAATGGGTGGGTACATTTAGATTTTGCTATAAAAAAATATATGGAAAAAATTGAAATAATGGAAAGAGGGGAAGGAAAAATTTTTACTTTTTCTGAATATTTTACTTGGTTTGTGAAGCAAGGGATTTTAGAATATTTACATAAAGAATATAAAAAATAAAATCGAAAACTTCCTCGAATATATTGTTTGTTTCGTAATTATCTTTATGGTTTTTTCTATCATTTAGGTTTTTTTCTATTATCGCTGTCATTTTACTTTTTATTATTTAAGTATGATTAATTTAATTCATAATATTATACCTTAAAATAAATAGAATGTGTGTTGAAAAAAATGGACAGATACAAACAATTGACACTTATTTATAGATTTGGTATCTTGAAGGTAAGATTGTTCTTTGATGAACACTTTGTCTTGAATCTCAAACAATAGAGAGGTAAATTGCAATGGTCGTAAAAAAGCCCAAAAAGGTTGTTGTTCCTTCGCAGGAGCAGAGAGTCGCTGTTCTCGGTTCTTTTAAAAAGGAGTGCAAGGGTGGCGATTGTAAATGCTACACTTCCTGCACTCGCTGTGCCTGATCTTCGAGAAATACGCAGAAACATCAAAAAGGGAGGTCATAACGACCTCCTATATTTTTTCACAAACATAATAAATAAGGAGAAAATTATGTATCGTCTTTCAAAATGGTGTAAGTTTTTTGAAAAAGGAGATGTTGTCGCTGTTTTTCATTCTCTAACCCTTGATCTTT
>JAQTWD010000043.1 GCA_028689435.1 Minisyncoccota bacterium | reverse complement strand
AGTATGATGCTGTGTGGGCGATGATGGCCTCTTATGCTGGTTTTGGAGCAATGTTTTTTAAGCTATCTCACCCAAATGTTCCGTATTTGCTAACTCTTCAAGAAGGCGACCCAATTGATTATATAAAAAGAAAGGTTAGGTTTGTGTATCCTTTGTTTGTAAAAATCTTTACAAAAGCCGATGTTATTCAGGCGATTTCAAACTACCTAGGATCTTGGGCAAAAGATATGGGTTTTGAGGGAAAAGTAGAAATTGTTCCCAATGCGGTTGATACAAAACATTTTTCACAAATTTACTCTGAAAATGATCTAAGTGAGTTAAAGAAAAAATTAGATAAAAAAGATGATGACAAATTTATGATTACAACATCTAGACTTGTATTGAAAAATGCTGTTGATGATGTTATTAAATCATTAAAATATTTACCAGAAAATATAAAGTTTGTTGTATTGGGTGAAGGCCCTGATAAAGAAGATTTATTAAATCTTGCAAAAACAGAAGGTGTTGAAAATCGTGTAAAATTTTTAGGCCTTGTTAGTCACAAAGATATGCCAAAATATTTGAGAGTCTCAGATATTTTTATTCGCCCCGCTCTTTCCGAAGGGTTTGGTAATTCTTTTGTCGAAGCAATGGCTTGTGAAATCCCTGTAATCGCTACACAAGAGGGAGGTATTGCAGATTTTTTGTTTGACGCAAAGAGAAATCCTGAAAAACAGGCGACAGGTTGGGCAGTAGACAAGAGAAGCCCTGAACAAATTGCAGATGTTATAAAGAATATTTTAAATAATCCTGAAAAGGCAAAAATTGTTGTCGCCAATGCAAAAAAAATGGTTTTTGAAAAATATGATTGGGATATTATCGCCAAAGATATGCAAACCAAAGTTTTTTCAAAATTATTATCAACTTAGGTCCCCGAGACCTAAGTAAAAATATGATATTATAAATATATGGGAAGGAGAAAAATATCTTTTATAAATGGAGAATATTACCATATTTACAACAGGGGAGTAGATAAAAGGACTATTGTTTTAAATAAGTATGACATCTTCCGTATATTGGAAAGTTTTGAGGTTTTTAACACTACAGATTCTGTTGGCAGTATATATCAATATTCTTTTAAGAAAAAAAATAATCAACTTAGGTCTCGGGGACCTAAGTTGGTGGAAATTGTTGCTTTTAATATTTTAGATAATCATTACCATTTGGTTTTAAAGCAATTAGTTGACAATGGCATAAGCAAGTTTATGCAAAATTTTAGTGCTGGCTATACAAAGCATTTTAATGAAAAATATGACAGATCTGGAACATTGTTTCAGGGACCATTTAAGGCGGAACATATAGATTCCGACGAATATTTGAATTATGTTGTTGCTTATGTAAATTGTAATCATCTGGTTCACGGATTTGAATTTTCTGTTTCTGAATGGGGAAATAGAAGTAGTCTGGAACAATATGTTTTTGATAAAAAAGAATGGAAAAATATTTTTTTTGAATGTGATACATCAATGATTTTACACAGATATAAAAATGGTAATGATTATTTAAAAAAATCAGAAGAAATTGCAAAAAATATAAAAATAAAAAGAGATCTTGTTAAAAATGAAACAAAAAAAGAAAAGAAAATGAAGAAAGAAAATAGTCCCCTAGAAACTCGATTTCCAAGTGAGGTTGACTAATAGAGATATTTTTTATATTCTCTCATGCAGGATTTGTTCACATTAATTTTTTAGAGAGGGAAGTTATGGATATTTTTTATGACCCAAAAGATTTTTTGCTCGGTGAAGAAATTTCTTTCTGCAGAGATATGAGTGATATTGCTGGTATTGAATGTATTGGATTGGTTTTGGATCTGAATCGTATTGCAATTCTTCTTTATTCTTATGATTTGGCTTCTGGAGAGAGAAAGTGCTCGTTTGAGGGTATTTCTCAAGACAAAAATTGGAAACCTAAATTTTGTGAGAAAGTTATTGTTAATAAAAATATTCTTGTTTCTCCTTCTATTCCAGAAATGACCTATGTCTCAGATTTTTGTATTAGAAGGTTCGGTGTCTCTGTTAGTTGTGATATTTTTGGACTCGTTAGAAACGAGCTTTATCCATCACAGATTACATTCTGATCTTTATACCGCGTTCGCCTAAACGGACGCGGTATTTTATTTTTCTCTTTAAAATTGCTATTCTATATATAATAATGAATCCCGTTAGAGATAGCGGGCACGGAGCGGGATATTTAACAAAAAGCGATTTATTAGATTTAATTTAAATAGATAGTATGCGTGATTTAACAAAGTCCGTGTCCTATCTCTAACGGGATGAAATTACTGATATGCACAGGTATATATCCTCCTGATATGGGAGGTCCGGCAACTTATTCAAAGTTGCTTTTTGACAGGCTTCCTGAAAAAGGTGTTGATGTGGAGATTCTAAGTTTTGGCGAGGTGAGACACTTGCCCAAGATAGTTAGACATTTTGCTTATTATAGAAAAGTAAAAAAATTGGGCAGAGAAGCAGATTTGATTTATGTTCAAGACCCTGTGTCAGTCGGTCTGCCGACGGCCTGTGCTTGTAAAAAAATAAACAAAAAATTTGTCTTAAAAGTTGTGGGTGATTATGCGTGGGAACAATACCAAATAAAAAGTCAGAAATCAGAAGTCAAAAGTCAAAAGTTAGACGAAGACGAACAGTTTGTATATCCAGAAAACTTTTGGAAAAGAAAATTTGACTTCAAGACAGAGTTGTTGAAAAAAATAGAAAAGTTTACAGCGAATAGGGCTGAAAAAATAATCACGCCAAGCAATTATTTAAAAGATATCGTGGTTGGTTGGGGAATCGATGAAACAAAGGTAACTGTTATTTATAATGTTTTTGCCCCTGTTGATATTATTGAAGAAAAATATAGCTTGCGAATTCGTTACAAAATAAGTGGTATAGCAATTTTTTCTGCGGGCAGGCTTGTTCCGTGGAAAGGGTATGACACCTTGATAGATGTTGTAAATGAATTACCCGAGACAAGATTGATTATTGCAGGAGAGGGTCCCGATTACAACAAATTGCAAGAAAAAATAAAAACATTGGAATTGGAAAACAGGGTGGTTTTGTCTGGTCGTTTGAGTAAAGATGATTTGTTAAAACAGATAAAGGCATCAGACATTTTTGTTTTAAATACTGGTTACGAAGGACTCTCCCACCAGCTGTTAGAAGTGATGAGTGTCGGAACCCCGATAATTACAACCAATGTTGGTGGAAACCCAGAATTGATAAAAGATGAAAGAGAGGGTTTGTTGATTGATTACAACAATAAAGAACAATTGAAAGAAGCTATTTTGAGATTGTCAAAAAAAAGAGTTTTTGCTGACAAACTTACGGCAAACGCCAAAGAAAAGCTAAAACATTTTGATGAAGAAAAGATGCTGGATGAGTTG
>JAQTWD010000042.1 GCA_028689435.1 Minisyncoccota bacterium | reverse complement strand
AACTGGCAAATAGTTAAGAACTATGTAGCGAGTCAGGGAAAGACGGAGGAAACCGTTCAACTAAAATTACTCAACTAGCCATATACTCATTTCATACCACCCAGCTCTGCTGGGTGGTCGTTGATTTTATGAATTTATAATTTTTAAACAATTTTTAATTTTGTAATTATAAAAGGTAAAAGAACTGGACGTTTTTTGTTGTATTGTCGTGTTGATATATTTTTTAAATTATTAATAAAAAAATAATCTTAAAATTTACGCGGTCGCGTAAATTTTAAGATTATTAAATTACTTATTTTTGTTTGAAGAAAATTTATTATTTTTAAAAATAAAAAAAGAGGGAGCTAAAGCTCCCTCGTTTGTGACGTTACAAAATGATTGTCATTCTGCTACCGAGACAGGCGTCGTGCAGACGGGTCATTTTGTGGCTAACCACTTATCCTGTTTGGTGATTAACTTGGCTACTCGCTCTCATAACCTCTGCTCCTTTCGAGAACAAGGATGCTTTCAAGTCATGGCTTTCGCCTTTATTTTTCCCTCGCCGGTACTTTTAGGCTTTGATGCACGTCACAGCATCAAGCCAAGATTCCCAACTTTCGTTGTGGGATGTGAGTAATATATTAAATTAAGAATACAAAGTCAATGACTGGTGGTTTTTTGGGCAATATTGTGATAAAATGACATCTATAAAATTATGGCAAAAGAATACTTAACAAAAGAAAGATACGAAGAGCTTAAGAAAGAACTTGAGAATCTTACGACTGTCAGAAGAAAAGAAATCGCAAGCGAGCTAGATCAAGCCGTTTCTTTGGGTGATCTGAAAGAAAATGCTGAATATCATCAAGCAAGAGAGGATCAGGCAAATCTGGAACAAAGAATTTTACAAATAGAAATGATTTTGCAAGACGCAGAGGTTGTTAAAGGTGGTAAAAAAGATACAGCCGGAGTGGGAAGTGAAGTAAAAATTTGTAAAAAAGGTGAAAAGGATTGTGTAATTTATAAAATTGTTGGAGCAGAAGAAGCCGACATGTCCGCTGGAAAAATTTCATCAAGCTCTCCTTTGGGTATGGCAATGCTAGGAAAAAAAGTAGACGAAGTTTTTACTTTTAATGCTCCTAAGGGCAAGATGGAATACACAATTATTGAAATAAAATAAGTTTGATTTCTTTGTTATGTCCTCATTAGAAGATTTGCGACAAATTCGCATTGAAAAATTAAATAAGATTAAAGAGGCTGGCAAAGAACCATACGCTTTGGAGGTTTATTTTGATTTGTCTTTGAAAGATGTCTCTGAAAGATTTGAGGATGGTAAACAGATTAAATTAGTTGGTAGAATTATGTCATTACGAGGTCAGGGGGCTTTGTTGTTTTTTAATTTTTTTGATGGAACAGGAATTTTTCAGGGTGTTTTGAAAAAAGATGTTGCCGGCGACGAGAGCTTTGATTTTTTTAATGAAGTTGTTGATATTGGAGATTTTATTCAAGTATCTGGTGAATTGTTTACTACAAAACGAGGACAGCAATCAATACTTGTAAAAGATTGGAAAATCATTTCAAAAAGCCTACGACCACTTCCAGAGAAATGGCACGGTTTACAGGATGTTGAGCAAAAATATAGAAAAAGATATTTAGATGTTTTGATGGATAAAAATGCCCGTGACCGTTTTGCTGTTCGTAGTAAAATAATCTCAACTATTAGAGAAATTTTGAATAAAGAAGGTTTTTTGGAAGTGGAAACTCCAATTTTACAAAATCAGGCTTCTGGTGCGATGGCTCAAACATTTAATACTCATCACAATGATTATGATATTGACATGGTTTTGCGTATTTCTTTGGAGGCAGAATTAAAAATAATGATGGCGGGTGGTTATCCGGCGATTTATGAAATTGGAAAAAATTTCAGAAATGAAGGTTCAGACCCAACTCATATTCAAGAATTTACAATGTTAGAGTGGTATCATGCTTATAAAAATTTGGAATATAATCTGAATTTGACTGAAAAGATGATTAAAACTTTGGCAAAAGATATTGCTGGAAAAATGCAATTTAAAATTGTTGATTCAAATAATAATGAAGTTGAGATTGATTTTAACAAAGAATGGAAAAGAATAAAATTTAGTGATTTAATAAAAGAAAATACTGGTTGGAATCCTGAAAAAGCATCAAGAACAGAAATTGAGGAAAATGCTTTGAAACTTGGTTTTGATAAAAAAGAAATTTCAAAAATTTCAGATGGAAATCTTCTCGATTTTATTTTTAAAAAAAGTTCAAGACATAAAGTTATTGATCCGACATTTATTACGCATTACCCAGGATCTTTGAAACCTTTGGCGATTCAGAATGAGGACGGAACAGCTGAGGTGGCACAGTTGATTATTGGGGGGGCTGAAATTACTAATCAATATGCCGAATTAGTTGATCCTTTGAAACAAACAGAATTGCTCCAAGAACAGGCAAGAATGAAAATAAGTGGAGATGCAGAAGCTATGGGATTTAACGAAGATTTTTTGATTGCGATGGAACACGGAATGCCTCCTATGACAGGTTTTGGGATGGGGATTGATAGACTGGTGGCGATTTTGACTGAACAACCAAATTTAAGAGACGTTGTATTTTTCCCAATAATGAAACCGATTGAATGATAGTAAGTTGGTTTAGATAAATTTTATTTTATAATTTAAACTTCAATATTTGGTTATGGATAATATGAATTTTGAAAAACCGTCAAAAATTGAACGAATTGGTAAAAACAGAGAGAAACTTTTATTGCTTGAAAAAGAAGGAAAATATGTTTTTCACGGCTCTTTGGAAGTTATCCAGACTTTAGAACCACGACAAGCATATAATCGAAACAAAAAAACTGGGAAAATGGAAAAGGATGGAGAACCTGCCGTCTTTGCCACTCCGTATGCAGATGTATCTATTTTTAGAGCATTGATAAACTCAAAGAATATCTCTGGAGAGTCAGAAAGTCGCTTTGGTATAGACGGCGGTCATTTGCATTTTTCCGCGACAAAAAATTTACTTGATGGTGCAAAAAATAAAATTGGCAGAGTTTATATTTTAGATAAACAAAAATTCAAAGATTTTGATGGCATGCAGTATAGAAGTACGGAAATAAACAGTCCAATAGAAGTTATTGAAGTGAGTTTTGATGACTTGCCTGAAAATATTGAAATTAAATAATGAGTTTTTAAAATTTATTTAATTACGACAAAGGCCCAAGACTCTCAACGTTTTTGTGGGCGGTGGATAGGGAAAGGGTTCTTGCTTTGTTGGGAATTTAGTTTGAAAAATGAAGATATAGCCGAAAATGAAAAAGATGAGATACATCGGTAATACCCAAAACATTAAGTTTTAGGTATATTTGGCGGTAATGACATTATCAACATTAACCGTAAATATATCAAATATGTTAGCTCCGCATGTAAAAAAGGTC
>JAQTWD010000001.1 GCA_028689435.1 Minisyncoccota bacterium | reverse complement strand
GGAAGAGAGATTGACAAGCAAGGCGCAATTCTTGTAACTGGAGCGACAACGGGATTTCCTTTACAAGCAGCAAAAGGATGCAAAGAAGAAGGGGGAATCTCCATCGGTTTTTCGCCTGCATCTAGCGAATATGAACACAGAAATATTTATAGACTTCCTGTTGATTATATGGATTTGATGGTTTACACCGGTTTTGGATACCCTGGAAGAGATTTATTTTTGACCAGAGCATCTGACGCAGTTCTTATTGGCTGTGGAAGAATCGGAACAATTCACGAATTTACTGTGGCTTATGAGGACGGAAAACCGATTGGTATCTTGGAAGGAGATTGGCTGATGGATGAAACAATTAAAACAATCATTGAGAGAAGTAATAGAAAAAATGATCAAATTGTTTTTGATACTGATCCAAAAAAATTGGTTGAAAGAGTTTTGGAATTGGTAAGGAAAGACAAAGACGGAATTGTGAGAGCATATAAAAATTCTGATGGATTTAATGGGACATACTGTCAGGATAGAATTCTTTAAGGTGTAAGTATAGAGATGTAAGGTGTAAGGTGTAAGTAGAAAGTAGAAAGTAGTGAGTAGGCGGAAAATTTGCTTCGCAAATTTTCCGCCGTACTTATTTAAAAAGACGATTATACAAACAAAAAAATCTCCTTGCGGAGATTTTTTGTTTTTGGTTATTATTCTGTAACAACAGTTTTTGTTGTAGGTGTTGCGGATGCAACTTGTTTTGCAATTCTTTCTAATGTTTCTGGATGTTTTTCTGCAATTTCTGCCAACATTTTTCTGTTCAAAGCAATTCCTTTTTTCTTTAATTCACCTGTGAATTTGCTGTATGTAAATCCGATTGCTCTTAGCCCTGCGTTCATCTTTGTTTGCCACAATCTTCTGAAGTCGTTTTTCTTGTCTCTTCTGTGGGCAAACGCGTGAACTCCAGCATGCATCAAAGCTTCGTGAGCTTGTCTTTCTTTTGTTGATCTAGCATTTCTGAATCCTTTTGCTAGTTTCAAAACCTTCTTTCTTCTTTTTAGCGAGGTTGTTCCTCTTTTTACTCTTGTCATATATCAGTTGTTAGTTTTTAGTTAATAGTTTTTAGATTAGTTTTTAGCTTAAAAATCTTGCTTTTGACTTGTTTGTCATTGTGATTGATGACGCACGTCTTTTTTTAAGATTTGTTGTTCCAGATGCTTTTGCGTTGAAGTGACCTTGTCCGATCTTTCTTGTAACAAGCTTTCCGTTTTTACTTACTTTTATTCTTTTTTTGTATGATTTGTTTGTTTTCATAGCTTTATTTAAAAAATAAAGCGTAAATCGATGCGAATATTACGCAGATCAACGCAGATATTTTAAACCTCATTATATTACATTAATATCTATATTTTTTCAAGTCCAATTAAATAATCTTAAATTTAGTGCAGCTCGAGGAGCCAAGAGTAAAATTTTATGAGTCTGCCTGCCGGTAGGCAGGGCGTATTTTAATTACGACGAATAAAATTTTACGAATTGCGACAAAGAAATGTGTTAAATTTAAGATTATTTATTTTCTTTCCAAGGTCATCGTTAATCCTTTCGGTCCTTTTTTGGGTTCATCCGCTATCTTGTATTCCTCGGTTATCAGATTTAAAATTCTTTCCAGTCTTCCTTTTAGAAACTGCATATCCATATATTTTGTTCTTCCTGCCAAGAATAAATCCAATTTTATTCTATTTCCTTCTTTTAGCCATTTAGATATGTTTTTTGCTTTTAAGCTTAAATCGTGTTCGCTCGTTCCCACCTTTATCTGAATTACTTTTGTTTCTGTTACATGAGCTTTTGCTTTTGCAATCTTGGCTTTCTTGTTTTGTTCGTATTGAAATTTACCATAATCCATTATCTTTGCAATGGGAGGATTGCTGTTTGGTGAAATTTCAATCAGATCTAACCCAACCTCTTGAGCTCTTTGAATAGCTTCTTTCGTTGTAATGACACCCAAATTATCACCGTTCTCGGCAATAACCCTAACCTCGCGGGCACTGATAGCTTCATTTATTCTTGTGTGAGTTTTTTGTGACATCTATTAAACTTAGGTACTATTTATAACATAGAAATAATAAAAATTCAAATAAAATAAGCCGGAAAAACTTTGTGCACAAAGTTTTTCCGGCTTAAACAAAATTATTTTCTCAAACCTCGTCTATCCATTTCTTTCCCAACAGCATCCATAATCACTATATGTCTGCCAGAGAGTTCAATAACCTTGAGAATCGTTTCCAAAGACATCTTTTTGAAATCTATGTGATCTTTTACTGATTCGGCAATTTTTCTGTTTCCTCCGCTCAGTGTTATCGCAACACAGCAATCGATGACACTCATCTCTCCCCAGTGGTTCATCCGAATAACTGCATCGGTAATGCGTGGGCGATCTTTTCCGTTTCCTGACACTTTTTTGATCGCTTCAAATTTTGTTTGGTTCGTGAGTTTACCAGTTTCTATTGCGGCAATCAGAACAAAGTGATTATAGTGGGACAATTTAACCGCTTTTTCCAAATTTTTTTGGCTAAGATTTTTCCAGAGAATTGACCTGACTATTCTGCGAGTAAGCGGAATGTTGTGTTTGTGTTCTGGTATCATTCCGATTTTTTTCTCCCACGAAAGTCCTTTGAAACTTATTTTCGCGACAATTTTTTGAGAAATCTCGTCTTTTCCCTGAAAAACTCGTTCTTCAACTCCTTTCAAAATTTTTAACATTTGCCTAGTTGAAAGTTGGTTTGTTTCCAGTCCGGCAATGATTGTCTCTTTGTTGTAATCACTCAGTTCAATTGCTTTTGTGATATCAGAACTACTAAGTTCGCCGGATAGAATCATACAGGTTAATACTGACATAGAATCTCCTTGTTAGGGTTTTTTAAAAAATTCGTTTCTGATAAATTTATATCATAAATTAGAATGACAAGCCACAAGTTGTGATATTATTTGATTATGAAAAAAAAGATTGAATTGATGAAAAAAATTGAGAGGGAATTAATTGATTTCAAACAATCTCCTTTGTATAAATATCGTATTGAGAACAAATTTTTTCCTGTCGTTGGAGAAGGAAGTTTGAATTCAAAGATTATGTTTGTCGGCGAAGCTCCTGGTAAAAAAGAAGCCCAAACTGGCAAGCCTTTTTGCGGTGCGTCAGGAAAATTTCTGGATATTATGTTGGTTTCTGTAAATCTAAAAAGAGAAGACGTTTATATAACTAATATTGTGAAAGATAGGCCAGAGGACAATCGCGACCCGTCTGCTGAAGAAATAAAATTGTATGGACCGTTTTTGGATAGACAGATTGAAATAATCCAGCCCAAAATAATTGCAACTCTTGGGAGATTTTCTTTTGAATATGTAATGCGACATTTTGGTTTGGAAAATCAGATTGAGCCGATTAGCAAGGCGCACGGGAAATCTTATGCATACGGCAAGGTAAAAATAATTCCTTTATATCATCCAGCGGTGGCTTTATATAACGGGGGAATGAGAGAAATTTTGTTAAAAGATTTCAAAATTTTGAATAAGTGGTAAAATAGCGTTATGAACAAAATACAAAAAATATTACAAAGTACAACTCTTAGAGCTGTTTTTGTTGCAATTCTTGCTCTTTTATTACTTATTCCTGTTGAAATGATTAAGTCTGTAATACATGACAGAGAAAATAATCGTGAATTTGCCATTCAAGACATAACATCAAAATGGGGAAATGAACAAATTATAGCAGGACCTATTTTGACAGTTCCTTATGATTTATACAAAACAGTTGACGGAAAACAAATTAAAGAAACTGCTTATGCTCATTTTCTTCCAGAACATTTAAATATTGAAACAACTATTTCTCCTGAATTAAGATCTCGCGGAATTTATGACGCGGTTGTTTATTCTTCAAATATTTCTTTTTCTGGAGATTTTGAGAAACCAGATTTTGCTTCTTTGGGAATAGGTTTGCAATATATACATTGGAATAATGCTTTTATCTCTGTGGGTATTCCAGATATCAGAGGATTAGAAGAGAGAACCGATTTTAATTTAAATAATCAAAAACTTCAATTTATTTCTGGAATAAAAACAGATGATGTTATTAGAGACATTGGAGGAGGTGTATATCCTAACAGAGAAATTGAGGCAAAAATGGTTACAATGGAGGGTTTTGGTAAAAGTTCTTCTGGGTTGAGTGTTAATGTTCCTTCCAGCGCTCTTTCTTCAAAAAATACATTTTCTTTTGATTTAAAGTTGAAGGGAAGTGAAAGGATCGCTTTTGTTCCTGTTGGAAAAACTACCGATGTAAAAGTATCTTCGGCTTGGACGGCTCCAAGTTTTGACGGTTCTTTTTTGCCAGACAATAGAGAAATCGATGAAAATGGTTTCAAAAGCGATTGGCACATATTGGATTTAAATAGAAATTATCCACAATCATGGACAGGTAGTACATATGGTATTTATGATTCTGTTTTTGGCGTGAGTTTGATAAAACCGGTTGACGATTATCAAAAATCAAATCGTTCTGCTAAATACGCACTATTGATAATAGCTCTTACATTTTTAGTATTTCTTTCTTTTGAAATATTTAATAGAAGAAGAGTCCACCCAATTCAGTATATTCTTGTGGGTCTAGCTCTCGTACTTTTCTATTCTTTGTTGGTATCAATTTCAGAAATATTGGGATTTAATATTGCTTATGGAATAGCAGGGGTTTCTACTGTAGGACTTATCTTGTTGTATTCATATACGATTTTAAACGAAAAGAAACTCGTGTTTATAGAAGGGGGTGTTTTGATATTTTTGTATTTGTTTATTTATATCTTGCTTCAACTAGAAGATTACGCGTTGTTTATAGGTAGTGTTGGTTTGTTCTTTATTCTTTCAACAATAATGTATCTTTCACGAAAAGTTGATTGGTATTCTATTGATGATAGAGATAACGACCTTCAAACAAAAATATTTTAATAAAAAACAGTCCCGTATGTGAATACGGGACTGTTTTTTATTTGTTAAAATATTTCTAATGCAAAATTTTAGAGGAAGCTTTAAATTATATGTTTTGGGCGTTTTGTTGTTTTCCAATTTATTTATTTGGTCAGCTGTCTTTGGCGAACAGGGAAATATTTTGAAAGTTGTTTTTTTTGATGTGGGACAAGGAGACGCCATTTTTATTGAATCTCCAAATGGAAAACAAGTTTTGATTGATGGCGGAAGCAATAGAGCCGTGATGAGAAATTTGGGACAGGTAATGCCGTTTTATGATCGTTCAATTGATTTGGTTGTTATGACTCATCCTGACACTGACCATCTTGGAGGACTGCTACCTGTTTTAAAAGATTACAATGTTGATCTTGTAATGGAGCCTGGGGTAGAAACTGATAGTGAAATTTATTTAGAATATAAAGAACAAGTAAAGACAAAAGGAATTAAAAGTATTTTGGCCCGACAAGGGCAAGTGATAGATTTAGGCAACGGTGCTTATCTTTCTGTTTTGTTCCCTGTGGGGGATACAAGCGATTTTGAAACAAATACTGCCTCTGTTATTTTGAAATTGGTTTACAGAGAAAACTCTTTTCTTTTCACAGGAGACTCTCCTCAAGTAATAGAAAAATATTTGGTAGGAGCTTTTGGAAACGAGTTGGACACAGATGTTTTGAAATTGGGGCATCATGGATCAAAGACATCTAGCTCTGAATTGTTTTTAGGTTTTGTTAGTCCGGAATATGCAATTGCATCGGTAGGGAAGGATAATCGCTATGGTCATCCGCACAAAGAAGTTTTGGATTTGTTAGATAAAATGGATATAAATTTGTTTAGGACAGATGAAAGCGGAATGATTGTTTTTGAGAGTGACGGGGGAACGGAGTATCAAGTAATAAGTAGTAAGTAATAAGTAAAAGGCGTGCTTGGAAAACTCGATTTCCAAGCACACCTTTGTTTAATTGTGGGATTTAATTTCAAGGGCTGCCTTTCTTATCGGACATTCGTCCAATAAAATACAGCCTTTACATAAATCGAGTCGAGGTTCGTTTTCTGCGCATGAATTGAAATAATTTTTGTCCCGCTTTTTTCCTACTGCGACTCTTGATGTTGTAACACACTGTCCTTCTTTCATTCCGCTTCCTCCGTTGAGTTTATATGAACTTCCTTTTTAATTATATAAATATATTTAAAAAAATAGCAAGGAATAAAATAAAAAACAAAAAAACTTAGACATTGTATGTCTAAGTTTTTTTTGTTTTGTTTTATTTAATTAGCCCTGCTTTCTTTAGCGTGTCGTATGCTCCGTTTTTGTTGATTGTTTTGATACCTTTTGTGGAAAGTGTTAGCTTCATGCTTTTTCCTAGTTCTGGAATGAAAACTTTTTTCTTTTGCAAGTTTGCTTTTTTCCTCTTGTTTCCTGTTGGGTTAAATTTTGTAGCACGAACACGGTTGCTGTATCCGCCAGCAACCTTGGAACTTTTTTTTGTGATTGGACATTCTTTTGCCATAATTGTTGGTTATGTTATCATTAGTTCTAATATTTAGCAAGCAAAGATTAAAAAATAACAAAAAACAAATTCCAAATTACAAACAAATTCTAAATAACAAATAACAAATATAAGATATTGTTTTGAGTTTTTGTTATTAAAGTTCAGTGATTGTTTGTAATTTGGTGCTTGTGATTTGGAATTTTAAATTTTAATAAATTAAAATTTTTTATGGAATTAGACTTTATCTTTTCAATAATAATATTAATAATGTCTGTTGTGATACACGAGGTTTCTCATGGTTATATGGCCTATGCTTTTGGTGATTCTACAGCAAAGCTTGCCAGAAGGCTCACACTAAACCCTTTGAAACATTTGGATATGATGGGGTCTATTGTTGTTCCTGTTATTGCTTTTATGACAACAGGATTTATTTTTGGTTGGGCAAAACCGGTTCCTTATAATCCATACAACCTGAGAAATGCTCGTTACGCCGAACCGTTGGTGGCTTTTGCTGGCCCATTGTCCAATTTTTTTGTTGCAACAGTATTTGGTCTTTTGATCAGATTTGATGTTTTTACAGGCAGTCTCATTCCAGCGGCAGGGCTGATTGTCTTTATAAATATAATTTTGGGTGTTTTCAATATGATACCCATTCCTCCACTAGACGGTTCAAAAGTTCTCTTTGGAATTTTGCCATATCAGTTGAGGGGAATTAAATATTTTCTAGAAACTCATTGGTTTTGGATTTTGCTTGTATTTATATTCTTTTTATGGAAATTTGTTACTCCAATAGTCGGAACAATTTTTCATTTACTAACCGGTTTAAACTTTTAAAGTATAAATTTGCATTTTATTTAATAATATAGTAGATTTATAGGCACTTGAAATGAATTTTACATTTTGAATTGTAATTTTCAATTTTGAGATTTAAATTTTTAATTTGAAATATGTCAACAGTTAATCAGCTTGTTAAGAAAAACAGAAAAAAAGTTGTAAAGAAGCCAAAAGCTATCGCTCTTCGTCGTGGTTTTAATAATGAAAAGAACAAGCCAAACTATTACCCAGCTCCTTTTAAAAGAGGTGTTTGTACAAAAGTTACAACAAAGACTCCTAAAAAGCCAAACTCTGCTATTAGAAAGATTGCCAGAGTACGTCTAACAAATGGATTGGAAGTAACTGCTTACATTCCAGGTATGGGACACAATTTGCAAGAACACTCAGTTGTTTTGCTTAGAGGAGGTAGAGTAAAAGACGTTGGTATTAGATATACAATTGTTAGAGGAAAGATTGACACATCTGGAGTAGACAAGAGAAGAAAGGGAAGAAGTCGTTATGGAACAAAAAAACCAAAAGCTTAATTCATTTATAATTTAACATTTATAATTTATAATTCAGAAAATTTTGAAAAAATTTTATGCGCCGACCAATTAAAGACAAAAGAAATATTCAACCAGATAGAGTTTATAACTCACTCGTTTTAGAGAGATTTATAAATTATATTATGCACGACGGTAAAAAGAGTACTGCCAGAAAGGTTGTTTATGATGCCTTGGAAAATATAAAAGAAAAAACAAAAGGTGATCCAATGGAAGTTTTCAACGGAGCAATCAAAAATTCAGGACCTTTGATGGAGGTTAAATCAAGAAGAATCGGAGGTGCTAACTATCAGGTTCCAATAGAAGTTCCAGCTAACAGAAGAATGGCTCTTGCAATGAGATGGTTGATTGAGGCATCAAGATCAAAGAAAGGATCTCCAATGAGCGAAAGACTTGCAAAAGAATTGTTGGACGCAAGTAAAAATGAGGGTGAAGTCATCAAGAAGAAAGAAAATGTTCATAAGATGGCCGACGCTAACAAAGCTTTTGCCCACTTTGCATGGTAAAATTAATCCAAATTTGACGATCTTCTTCGTCGCCTACAAGAAAAAGCCCCTCGTCGTATTTAAAATACGCCTCGGGGCTTTTTCTTTTGTCTCCTCGAATATCATTCAAATTTGGATTAATTTTTTGTTTCGTCTTGAGTTTTCTTTATCTCCTCGTTCTGCACTCAATTTTAGAAAAATTTAAAATAATTTCAAAATTGACACACCTTTTTGTCTCATCGAACTTTATTCAATTTTGAAAATATTTACAGATAAAAATACAATCTTAGAATTCTGACGGTCGTCATAATTCTAAGATTGTATGTTAATATATATAGTATGAGTAATATAAATTATCAAAAAATTATTTTAAAGACTGTTGTTGCGGTTGGTTTGATTGGTATTGCCGTTGTTGCTCCAAACGCATTGCAGGTAGTAAAACAATTTTCACCAAATAAAAAGAAATGGGTAAATGAAAGATACTATTTAAGTGAAACCATAAAAAAATTATTAGAAAAAGGTTTGTTAGAAAAAGTTAGAAAAGGCAATTCTGAATTTATAAAAATTACAAAAAAAGGAAAGGAGATGTTCGCAAAATATGAGTTGGGTGATTTGGAGATAAAAAAGCCAAAACGATGGGATAAAAAATGGAGAGTGGTTATTTTTGATGTAGAAGAAAAGAAAAGAAATTTAAGAAATTTATTAAGGTCAAATTTAGAAAGAATTGGTTTTGTTAAATTACAAAACAGTGTTTGGGTGTTTCCTTATGAATGTGAAGAATTGATATTTTTGCTTAAAACAAATTTTTTTGTTGATAGTGATGTTTTATATATGGAAGTAAATAGGATAGAAAACGAAAGTCGGTTGAAGGAGTTTTTTGGTTTAAAATAATTTAAATAGATGATAGACAAGAAATAAGAGGGTAGAGATTATAGATAATAAATAACGTTTTTTAAAATAATCTTAGAATTCTGACGGTCGTCAAAAGTTTAAGATGATACATTCTTTAATTTTTTACTAGAGTTTTTTAATATATTGACTTTGTTTGACGCGATGTGTATATTGATTGTGTAATTTGTACCTTAACACGACGGCTTAAAAACTGTCTAAAACCGAAAACAAAAAAAGAGGAAACTGTCATGGAAACGACGAAAGTTGTTGGCGACGGTGTGAAAAAAGGTTATAGAATGTCCAACGAGGATCTCGGGCTTTTCACCCGCCGAGTGGACGAAATCAAGAAAAGAATTCGGGAAACCGGCACGGAGTCGGATGTGGAGTTCGTCGCGGAAGAACTTCAAAGCATCGCAGAAAAAATAGGTTTTTTTGATCCTCGCAAATTCTTCGTGACCCGCCAAGGTCTCTGGGTCTCCGACAACTTTCGCGACAGGATTTTGTCCGTTGCAAAAAAGATTGCGAAAGTGTCGATGGACGGGGCAAATCACTTTGATCTGCCAACGCCGATGAACGACGCCGAGACCCAAAAGAGGCTTGGTGAGGGGTACATCTACGAGGATGCGAGTGAATTTTGCTCCGTCCTTGCCGGTATGATCGATCGGCAACCGAACGGTGAAGTCGGCGTTCTCGTTAATAACGGCAAAGCAAACATTTTCTATGTTCGCGGAAAAAACGATGAGGTCTTTGCCGTGATTGTGTACTGGAACGCCGACGATCGGGAGTGGCGTGTGATTGCGTATCTGTTGGATGGCTCTCGGTGGAGCGCTGACTGCCGCGCTTTTTCTCGTAACAGTAACTTGGATAAATAGCCCTCATGACCCTTGGACTCTTTGTCCCTTTGACCCTTGGTCGTTCCGACGAAAGTTGGAATAACCAAGGGTTTTTTGTTTTCAAAATTTAATAATTCATTTTTTAAAATGTGTATGACTTTGACGGTCGTCAACTTTATACACATTACGTATATATTACACATGTATATAACAAAAATATTCTTTTACTCAATTTATACGGTCGTATGGATTGAGTAAAGAGTATTTGAATTGAGAATATAAAAAATGTTCAAATTTTTGCGGGTGCAATATTTTAAACATTATTTTAGTAGTTAGAATTTGATATTAACTTTAAAAAATAAATAATCTTAAACTTCTGACGGTCGTCAGAAGTTTAAGATTATGTTTTTTATATTTTGTAACTTTTAATTTTTTGTTAGTAATTTTTGTTTAGGTTAATTGTATCAATTTACTTACACCTTACTCCTTAACCCTTACACCTAGAAATTTTGCCTAGCAAAATTTCGTTGCTTTTGTCGGGTTTTTGGTATATTATTATTTTTGTTAAAAAGTCATTAGTGACTTTATTTTATCTTTCTGGATTGCTTCGTGATTTTTTTAGTGGAATTTTTAAAAACTTTGTTTTTAAAAATTCCACTAAAAAAACCACTCGCAAAGACGGAGATGTTTAATTTAAAATTTATCATTTAAAATTTATAATTTATGCGTGATTATCCATTGGAAAAAGTTAGAAATATTGGAATTATTGCCCACATTGATGCGGGTAAAACAACTGTGTCAGAAAGAGTCCTTTTTTATACAGGAGTATCACACAAAATTGGTGAAGTACACGAAGGTGCCGCTGTGATGGACTGGATGGAACAAGAAAGAGAAAGAGGTATTACAATTACTTCTGCTGCTACTACATGTTTTTGGACTCCTACTTATGCAAAAAATGATCCTACTTTAAAACATAGATTTAATATTATTGATACACCAGGTCACGTAGACTTTACTGCCGAAGTAGAAAGATCTTTGAAAGTTCTTGACGGAGGAGTGGTTGTTTTTGATGGTGTGGCTGGAGTAGAATCTCAATCAGAAACAGTTTGGAGACAAGCTGACAAATACAAAGTTCCAAGAGTTTGTTTTATCAACAAATTGGACAGAACAGGAGCATCTTTTGAAAGATCATACCAAAGTATTTTGAAGAGACTTACAAAAAAAGCTATCAGAATGCAGTTGCCAATCGGTGAAGAATCTAACCACCAAGGAGTGGTAGATCTTTTGACAATGAAAGCCTATTACTTTGAAGGAGAAATGGGTACCGATGTGAGAGAAGACGAGATCCCTGAAAATATGAAAGCCGACGCAGAAAAATACAGAGGAGAATTGATTGAAAGAATCGTTGAAAATGACGAAGTATTAATGAATGAATATTTGGAAGGAAAAGAAATTCCACTAGACACTTTGAAAACCACTCTTAGAAAAGGAGTTATCGCTTTGAATGTAATTCCTGTTTTCACAGGTTCTGCTTTGAAGAACAAAGGTGTACAAGAAGTTTTGGACGCTGTCGTAGACTATCTTCCGTCTCCTTTGGATATTCCACCAGTTAAGGGAATTGATCCAAAAACAGATGAAGAAATTGAAAGAAAAGCGTCAGACGAAGAACCTTTTTCAGCGCTGGCTTTTAAATTGCAAACAGATCCATTCGTGGGACAACTTACATTTTTTCGTGTTTATTCTGGAACAGTAGAATCTGGTTCTTATATCTACAACTCTACAACAGAAAAGAAAGAAAGATTGGGAAGAATTTTGAGAATGCATGCTAATGAAAGAGAAGAAGTAAAGAAAGTTTACGCTGGTGAAATTGCAGCCGCTGTTGGATTGAAAGAAACAAAAACATCAGATACTTTGTGTGATGAAAACAAACCAATTATTTTGGAAAAAATTGAATTTATGAAACCTGTGGTTTCTGTAAGAATTGAACCAAAAACAAAAGCAGATCAAGAAAAGATGGGTATCGCTTTGAAAAAATTGTCAGACGAAGATCCTACTTTCGTTGTTAGCTCGGATGAAGAAACAATGGAAACAATTATTTCTGGAATGGGAGAACTTCACCTAGAAATTTTGGTGGACAGAATGAAGAGAGAATTCGGAGTAGAAGCAAACATCGGAAAACCACAAGTAGCATACAGAGAAACTGTCACAAAACCATCCGAAGCAGAAGTAAAATATGTAAAACAATCAGGAGGTAAAGGTCAATACGGACACGTAAAGATCAAAATCAAACCAATGGACATTTTGACAGAAGAAGAAGTAAAAGGTCTTCCAAAAAATGTTAAAAGAGATGAAGGTTTTGAATTTGTAAACAGTATTAAAGGAGGTGTTATTCCTCAAGAATTTATCCCCGCTGTTGAAAAAGGTATCAAAGAGGGTATGAGCAGAGGAGTAGTCGCTGGATTCAAGATGGTAGATGTTTCTACAGATTTGTATGACGGTACTTATCACGATGTGGATTCGTCAGAAATTGCTTTCAAAATCGCTGCTTCACAGGCTTTTCAAGAGGCAGCCAGAAAAGCAACTCCTGTTTTGTTGGAACCAATAATGAAAGTGGAAGTGGTTACTCCAGAACAATTCATGGGAGACATCACCGGAAACCTAAGTTCAAAGAGAGGTCAAATTGAAAGTATGGATGACAGAGGAGAAGGAATGAAAGTAGTCAATGCAAAAGTTCCTTTGTCAGAAATGTTTGGATACACGACAGCTTTGAGATCTATGACAGAAGGTAGAGCATCATCAACAATGGAATTTAGTAACTATGCTATCGTTCCTCAAAATGTTGCAAAAGAAATTATTGACGCGAGAAAATAAAAAAACAAAAAATCACGGAAGTTAAGCTTCCGTGGTTTTTTGTTTTAAATTTTAAATTATAAATGATAAATTTTACGCACGACACAAAATCTTTGTTTTTGGGTTTTGTTTGGACATTTTTGTAATTTGTAATTTATTTTTAACAAATATCCCTGTGGATTGCTTCGCTTCTCTCGCAAAGACAGATAGGACGAAGTTTCGCTTTGCGAAACTTCGTCTTTGCGAGGAACGAAGCAATCAACGTCGTCCGTGCTATCAGCTATCAGCCCTGCCTCTTTTCTGAAAGAAAAGCAACGACACGGCAGGCAGGTATTGGCTATCAGCTTCGTCTTGCTGTGGATTGTTTTTATTTTTTTAATGGTATTATTGTTCATTATGGATATAAATTTGGTTACATCTTTTGATATAATTTTTCTTATAACTGTATTTTTTTCAGTTGTTTGGATCTTTTCTATTGTTTCTGGATATGGAGGGGAGGTGGGAAAATCTTTGAAAATGATTGGTTGGGGAGTGGTTTTGATGGGTATTTCATATTTTGTAGAAATTTGGTCTCTAAGTTTGCCCGATCATCATGAAGCATATTTGATTGTTTTCTTTCATCATCTATTATCAACCATCGGTTTTTTGATAATTGCCTTTGGTTTTAGAAAATTTATTAAAAAGTAAAAAAGACTATTTTGCCTGCCCAATTTTCACAAAACACGATTTGACTATTATTACTATTTTGCTATTATAGTACGGTAACGCTAATGGCGTTCTTTTCGTATTTAATCACCAAGTGGTTTATTGGTGCTACTTCCAGAGAAATAAGATCATTTTTTCTGGAAGTAGCATAAACCTAGGTGTTAAAGTTATTATTAATTAATTTATAAAGCTGACAGCTGAAAGCCAATAGCCGATAGAATAAATATTTCTATAAGCTATAAGCTATAAGCTATAAGCTAATTAAATAAATATGGCAGAAGCATTTAATAGAGACAAACCACACGTAAATGTGGGAACAATTGGTCACGTTGACCACGGAAAGACAACTCTTACAGCAGCTATTTTGCATGTTCTTAATTTGGCTGGTAACAAAGTTAAAATGAGAGGAATTGACGAAATTGACAAGGCTCCTGAAGAAAAAGAAAGAGGTATTACCATTTCTCTTTCTCACAACGAGTACGAAACAGCAGCTCGTCACTACGCTCACATTGACGCTCCTGGACACGCCGACTACATCAAAAACATGATTACAGGTGCTGCTCAGATGGACGGTGCTATTCTTGTGGTTGCAGCTAACGACGGGGCAATGCCTCAAACAAGAGAACACATCCTTTTGGCTTACCAAGTAGGTGTTCCAAAAATTATCGTTTTCCTAAACAAGATTGATCTTGTTGATGATCAAGAAATGGTAGAACTTGTACAAGAAGAGGTAAAAGAAATGTTGAATCAATACGGATTTGACGGAGAAAATACTCCTTTCATCAAAGGTTCAGCCGTAAAAGCTCTTGAAGCAACATCGGCAGAAGATGAATGGGCAAAACCAATCATTGAACTTGCAAATCAACTAGACACTTATATTCCAGTTCCTGAAAGAGATACAGCAAAACCATTTTTGATGCCTATCGAAGACATCTTCTCAATTGAAGGTAGAGGAACAGTAGTTACTGGTAAAATTGAAAGAGGTATCGTAAAGGTTGGAGAAGAAGTTGAAATTGTTGGTATCAAAGACACTGTTAAAACAACAGTTACAGGTATCGAAATGTTCAACAAATCTTTGTCAGAAGGACAAGCAGGAGATAACGCAGGTATCTTGTTGAGAGGTGTTAAGAAAGAAGATATCCACAGAGGACAAGTTCTTGCTAAGACAGGATCTGTTACTCCTCATACAGAATTTGAAGCAGAAGTTTTGATTCTAAAGAAAGAAGAAGGAGGAAGACACACACCATTCTTCTCAGGTTACAAACCTCAGTTCTACATCAGAACAACTGACGTTACAGGAGAAGTTACTTTGGCTGACGGTGTAGAAATGGTTATGCCAGGAGATACAGCAACATTCAAAGTTAAACTACATTCTCCAATTGCTCTTGAAGATCAGCAAAAGTTTGCTATCCGTGAGGGAGGTAGAACGGTTGGAGCGGGAGTTGTTACAAAAATCGTAGCTTAAGAATTTCCAAAATTGAAGCATAGCTTTGTCGCAATTCGTAAAATTTTGTTCGTCGTATTTAAAATACGCCTCACAAAATTTTACTCTTGCTCCTCGCTCTGCATTCAATTTTGAAAACTCTTTACCATGTTTTGGACAATATCAATCTCACTTAGTGTCGCTTTGCAAAAAGCGACACAATAGTGAGATTGATATATAGAAGTTAAAGTTTTTAGTTTTACTACTAACTACACACTACTCACTACTCACTACAAACTAATATTATTATGTCAACAAAAGAAAGTACAAAAAAAATAAAAAAGACAGAAGAAACCCAAAAGCTTAGGATTAGAGTCTTTGCATACGAGTACAAAATTCTTGATACATCAATCAAACAGATAATAGATACTGCTTTGAGACATGACGCAAAAATCAATGGACCTATTCCACTTCCTACAGAAATTAAGAAGTACACAGTGAATAGATCTACTTTCGTTCACAAGGACGCAAGAGAACAATTTGAGATGAGAGTTCACAGAAGATTGATTGATATTATCAATCCTTCTGCAAAGATTATTGAATCTCTTACAAACTTGAGTTTGCCATCAGGAGTAAGTATTGATGTAAAGATTGTCTAAATTTAAAGCTCGCTAGGATACTTTTATTGCAAAGAGTTTCTTAGTGAGCTTTAAATTTGCAATTTAGACTGTAAAAACTTGCTTTTAGCGAGTTTTTGTGTAGAATATTACAAGCATAAAAAGGTGTTTTAACTAATATTCGGATGTCTCGTAATATTCTGGGTACCTGCCTACCGGCAGGCAGGTTCGGATAAATTCGTAGATTCGGATTATATTTTATGAAATTTATACTTGGAACAAAAGAAAAAATGACACAGACCTTTGATAAAGACGGTGTTGTTTATCCTGTAACAGTTATCAACGCAGGTCCAATTGTTGTAACTCAGATAAAAGATTTGGATAAAGATGGATATGAAGCTGTACAAATAGGATACGGTGAAAAGCATTCAAAAAATATAAACAAGCCATTAAAAGGCCATCTAAAAGATTTGGGTAATTTTAAATATATAAAAGAGTTTGAAAAATTTGGAGATTTAAAACTGGGAGACAAAATTGATGTTTCTTCTTTTGCAGAAGGTGATTCAATAACTATTTCTTCGGTAAGCAAAGGTAAAGGTTTTCAAGGTGTTGTGAAAAGACATGGTTTTGCGGGCGGTCCAAGAACACACGGACAAAAGCACAGCGAAAGAAAACCTGGTTCAATCGGAGCCGGAGGAATCCAAAGAGTATTTAAAGGTTTGAGAATGGCGGGAAGAATGGGATCTGACAGAATAACAGTAAAGAATTTGAAAGTAGTACAAGTTGATAAGAAAAATAACATATTGTTGGTAAGAGGTGCCGTTCCGGGAAGAAAGGGAACATTGGTAGAGATAGTCGCAAAATAATTCTAAAAACTAAGAACTAAGAACTAAAAACTATAAAAATATGGAAGCTAAAATTTATAACAAACAAGGAAAAGAATCAGGAAAGGTAAATTTACCAGAAACTGTTTTTGGTTTGTCTTGGAATAACGATCTTGTTCACCAAGTTATGGTTTCTATGATGTCTAATGCTAGAAATCCTATTGCTAATACAAAAGGTAGAGGAGAAGTTAGTGGAGGTGGTAAAAAACCATGGAGACAAAAAGGAACAGGTAGAGCAAGACACGGGTCAACTCGTTCTCCAATCTGGATCGGTGGAGGTGTTTCTTTTGGACCAACAAACGATATAAATTACAACAGAAAAATAAACAAAAAGATGAGTGTCAAAGCATTGTTTACAGTGTTGTCTCAGAAGATGAAAGATGGAGAAATTCTTTTCGTGGATAATTTTGAAATGAAAGAACCAAAGACAAAAGATGCAAAAGACATTTTTGCAAATCTTGGAAAGGTAGATGGTTTTGATAAAATGGTTTCAAAGAGAAAAAACTCAGCATACATCGCTTTGGGAGAAAAACAAGAAAACGCACAAAAGAGTTTTGCTAACTTTGGAAATATAGAAGTAGGAGAAGTGAGAAACTTAAATATTATGAATTTGTTAAAATACAAGTATTTAGTGATTTCAAGTCCTGAAAAATCAGTGGAATTTTTGACAAGTAAAATTTCAAGTAAATAATTATGAAGACAGGAGAAATAAAAAATAATATTGGAGGTCTAGAAGCAGTTATTTTGAGACCAAGAATCACAGAAAAAGCCTCAGACAAGACAGGAGAAAATGTTTACATTTTTGAGGTTGCTCCAAAAGCTTCAAAAACTCAAATAAAAGAAGCTGTTAAAAGTATTTACAAAGTTGATGCTTTGAAAATCAATATTTGTAAAATCCAATCAAAAAAGATTTTTTCAAGAGGAAGAAAAGGGATAAAATCAGGAGGGAAAAAAGCAATCGTGTATTTGAAAAAAGAAGACAAGATTGAAACTATATAGAGAACGAAGCTTGTAGCTGATAGCTTATAGCCGATAGCACTTAACTTTTTTTGGAGTTTTTGCTATTAGCTACCAGCTATGGGCTATAAGCTTAAATTACAAATTAAGGTTCTCAATAGCCGATAAATATTGAACCGTTTCGTTTTTTATTTGGATAATTCGTAATTCGGGGTATTCGGATAAATTCGTAGATTCGGATTATATAAAGATATGAAGATAAACAAACCAACAACAGCATCACAAAGACATACAATCGGTATCAATTACCGAGATTTTTTGACTTCATCAAAACCTCACAAGTCTTTGACGAAAGGAGGAAAAAGAGGAGTAGGAAGAAATGCCGACGGCAGAATTACTACTAGACACAAAGGTGGAGGACACAAGAGAAAATACAGAGATATTGATTTTAAATATGAAAAATTAAACATTCCTGCAAAAATTGAAACTATTGAATACGACCCATACAGATCAGGATTTATCGCTCTTGTATGTTACAGGGACGGAGAAAGAAGATATGTTCTTGCTCCAAAATCTATGAAAGTAGGGGACGAGATGATTGTTTCAGAAAACGCAGAATTAAAGGTAGGAAACAGAACTATTCTAAAAAATATTCCAGTTGGTACTTTTATTTACAACGTAGAAATAAAACCACAAAGTGGGGCAAAGATTGCAAGATCAGCAGGAAACTTTGTAGAAATTATTGCTCACGATTCTGGATACGTTCATCTAAAGATGCCTTCAACAGAAGTAAGAAAAGTTTTGGATACAGCTTGGGGCTCAATCGGATCGGTTTCAAATGATGAACACAAGTTGGTAAATTACGGAAAAGCAGGAAGATCAAGATGGAAAGGAATCAGACCAACTGTCAGAGGTAGTGCTATGAACCCTGTTGACCACCCATACGGAGGAGGTGAAGGAAGATCTGGCCGTGGTATGAGAAGAGCAAAAACTAAATGGGGTAAACCATCAGGAATTGGTCAAAAGACAAGAACTCCTAAAAAATATTCAAATCAGTTTGTGGTTCGACGTCGAAAAGTTGGAAAAAGAAAATAATTTCAAATTTAGCGCAGAGCTTCGTCGATTTCAGAAAAAACGCTTTCGCCGTATTTTAAATACGTCTTAAGCGTTTTTTCTTTATCTCCTCGCTCTGCATCTAAATTTGAAATTATTTTAAATAAATCTAAATTTGACGAAATTCTTTGTCGCATACGAAAAAAACTTCCTTATATCGTCGTCTTTGCGAGCCTTGGCGAAGCAATCCAGAAAAACGGTGATTGTTTGTTTGAATTATATGTGTTATAAATTATTCAGATTTTGTTCAATATTAAAAGGAGAAAATAAATGTTTCAAAATATAGTATATTTTGTTGTGCTGTTTTTATTAGTATCTTTTTTGTCCCAGATGATAGCTGCCACAATTGTAACTAGAATTTCTAAAAATATTCCTTTTGAGTGGAACAGTCTGGGTGAAATAAATGATATTTTAAAATCTAAGAAAATTGCTAGGGATGTGTGGTTTATCAGCATTCCAATAAGTTTTAAAGAGCTTAGACATCAGTGGAACCTTAGTTTTAATAAAAATTCTTCGGTATATTTTTTATTTTTCTTTAATATGAGACTCATAATTATTCTTGATATTTTAAGAGAGCGTGGATTTGTTACGCGAAGAAAAATAGATGTATTTGACTATGAAAAATTTGGTAATTTGTTGAATAAAATACAAGATGCTGATGGTCTCTCAGATTGTTTAAAAGAAGGATATTCTATTGTCAAAGATATGGAAAACACTGGAATGAAAGTAGATCTTTTCGAATATAAACAGATTTGTTGTGGTCAAAAAAGAAAATTTTTGTTTCCTTCTCTAATTTTTGCAAAAATAAAGATTTGATATTTTCTATCATTCATGCATTCAATTGAATGTATGAATGATAAAAAACTCCCGCCTAGGCGGGAGTTTTGTTTACATAAAAAAATTCGGATGTACTTTTAAATTTACCAAAATATATGCGATGAAAAACAACAACATAGCAAAAACAATAAAAAATGAAATCATAAAACACTGAAATGCTATTGCTAGCTCTACAGGATATCTTCTGCGATGGTATACACTCAACTCTCTAATCCTTGTCTCTTCACCTGAAAAAAAATTTAAATAAACAATGGAATTTGCCAACACAAAAACAAAAAACCAAAAAATTTGAAACATATTGATAATCCTCCTTGTGTTTACTATGCTTGTTTAAAACTCTGGACTGATATTAACCAATCTCTTTATTTAAATCAAGTATGATTGTTTTTTTGAAAAATTAGTTTTAATATTGAATTAGATTTGTATAATTTTTTAAACCACATACAGGGAGGATACTGTGCCAAGAGGAATAAGATGGAATAAAATTAAACCTGTTCACATTAGATTCAATCATTGTCGTTGCGGTCGCTCCATAGAATTGTGGCAGACTCGTTGCGCTGGTTTTTGCCAGTATTATGACAGACAAACATGGGAATTTGCCGACGCAAAAATTACAAAAGTAGAAGGGTAAAATAATGAAAGACGAAGAAAGTAAATCTTTTGTTGAAGAATGGAAAAATCATTTGGCTCGTGTCGATTTGAGTCTCTCAGATAAAGAATTTTCTTTCGTTGAATTTATTTCTTTCGCGGAAAGATTTTCAGCGGTATCTATTTTAAATTCTGATCTTCGGTTGTAGGTACGGTATGTCAAAAAAACAATCGATAAAAAAGAAATGTCACAGTGATAGTGACTTTAAAATTGATTTGGACAAAATTCCCAACTGGCGAAGAAAGCCTGTTGAGGTAGCAGAATTTATTAAAAAAATGAGAGAATGGAGAGAAACCTCCACAAGGTCTCACATCGTCATTTATTAATAAGAAGAACGAGCACCCGCTCGTTCTTTTTGTTTTTACTTGCTTTTTTACAAGACAATTGTTTTAATGAGTTTAGATATTTTTTATCAATCTTTATCATACGGAGGTGTAATGGAAGCAAAAGATTTGTTTGTAATTGAGAATGAAGGTCTTATTTTCGGCCAAGATGGTGTTTATAACGGACATGTTTTACTTGGAGACATTTATAATAATAATTTTGGGATGTTTTTGAATTATATTGATTTTTTAGAAGAGACAGAACTTAGAGAAACACTCAGAAAATTTTTCATGGAGGGTTTTAATAGGGGGTACTTTGAAGCTCAGCAAAGTTTAGCGAACAAATTTCTCAGAGGAAAAATAGTTTCCGTTTCGGGTGGAATTGTTACGGGAGATATTAACCCTAATGAAATGTATGTTTATTGGACGGGTTGTCCCGATTGGTTTGAAATCGAAAAAAATCCTGGCACGATACTCGTGTTGTCTTATAACGATGATTGTGTGCGACGGATTTTGATCAATATGGAAACCACGATAAAAGTCATTGGGAAAATTTAACTCGTAAGGGGTTAATTAAAAGAGCGGTTTCGGCCGTTCTTTTTTATTTTGGTATGTTATTATATTTGTAATGAGTCAGGAAGAACATATTGAAATATCTTTGCACACATCTATTATTGCAATAGCCGTTGTTTGCGTTGTCGTTGGTGCGTCATATTTTTACAATTATACAGGGTATAAAGACATCGCTTTAGAAAATCAGGATTTGCAAAAACAATTATCTGACCAACAAACTGAATTAGAAAACATAAGAAAAGAAATAAATCTTTTGCGTTTTGAAAGTACAGGAAAGGTTGAAGAATTGAATCAAAAATTAAGTCAAGAAGAAGAGATAAGAAAATCAATAGAAGACCAAATGGACAAACAATCTCTTGCCTCTCAGAAAAAAATATCCAGTCTTGAAAATAGGTTGTCTTTGACCAGTTTATCAAGCGATCTTTCTTCTGTTATAAAAAATTGGGAAAAATTGATAGTGCTTATTGATTGCGATTTTTCTTTAGCAAATTCTTATCTAAGTTACAGCACAAGTGGTTCGGGGACGGCTTTGGCCTTTTCGGATTCTTCAATAAAGATTGTTACTAACAAACATGTTTTGACTGCACCCTATTTGTATAATATGACAGGTTGTGTCGTAAAAGTGACGGGAAGCACGAAAGAATTTTTCGTATCGCCTGACAGGGCAGAAGTATCCGCAAATAATTATGATTGGGGGATATTGGAAATCATAGATCCTGATGAAAATCTAACAAAAATTACAGAAGTTTTTCCAAACATTTGCGAACAGAAACCATCTCTCGGGGACAGTGTAATTGTTTTGGGATATCCAGATATTGGGTCAAAAACAACCATTACAGCCACAGAGGGAATCGTTTCTGGTTTTGATGGAGATTATTTTGTGACTTCCGCAAAAGTAGAACAGGGCAATTCTGGAGGAGCAGCGATTTTGTCTAAGAAAAATTGTCTATTAGGTGTTCCTACTTATGCATCTTTGGGACAAGTAGAATCCCTCGCTCGTATATTAGATATATGGACTGTTCTAACTAAAAATTAAAGTTAAAAGTTTAAAAATTGGTGAATTTCTTCGTCAGCTTCAGAAAAAATATTTTCACCGTATTTAAAATACGACTCAAACATTTTTTCCTCGCTTCCTCGAACTTCACTCAATTTTTAAACTTTTAAATTTTGAATTGTATTTTTAAATTTTGATTTTTAACTTTTAAATTTTTGTCATGCCCGAACTACCCGAAGTACAAACAATCGTAAATGATTTAAATAGAAAAATTGTTGGCGAGAAAATCGCTGATTTTGAAAGTGTTTGGAAAAAGAATGTTAGACCTAGTTTTGCAAAATTTAAAAAAGAAATTGTAGGTGCAAAAATAGTTGGGGTGAGGAGGATAGGTAAGCATATTATTTTAGATTTAAACAGTGATTATTCGGTAGTGATTCATTTGAAAATGACAGGTCATCTCTTGTATAAGCATCAAATTACAAATAACAAATTACAAACAAATTCCAAATTAAAAATTCAAAATTCAAAACAACACGATTATTTTGAGGAAAGAGTGAATCAATATATTAGACATAAGTTTGTTTTTGAAAGTGGAAATATTTTAGATTTTTCAGATTTACGAAAATTTGGATGGCTGAGTGTGGTAAAGACAAATGAAGTTGAAAATGTAAAAGAAATAAAGAGGTTGGGAATTGATGCGTTAGATAATAGATTCACTGCTAACGTTTTTAAAGAAATTTTAGATAAAAGGAAAAATGGAATAATTGGAGTTGTTCTTTTGGATCAAGAATTGATTGTTGGAATAGGAAACATTTATCGCAGTGAAATATTGTTCGGTGCAGGCGTTTTACCACAAAGAAAAATTTATACATTAAGCGAAATTGAAAAGAAAAAAATTTTTGATTCAACCAAAAAAATATTAAAAAAGGCGCTTAAAATGCGCGGGACATCTGATTCTGATTATCGCGACATAGAAGGGAAGAAAGGTGGTTTTCAGAAGGTTTTGATGGTTTATAACCGTGAAGGAGATCCATGTAAACTTTGCGGGACGACAATTATCAGAGAAAAATTGGGACAGAGAAGTATTTTTTATTGTCCTGTTTGTCAGAAATAAAATGATATAATTATTATCGTGAAAATATTTAATTTAATTAAAAACATAACCGAGAGCCACTATATCGTAATAGGGCTCGCTTTTTTTGTGGGTATTTTTTATTCGCAAAATGTATTATGGGCATCTTCTTATACCACATCAATTTTGGCAGGGATATTTTTCTTGAGTGCTTTAAAGATTGATTTGAAAAAAGTTTTGAGGCAATTAGAAGATAAGTGGGCCTTGTTTATTATAACTTTTTTTATTCTTCTAATTCTTCCCGTTGTTGTCTATTATATTGCTAATTTATTTTTTCCATCATTTGCTGTCGCTTTTTTGCTTTTGTCAGCAATGCCTGCTGGGATGGTTACCCCATTATTGACGGAGATTTCTGGGGGGAGACAAAGTCTCGCTTTGGTTTTGGCAGTTATTACTTCGCTTCTTGCACCCTTAACAGTTCCTTTTATTGTAGAATTTTTGGTAGGAACATCTGTAAAGGTTGATGTTTTCGGTATGTTTAAGTTATTAGCAATTGTTATTTATATTCCATTTTTTGTCGCACAGTTTTTTAAAAGATTTTGGCAAAGGACAATTGATAAAGTTTCTCCTATATTTAAATCTTTTTCCACAATCCTTTTAGGTATTTTGATAATGATCATTGTTGCAAAACAATCAAATATTTTAATTGAAAATTTTAATTTGTTTGTTGTTGTGACACTCTTTGTTTTCTTTTTCTTTCTGCACATCATTGGATATTTCTTGACCCCTTGGCGGGATAGGAGAGACAGGATAACTATTTCAGTTTGTGTTACCTATATGAATTTTACATTGGCGATTGAATTGGCAAACAAATTTTTTTCTGATCCAAATATAATTTTGCCAATAGTTTTGTCCATTATTCCTTGGTCTTTTATGTTTATTCCATTTAAAACATTTGTAAAGAAGATATAAATAAAATGCAAAAAAACATAAAGAATGAATAAAAAATAAAAAACTTGTCTTAAAAAAATTTACGTAAAATTGGAACGGTCGGACTAATTTTACGTAAATTTTTTAAACATATTTTTTAAACGTAAATTTTTTATTGATATAATTTTTTATAAATAATTTTTTATTTATCAAAAAACAAAACCTCGGATAATCCGAGGTTTTGTTTTTTAATATTTTAATTTTCGCAAACTTTTTTCCAAGACTGTTCAGAAATATTCATTATATCTTTACACTCTTGTGTTATATATTCTGGCGCTACAACAGGACAAGAAAATGATGTGTCGTTGTTGGCGTTTATGTAAGTTGCTCCTGCACCAAGAAGACTTCCAACAACTTTGATTGTGCCTGTTGATACATAGACACTAGCTGTATTTTCTTTGTTGCAATATGTTTCCGCTTTTTGAAAAAGTGCGTTTTCAACAGATTCTGGAATTTCGCCTATCGGTAATTTTTCTTTTGTTGTTGTACCAATCTTTTCTGATTGTTCGGAATTTCCGTTGATGATGATTTCTTCTGATTTATTCTTGCTGTTGTAATACACAGCAGAAAGCCAGATTATTAGAACCACAACTATAAAAATAATTAATTTTTTAGTCATATTTTTTTAAAATTAGTTTTTAATATTATCTGATTATATTATTACATAATATGATTTTTCTTGGAAATCGTTTTTATATAAGCAATAAAAGTGTTAAAATTAGACTATAAATTAATATATTTATTTTATGCAAAAATACGAGGAGAGAAAATTTAATATTCCAAAACTGGAAGGGCTTTCTGAAAAACAAATAGAAGAACATTTAAAGCTTTATTCTGGTTATGTTAAACACACAAATTTAATTAGAGAAAAGATTGCGGAATTGTCGCAGGACAAAGAAGTTAACTCTTATTTGATTTCTGAATTGAGAAGGAGATTTAATTTTGAATTTAATGGAATGAGAATGCATGAATATTATTTTGAACAGTTTGAGGGTGGTGCAAAAGATTTGGATAGAGAAAGTAATTTGGCAAAAGTTTTAGCAGAAAAGTATGGTAGTTTAGAAAAATCAATTGAGCATTTTGCAGAGGTTGGGAAGAGTCGGGGTATCGGATGGGTTGTGTTGGCTTATGATACAGAAGTAAAGATTCCACACATCGTTTGGGTAGGAGACCATGAATTAGGTCAGTTAGGTGGATTGCCGATAATTGCAGTGATGGATATGTGGGAACATGCATTTATGGTGGATTATGTACCAAGCGAAAAAGCAAAATACGTTGAAGCTTTTTTAAAAAATATAAATGGTGATGTTTTGGAAAAGAGATACAATTTAGTAGTGAGTAGTGAGTAGTGAGCGGAAAGTGGTGAATAGTTTTTTAAAAAAAATAATAAAGCGTATAGCGTTTAGCGTGTAGTGAATAAAAATTTCTAAAAGAAATTTTTAGTGTTTCGACATTAAATATTTTGAAATTAGATTTTGAATCGAAATTCGAAATTAATAATTAGAAATTGTTTTTTTATACCCTAATCCCTAACCGCTAAACCCTAAAGACATGGATCAAGAACTAAAAAACAAAATAGAAGAGTTGGAGAAAAAAATAGACGCGGTTTATCAATCGGTAGAAAAAATGAGAAAGTACTTTCTTTTGATTTTTTGGATTACTTTAGTTACCTTTGTTTTGCCATTGATTCTTATGATGTTTGTTGTGCCGATGTTTATGAAAAATTATATAAGCTCCTTTCAGGGACTTTTATAAAAAAACAAAAATACCAAAATTTATGCGGTCGCATAAATTTTGGTATTTTTTGTTTCTTAATTTAAGGTAAATTGGTTGGGCATATTTGTATTGCATTTGTATTATTCGTATCATTCGTATACCTGCCTGCCGGCAGGCAGGTTGGTATGTTTATCTTTTGTTTGACTTTTTGTCCGTTTTTTGGATAAATGAACAAAGGTGTGAGGCATCTGGCTTTACCATTTAGAATATATTGGAATATGTATTTTAAACGGTAAAGCGAGGTCGTCTTGCTTTATCCTGTCGGGCGACTGGCAGGACGGCTGTCGCAGGCCGTTATTTAAAGTCCTTTGAATCGGAGGTTACATCATGGAAAAAGAAGCATTGGATTTGTTGGAAATGTCGGGTTTGTTTTCATTATTCAACAATGTTGGATTAAAAACCTGTGAAATGGATTTTCCTTTTAGGACGGGAGCAATTTTTTTCGAAAATCTCAAAAATCAAGATGAAAAAGCCGATACAGTAAGAGCGATTAAAAGCATTGTCAAAGAATATATGTTGAATTGGATAAACGAAAATCCGGATTTTGAAAAAAAGAATAGGAATCGTGTGCTGTCCGGAATTTTTGATTTTGCTAGTTGTTTTAATATCGACAATCTTTTGGATAAAATTTGTTCTGGCGAAAAAACAGCAGAGATTTCTGTGCCAATGAACGGTTCTTTCTTTTATATAAAAAGATTTGGAAATTGTTTGGGCTTTCGGGTTTTATCAGATAGTGGAAATATTCATAACACAGGAGTGCAGACAATCTTGAATATGTGTAAAGAAAAAGACCCGTGTGTCTATAAATTTTTTCACAGGATAGAGTGCTCTATTCCGGTGCCCATGGAACACAGAAGTGAAAACTCTGTTGAAGTAGATTTTTGTGAAATTTTTAGAAAACTCTCTGTTTCTTGTCCATGTATTCAATGGAAACCTTTGCAATCTTTTTTCTCTGATTTGACTGAACAATACATTTCTGTCACTTGGAATGATGGAGTTACAAAAGACGGGACCATCGTTGGTTTTAAGGATGGGGTAGAAATTCACGCCCTGATTATTCACAAAGAAAAAAATGATCCTGAAAAACCTGATTATAGAAAAACAAAACAGTGGCGAAAAGGTAATATCGCCTTTGTTGGTTCTACGAAATGTAATTTTTCTGACGGAGGAGACCTTCGTCTTTTGTTGATGGCTCACAGTGGAATTAAAAATTGGGGGGATTTTAATATTTCTGCCAATGTATCTCAAAAACAATATCACTTGAGAATGGTTGGAGGAACTCTTTACACTCAGTTGTGTTGCATGCTGGCGTCCGAAGAGGCAAAAAGCGTTAGTTCTTACGGATAATTTCCGTTTTCCGAAATATAGTAAAGCCCTGCTCTTGAGCAGGGCTTTTTTTGTTGACAAAAATTTTAGTTTGTATATACTAGTAACCGTGCTAAATAGAGTAGCTAAAACTAATTTAAATAAGCGGGTGATGTAGGCGTCTTTTAGATGCTATCTTGGGTAGATACCGCTTAAAACAAAAAGAGCGGTTTTATTTTTTTTAAATTTATTGTTTCAGCGAAGTTTTGGATTTATCCAAAACTTCGCCGAGACTGTAAGATTAAATGGCTGAATGAAATGTTCGTTGAAAAATGAATAACAAGTGATTTGTCTTATACCAGAGACAAGTCAATCAATGGGTCTTTAAGTTTAATTAAAAATTAAATTTTTAGATCTGTAGGTAAAAAAATTGTATTAAAATAAGAATTGCGTTGTTTGAATTTCCTAATAGGAAATTCATAAGGGCGTATGGTGGATGCCTTGACTCTAAAAGGCGATGAAGGACGTGGCATGTCTGCGATAAGCTTCGGGTAGGTGACTAGCAACCTGTGATCCGGAGATTTCCGAATGGGGGAACCCAATCTGTTGAACACAGATTACCTTGTATCTATAAAGGATACTCGGAGTGCACCTGGGGAAGTGAAACATCTCAGTACCCAGAGGAAAAGAAAACAATGTCTATTTATTTAGATAATATTTCGTAAGTAGTGGCGAGCGAAAGCGAAAGAGCCCAAACCAGTCGTTCCTCACTGCGTTCGGAACGCAAGTGCTAAGGAGTAAGGTATAAGTAGTAAGAAACGAAAAAATTTGCGAAGCAAATTTTTTACTTATTATTTATACCTTATTACTTACTACTTGCTCCGAGCATAGCGAGGAGCGACTGGGGTTGTAGGACAACAGTGTCATTCTTGTAATGAAAAAAGTCAAAAAATATTTTGTTAGTTGAATCTGCTGGGAAGCAGGACCCTAGAGGGTAATAGTCCCGTAAACGAAAACAATTTATCTTTTTTATTGTTGTTCCTGAGTACCTCAAGACACGAATGGCTTGGGGGAATCTGCCGGAACTAACCGGTAAGGCTAAATACTTTTAGAGATCGATAGTGAACAAGTACCGTGAGGGAAAGGTGAAAAGAACCCCGGAGAGGGGAGTGAAATAGACCTGAAACCATATGCCTACAAGGAGTGGGAGCCGTCGTATCTTACTGCGTAAGAACGACGGAATTATAAATGATAAATTTTAAATTATAAATTAAAACAAAAAATTTATTTTTTGTTTGGTCAAATTTATAATTTAAAATTTTTAATTTCGTCGCATCTTGCATAGCAAGATGCGACGGTGACCGCGTGCCTATTGAAGAATGAGCCAACGAGTCTAAATATGCAGCAGCCTAATTGCGTTAGCAAGGAGGCACAGCGAAAGCGAGTGTGAATAGCGCGAAAAAATTGTGTTGTATGTTTAGGACCCGAAGCCAAGTGAGCTTGCCATGAGCAGGGTGAATTTCGTCGAAAGACGGAAGGAGGCCCGAACCGGTTAGTCGTTCAACTCTATCGGATGACTTGTGGCAAGTAGTGAAAAGCTAATCGAACTTGGTAATAGCTGGTTCTCTCCGAAATAGCTTTAGGGTTAGCGTCTAGATTACCTACTGGGGGTAGAGCACTGGAAGGATTGAATAGGGGGAAACTTCGTCAATCCTATCAAACTCCGAATACCAGTAGTCAATTTCTAGGCAGTTAGACTGTGGGGGCTAAGCTCCATTGGTCAAAAGGGAAACAGCCCAGACCTACATCTAAGGTCCCAAAATTCATACTAAGTGCACTTAAGGAGGTGAAATTTCTCAGACAATGAGGAGGTTGGCTTAGAAGCAGCCATCCTTTAAAGATAGCGTAACAGCTCACTCATCAAGAGATATTGCGCCGCAAATAATCGGGGCTAAGTATGGTACCGAAGGTTAGGGCTTGTGCAAAGCACAAGCGAGTTAAAAGTAGTAAGGTTTAAGTAGTAAGAAACGAAAAAATTTGCGAAGCAAATTTTTTACTTATTACTTAGTACTTATCACTTATGACTCGCTTGTGCTTTGCACAAGCGGTAGGAGAGCATTCTGTTCTGCAATGAAGCCAAAGGCGTAAGCCATGGTGGAGCGTACAGAAGCGAGAATGTTGGCACAAGTAACCGCAATGCAGGTGAGATCCCTGCACGCCGAAAGACTAAGGTTTCCTTCGCAATGGTGATCAGCGAAGGGTTAGTCGGGCCTAAGGAGATGGTGAAAACCGGATCTGATGGACATACGGTTAATATTCCGTAACTTCTTTGTATTTCGATGGAGTGACGGAGGACACAAGTAAGAGCACATTATTGGATTTGTGTATTTTATTTTAAGAATTGTTTCTTAGGAAAATCCGGGAAACTGACTTTAATGTCGAATTTCGTAAATAGATTAAATTTCTTCCCTCGGGTTGGAAAATTCTTACGAAGAGCCTTCCAAGAAAAGCTTCTAAGGTTAAGTATAAAGAACCCGTACCGTAAACCGACACAGGTAGTCAGGTCGAGAAGACCAAGGCGAACGAGTGATAATTCCCCAAGGAACTCGGCAAAATAGCAGCCGTAACTTCGGAATAAGGCTTGCCGTCGCATCTCATTACATTTGATGCCGAATTTTTAATTTTTAATTTTTAATTTCTAAACAATATCAAATTTTAAAATGTCTTAAATTTTTAAACACAAAATTTGCAAAGCAAATTTTGTCGTCGTGTTTAAAAATTATTTCATTAAAAATTGTTTGAAAATTAAAAATTAAAAATTAAAAATTTGAGTATCGAGCGTAGCGAGATGCGACGGCCGCAGCGAAAGTAATCCTGCCAACTGTTTATCAAAAACACAGCTCCCTGCGAACTCGCAAGAGGATGTATAGGGGGTGACGCCTGACCAATGCCAGAAGGTTAAATATTGGTGGTACGTTCCTCACTGCGTTTGGAACGCAAGTGCTAAGGAGTAAGGTGTAAGTAGTAAGAAACGAAAAAATTTGCGAAGCAAATTTTTTACTTATTACTTTTGCCTTTTACTTACTACTTGCTCCGAGCGAAGCGAGGAGCGTGCTGTCTGATATAAGCCCTGGTGAATGTCGGCCGTAACTATAACGGTCCTAAGGTTGTGCCTCTTTTTTATAAGGAGGTACAAAGACTAGGACTGTTGTGGATACTAAGATAAACAAGATAAAAAATTGGTGTACAAAGTAATTTAAGGAATAAATGTTGCCTGTTTTATAAAATTTATTTTATAAAACGTCATAAAACATCTAGCCATATGCTGGAAAATCCGAGAATCTGACAGTACTTTTCTAAAAAGTAAAAATCTGATCAGTGCGGAAAATCAGCAGGAAAGACTTGCAAAATACGCAAGAATCCTCAGAGACTAAACGCTAGACTAAGTTTTAAACTTAGAAATTATAGTCCGGACTGCATAGCGATATGTAGAAATGAACAGAAATGATTCATTCATCCAGTTTTAAATTGGATAGTAACAAAATCAAGCGAAATTCCTTGTCTAGTAATTGTAGACGTGCACGAATGGCGTAATGAGTGGGATACTGTCTCGGGGAACAGCTCGGTGAAAATACAATACCGGTGAAGATGCCGGTTACCTGCAGCTAGACGAAAAGACCCCAGGAGCTTTACTATAGCTTGGTATTGGGTGTATGTTTTTGATGCGTAGCATAGGTGGGAGACTTTGAAGGGCAGTTTTTGGATTGTCTGGAGTCATCAGTGAAATACCACTCTTTAAAAATGTACATTCTAATCTCGACGGAAAAAACGGCGGGAGACAGTATCTGGCAGGTAGTTTTAGTGGGGCGCTATCCTCCTAAAAAGTAACGGAGGAGCCTATTAAGGTCAGCTAAGCGCGAATGGAAACCGTGCTGATAGTGTAATGGCACAAGCTGGCTTGATTGTGAGGCGTGCATGCCGAACAAGTGCGAAAGCAGAGCATAGTGAACCGACACCTCGCATTAGACGCGGGTGAAGATTAACGGATAAAAGCTACCCTGGGGATAACAGGCTGGTATCGCCTAAGAGTTCATATCGACGGCGATGTTCGGCACCTTAACTTAAGTTACAACTTACATCGGGGTGCCTAGGATAGAAATATCCTACAAAAAATATTGGCTTATAACGGTGGACTCCATAATATAATCAGCTATAATGTAATGATTATGGACAATACCGTGGGAAGTCTAACTCAACAACAAAAATCAGTAATAATGGGATCTATTCTTGGTGATGGATATGTTAGGATTGCACCTAACAGGAAAGATGCATTTTTAGAAATAAATCATTCTATCAAAGCCAAAGAATATGTTGATTGGAAATATTCTATATTAAAAAATATTTGTGTTTCTCCTCCAAAAGGAAGTAGTGGAGAAAATGACAGAAAAGCTTATAGATTTTTTACAAAACAACATCCAGAAATAACTGATTTAATGAAAAACTTTTACAAAAATAAAAGTAAAACCATACCAAATAATTTGGAATTAGATTCAATTATTTTAGCGGTTTGGTTTATGGATGATGGAAGTAAATCTAGAAAAAATGATGTGTATTTAAACACACAACAATTTTCTATGAAGGAACAAAAAATATTATTGCATTCTTTGAGAAAAATGGGCTTAAAGGCTCGTTTAAATAAAGATAAAAAATATTATAGGATTAGATTTTTGAAAGAAAGTATTGAAAAATTGAATTCTATTATTGAACCACACATTATTCCTTCAATGAAATACAAATTGAGTTATGACCCCGTAGAGACTTGTCCGTCGGTTGACGGACAGAGTGCTTCAAATACGAAGTGCTAAAACGCCAACACCTTAACTTTTTTAAAAAAAAGGTGAATATATAGTCCAAACCATTGGTAACAATGGATTAAAACTTTGAATCTCGCGGTTCAAAGACGACATTGCGATGTCGGCTCAACTTATCCTGGGGCTGGAGAAGGTCCCAAGGGTTTGGCTGTTCGCCAATTAAAAAGTTACGCGAGCTGGGTTCAGACCGTCGTGAGACAGGTTGGTCTCCTATCTGCTGCAGGCGTTGATTCTTGAGAAGATTTGCTCCTAGTAAATTTTGCTACTTCACACAGAGATGTGTGATGACAAAGTGGCTATAACGGTGAAACCTTCATATGGTTGTGGTTTGAGTATTATACACACTCTCGGTTCTTGTGTGGTATAATATGCTTGAGGACCATAATCCTCTTTAAGGCAATACCGTGGGAAGTCGATTCAAAATCAATACAAATAATTTAGCGTACATCGCGGGTTTTCTTGATGGTGATGGCAGTTTGATGTTACAAATCAAAAAACGTTCTGATACAAAAAAGGGCGTAAGATTTATGGCAACAATTTGTCTGTATCAAGATACTCGTCATGAAAAACCACTTTTGTGGATGCGTAAAGTGTTTGGAGTGGGATACATTTCTCGTAGAAACGATGGAATGTCCGAATTGCGTATTAATGGATTTAAAACAATAAAAGAAATTCTTTTATTATTACAACCTTTTATAAAGTTCAAGTCTAAACAGACTAAAGCTCTTATAGAAGCTTGTGAAATTTTAAGCTCTGTTAATATAAACAATTTATCTAAACAACAAATACGCAGAATAGTTGATTTGGTATTAATAATCAAAAAAGAAAATTATGCCAGTCGAAGTACTTTAAATAAAAAAGATTTGTATAGAATTTTGGGTTTGACCCCGTAACGACTTGTCTATAAAAATAAAACCATTTTTATGACAGACGTATGGATGTGCTGAATCATTTCGGTGAAAATGACAGTCTCTGTATGTAACACGCCACCACCCCAGTCCTGTTCATGAGGAAAGGGTGAAGATATAGTCTGTGCTCCTAGAAATAGGGGAAGATAAAAAATTTTGAATTCATAGTTTCGAATTTCGAAAAGAATGAAATTTTTTAAACACGACGAGAGGACCGGAGTGAACTAACCTCTGGTGTACCAGCTGTTCCGCCAGGAGCACCGCTGGGTAGCTATGTTGGGAATGGATAACCTCTGAAAGCATCTAAGAGGGAAGCCAACTTCAAGATTAGGAATCGTTTAAGATCCCTGAGAGATGATCAGGTGATAGGCTCTAGGTGTAAGCACAGTAATGTGTTCAGCCGAGGAGTACTAATGCATCGAGATATTTCTTATTAGGAATTTCAAAGGACACGATTCTTATTTTAAAAACAATTTCTTGTTATTCATATATATTGGGCAAGGGTAGCTCAGTCAGGACAGAGCTCATAGCCTGAGTAGGTTGTGTTGTCGCTGGTTCAAATCCAGCCCCTTGCTCCAAATTTGAAACGGGGTTTTTGATTGCGAAAGAATTCTTTTTGTTACCGGTACATCCCCAAAGGATGAATCCGGCTATGTTTTTCCAAAAGAGAAACATAGATAGAGCAAACTGAGTTAGATCGAATTCCCCGACCATTTGAGGAATTTTCACTTCTTTAATAGAAGTGAAAATTCCTCATACTTTAAAATATTACATACAGAACAAAAATTAAAACACTTTGTGTTGGTGCTTCGTCGGAAGGGCTTTCATCTTACAAAATAGTTAGTTTGTATAAACTAAATATTTTGTAAGATGAAAACAATACGACACCCTTGCAAATAATTGTGTTTTTATAGAAATAAAAAAAATTGAAAATTGAATATCTAATGTTGGTGCTTCGTCGGAAGGGGTACACCCGTTCTCATTCCGCACACGGCAGTTAAGCCTTCTAGAACCGATGATACTCTTTTATGGGGAAAGTAGGTAAGCGCCAACATTAGGTATTCAATTTTTTTATTTCTATAAAAACTTAAATTTGCAAGTTCCGCACACGGCAGTACGCCCAGCACTCAAGTTTTTGGTAAAAACTTGAGTGCTGGGTTAATCTCTGCTTATTTTCTTAAAGAAAAACAACGACATTGCAGGCAAAATTCTTCTGGATTGCTTCACTTCGTTCGCAAAGATGACGATTCTGTCGTCGTCGCTATCAGCTATAAGCTTAGTTTCTACTGTCACTTACAAAAGTGATGTTTTTTTGTTATCATTTAACCATCTTTATAATTTTAATTTTAAGTCTTAATTTTGACTTTTGATTTTTAACTTTTGAATTTTCATTATGTCTTGGGCATCAAAAAGAAGAACAATATATTTTTCATTTTTCTTATCACTGTTTTTGTTGATAGTGTCTTTGTTTTATTACATTTTTATTTACACAGCCCCAACTTGTACAGATGGAATTCAAAATCAAGACGAACAAGACATAGACTGCGGTGGTGTGTGTCCAAAAATTTGTGAATTTCAAGCGCTTGATCCAATAATACTTTGGAGTAGATTTTTCAAGGTTAAAGACGGAATTTATAATGTTGTCGCTTTGGTGGAAAACCCAAATTTTAAAACAGAAGCACATGATGTTCCCTACTCTTTCAAAATTTATGACAAAGATAATATTTTGATTGCAGAAAGATTGGGAAAGGCCTATATTCCTCCGAGAGCAGTTACAGCAATTTTTGAAAGAACAATTATAACTCAGGAAAGAGAGCCTGGCCGTTCGCCTTTGTTTGAATTTTTGAAAAATCCAGAGTGGGTAAAAACAGATTATGAACAGCCAGCTGTTGTTGTTCAGAATAAAGAATTAACTGAAAAAGATGGAAATACAAGGCTGGAAGCAAATATAAAAAATGAAACAGTTAGGACGATTGAGAATATAAAAATCACAGGAATTTTGACCGATAAAGAAGGCAACGCTGTGGCTGTTTCTCAAACAATCATTGAAAAAATGTCTAAAAATGCGATAGAAAATGTCGTGTTTACTTGGCCAGGACTTTTGAAAGACCAAACTAGTCAGATAGAAGTTATTATTTTAGTTGAAAAATAAAATATGTTTTCTCGTATAGTTTCAAGTGTTGATTGGATACTGTTTTTTGCAGTTTCTCTTATTGTGGGGGCAGGGCTTCTCACGATGAATTCTTTTGTTAGCGAAAATTATTTTTTTGAAAAACAATTAATCTCTGTAATAATTTCTTTTGCAGTTTTTTTTGCATTTAGTTTGATCGATTGGAGTTTTTTAAGAAGGTCTCGTATGTTGATAGTTTTGTTTTTTATTTCCGTTGCTGTTCTTTTGGCTTTGTTTATTACAGGAAGCGTTTTCAAAGGAGCTCAGAGCTGGTTTAATCTTGGGTTTTTTGCTTTTCAACCAGCTGATCCTGTCAAACTTGTTACTATACTTTTGTTGGCAAAATATTTTTCCAAAAGACATATAGAAATTGCCAATTTCAAACACATTTTTGTTTCAGGAACGTATGCCTTTGTATTTTTTCTTTTGGTTTTATTGCAACCCGATTTTGGTTCTGCCATTATAATTTTTTTTGTTTGGTTTGGAATGGTTATGGTATCGGGAATTTCAAAAAAACATTTGTTGCTAGTTTTTTTGGTTGGGGCATTGTCTTTTGGTGGTTTGTGGTTTTTTGTTTTTCAAGATTATCAAAAAGACAGAATAAAAACATTTTTGGATCCATTGGCTGATATACAAGGGGCAGGTTATAACGCCTATCAATCTACAATAGCGGTGGGTTCGGGACAGATGTTAGGAAAGGGAGTTGGTTTTGGAACACAATCAAGATTGCAGTTTTTGCCAGAATACGAAACAGACTTTATTTTTGCCTCTTTTGCGGAAGAGTGGGGTTTTTTGGGCGTGATTTTGCTGTTTTCTCTTTTTTCAATTGTTATTTGGAGGATACTTTTAATCTCTCTGTATGGAGCAACAAATTTTGAAACATTGTTTGGTCTTGGTTTGGCCGTCTTGTTTATAAGTCATTTTATTATTCATATTGGAATGAATATTGGTCTTTTGCCAGTAACAGGGGTTACTATTCCTTTTATGAGTTATGGAGGGTCTCACTTGCTGACAGAATTTATGGGTCTTGGGATGTTGATGGGTATGCGAGAAAAATCAAAAAGATTTCATAAAGAAGATATGGGTAATGAATTTCTCGGCTCTTGATGTAAGGGGCAAGGCACAAGGTGTAAGGGTTAAGAAGAATTTAGAATTTAGGCGGAAAATTTGCGAAGCAAATTTCCCGCCTTGTTTGTCTTTGTGAGGAGCTTGCGACGAAGCAATCAACACCGTTCGTGCTATCAGCTATAAGCTATCGGCTATAAGCTTCTATTTATTTAATTCAAAGTTTATAAAGTTTAGTTGTTTCAGACACCATTTTTTCTATTGAAAAATCATTCTCTATCTTTTTCTGTATTTTCTTTCCGAAAGTGGACATTTTTTCTTCGTTTTCCATATATACTCTTATTGCGTTCATAATCTCTTTTGGGTTTTTAGGTCTGATTAAAAATCCATTATCAAGGTTGTCTATTATTTCACTTGTTCCACCTACATCGGTAGAGATTATTGTGTTACCAGCAAGGCCTGATTCCAATAAAACATAAGGCAAACCTTCTTTTACAGAAGAAAGCAAAAATATATCAAATGCTTTTAAGTATTCTTTTGCGTCAATAAATCCAGCCAAATAAACATCTTTTTCCAGATTGTATTCTTCAATTAGATTTTCTAAGTAACCTCTTTCTTCTCCACTTCCAACAATAATAAATATTCCATTCCATTGTGAATGAAGGCTTCTCTTTAAATCACGGATGCCTTTTATGGCATACCCAAGACCTTTATTTTTAGTTAGTTCTGAAATTGTTCCAATCCAAATCAGATCGTTGTAGTTTTTGTTTTCTATTTTTAATTTATCTGTAAAAAATTTTCTAGCTTTTGTTTTTTCAATAAAATCTATTTTTGGGGAACCGTTATAAATCAAGGATATTTTATTTTTTAATAATGGCCAGTCTTTTACTTGATCAAATTCTTTTTTTGAAATGACGATTATTTGGTGGGAGAGTAGTAATGTAATATAGGTTAGTATTTTGATTATAATTCTTTGCCAAAGAGGGCGATCTTCATTAAAAGCAAACCCGTGAGCGGTAAAAATTATTTTTTGAATTCCTGCGATTCTGCCTGCCAATGCACCCAAACCTCCTATTTTTGAGCTATTTAGGTGGATAATTGAAGGGTTTTCTAGTTTTAAAATATCAATTAAATTTTTTAGCACTTTTATATCGTCCCAAAAAAAGACATCTCTTTTAAGTGCCTTAATTTCAATTCTTTTGATTTTTGCTTCGTCCAATTTTTCACACATCAAGCCATTTCCTCCATGAATGACGATTGGTTTATATTCTGAGGGAATGTTAATAGCTAGATCATAGACATACTTTTGGGCTCCACCCCAATTAGATTTTGTGACTACAAATAGGATTTTCTTTTTGTCTTCGTTTGTCATGATCTTTATTATAGCAGTGTGAGAGAGAAAGAAAATAGCCCGACATCGCTTTTTGCAAAAAGCGATGTCGGGCTGGATATTTTATACACGCCCAGGGCGTGTTTCGGAGAGACGACGACATCTCTCCGAACAGTAGACGACGTCTCTCTCATCGTCTACGACTTTTTTCATGCCCGGGAGGATTACTTCCGAGCATGTTTCGTTTGCACAGATAGGGGTTGGCTTGATCCAAACCCTTTCTTCCGGAAAACAATTCTGCTCGGCCATAATTCCTCCGTTTAAAATATGTTTTAAAAAAAAGAAGAACAAATTCTTGATATAAAAGATACACTAAAATATACATTTTGTCAATGTCTTACTGTGAAGTATTGTAAGACGTCCGACGTCTTACAATTCTTAAAGAACAGCCGAAAGTTACTCACACCTAAATCTTTAATAAAAGTTAAAATATTGTGATAATATATAGTTATAAAACAAAATGGTAATAATTTTGTCTGCGTGACTTTTGTAAATAATTGTATTTGTGGTGCAAAGTCTTATTTTATGAAGAATTCAAAGATTTTTATAATATTTTTTATAGTTTTCTTTTTTGGACTAGGTAGTGGTTTTAGTATTTTAAATGAAAAACTATCTAGTAATAATTTAGAAATTAATAAGATGGGGGAAAAGGTTTCCCTTGTTTTTGATGAATCCTTATCGTCTTTGCGAGACTTTGGATTAAAAATTCAAAGTATTTTTTATAAAATACAGCATTTTGTATTATCCACACAAATCCTTTATTGACTTGGATAATTTTGTTTATGTGTAATATAATAATAACTATAATTAAAAAATTTCCAATTACTAGTTATTTAATAAATAAAGTTATATGAAAAATAAGAATAGATTTATAAAAATGGGCATACAAAATCTTTCAAAAGTCTTGGCTATTGTTTTGGTATCTTCTTTTGCCGTTTCGACTGTTGTAAGAGCAGGGTCTCTGACCCCCTCTTCCAGCCCAGCTTCTACCATGTGGACAATTTTGGAAATGACAGCCAAAGATGTTAATAATACTTTTGACAGAACAACAGATAGTTTGGAGGCAATTAGTGATTCAATAGCAGGTTTGGTTTCTGGTATTTGGAATAAAAGTGTTTCCGAATTAACCACCGTTGATAGTGTTGGTAAATTGATTGTAGATAATCTAAATACTACTATTTCATCAAGAGCATCTTCTGATACTGCTCTTTCAACAACAACATGGACAGATACGAGAGCTGGATATCTAGATTTTATTAATTCAGATTTAAGATTTCTTGTTTCCAGCTCAACATCATCAACAACTCCGGTTGAAGGCAGTATTGCCTATAATATTGGTAGTTCTTCTGTTGCGACAAGCACAGATACTATTTTTGGTTGGTTTAAAAGACTGTGGGACAAAGTTCCTTCATCAGATACGGCACTATCAACGACGACATGGACAGATGAAAGAGCCGGTCATTTAGACGCAATTTCTCAAACAGGGTATAGCTCAACTACAATAACCGCGAATGCTGATGGAAATATTTTGGAAAGACTAGAATATTTGGAGAATAGGAGTATGTTTTCTGTGGTTAATCAAAAAAATGGAACTGCTGGAACGAGTGTTCTTGATTATGCTTTTTATACTCAGGTCAAGGGTGGTGTGGACGATTACAACAACAATACCACTATGCCAACAGATACTTTTTCTGCATCTTGGACACAATGTACCTCTGCGAACAATTATTGTAAAACAGGCGATTCCACCGCTTGTTCAGGAAATATTTGTTATCAAGATAATAGCACAGGTTTGATTTGGTCTGATTGGTTGGATGGAGGAGCAAATCATACTTGGTTTTGGGTAAACAATTGTTGGGAGCCGGGGACTTGGGCAAACCCTGGGGCTTGTTCTGCAACAGGTGACGATGCCTGTCAGTGTGTTACAGCAACAAGTACCCCAAACATTACAGGTTGTAAATTGTTAGGGGACGGTAATTGGCGTGCCCCTTATCAAAAAGAATTGATGCAGGCTTATATTGATGGTTCTTGGGGGAATCTTCCCCACGCCGCCTACACCTATTGGTCTGCTGCTACTCTATCTAGCGCTACTCAGAATGCTTGGTACACGCCCTTGTACAACGGGTACACGAACGCCAGTGCTAAGACTAACGCGAACGATTCTCGTTGTGTTCGCTAGGTGATTATTATTTTGTAATTTTATTATTTAAATTATTTATCTATTTTAAATATGGCTCGTTATCAGCATTTACCGATTTTTCAATCTACGTATGATTTGACTTTGGAAATTCACAAAAGAGCGAATAATTTTCCAAGAATGCATAGACACTCAATAGGAGAGAAAATAAAAAATACGAGTATTGATTTGTTAGATTTGATTGTTACAGCTAATTCTGCTAAAAATAAAACAATGTACCTTGAAAATGCACAAAATATTTTAGAAAAATTAAAAATCTATATTAGAATTTGTTTTGATTTAAAAATTTTGGGTCAAAAAGGTTTTGAATTTTTGACTAGAAAAATAGATGAAATAGGTAGACAACTAAACAAATGGAAAGAGTGGTCTACTTCGTCATCATTGCGAATGCAGTGAAGTAATTCAAGAAGAAACACAAAACACAAAACACAAATTCCAAAGATGACCAAACAAATCACAGAACCCAAAACACAAACGACGTGGATCGCTTCGTCGCTCCACTTCGTTCCACTCCTCGCGAAGACGACGAATCCCCCCGTCTTTGCGAGCACTTCAAATTTTTTGAGAAAAAATTTGAAGCAGTACCACGAAGCAATCCACATAAATATAGTCACACTTTTAATTTTAAATAATGCTTAATTAAATTAAAGATGTTTAAAAAAATTGCGACTGCTGCATCTTTAAACATAATAATATATTCTAAAAAATAATTTTTTTGAAAGAGCCAGAGTTTTGATTGTTTGAGAACATCAAAAGAGAGCTAAAATTTTAATCACGATTTCACTTACTTATTTTATAAATTAAATAAGTATAAAGTTTTTTCAAATTATACTTTGTTTAGATAAAGATTAATTTGGTTATGTTTCAAATAGTGAAATAATCCACGCCGCCAACAACTATTGGTCTGCTACTACTCAATCTAACGCTACTCAGAATGCTTGGAACACGAACTTGAACAACGGGAACACGAACAACAATGCTAAGACTAACGCGAACGATTCTCGTTGTGTTCGCTAGGTTATTATAATTTTAATAAAAATGCTCTAAATTTTATAAAAACTCGGCTCTTTCAAGAAAATTAAAATATTTTAAATTTATAAAAAATGTCTAAAATCAAATCTAAAATAGAATGTTTTCGGAAACAAATAAAAGATAAGGTGTTTAAAATAAAGTATATATAATAAATAATAATAAAATATAAAATATATTGTTTAAAAAAATAACGACCGCTACATTTTTAAACACCTTTTTAGTATACTTATTATAGTAATAATAGTAACCGCAATAATAATCATGAATAATCAAAAAGTAAAAAATAATTTAAATATTCAAAAAATAGTTTTGACAACAGTTGCGACAGTTGGGCTAATCAGTATTGCTGTTTTGGCACCAAATATTTTGCAAGTTTTTAAACAGTTTTCAAAAGATACCAGAAATAGAAAAAATTATCTAAATAAATCAATAAAAAATCTTATTCAAAAAGGAAATTTGATTTGGGAGGAAAAAAACGGAAAAAAATTTCTACGCATAACAGAAAAAGGGAAAGAACAGTTGGCTAAATATGAAATAGGAGATTTAGAAATAAAAAAACCAAAAAGGTGGGATAAAAAATGGCGAGTGGTGATGTTTGATATAAAAGAAAGTAGAAAAGGAACAAGGCATATATTAAGATCTGCATTGGACAGGTTGGGTTTTGTTAAATTACAAAACAGTGTTTGGATATTTCCTTATGATTGTGAAGAACTAGTAATATTAATGAAATCTAATTTGTTTCTTGGAAAAGATGTGCTTTATATGACTGTTGATAAACTAGAAAATGATAAGTGGTTAAAAGAGATTTTTGATATTGATTAAAAATAAGTATGTTTTGTAATCTGGTATTTCCCGATTTGTTTAAAAAAATCGCGACCGCTACATTTTTAAACATTTTTTTAAAAATTATATAAATATAAACTTGATAAATATTTTATTTATTTTTGCTAAAACTATTTTTTGTAGTGTGAGAAGATTTTAATTCAAAATAATCAAAATTTTCATTTGCGGGTACAATATATTTTTCTAATTTTTTAAAATGTTTTTGATAAATAGATTTCTTAAGATTGTAAGTATTTGCATGTTTAAAATGTCCATAATAAGAATTGATAACGGCCAAAATTTTTTCAAGTTGATTTTTTGAAATAATATAATCTTTTTTTACAAAAAATTGATTAAATTGCCACAATTTTCTTTTTAAATTTGATATTGTTCTTTTTCTAATAATCAAATAATTTGGTTTTATAATAAATCCGACAAAATTTATTCCTTTATAAATAGATCTTAATTTTGATTTTTTTGGATGCAAGTGAATTTCTAATTTTGTTTTGAGAAAAATATTTATTTGATTCTTCCAATTTTCTAGTTGTTTTGGATCTTCATCAATTATTAAAATATCATCAACATAACGAAAATAATATTTTATTTTTAGATTGTGTTTGGCAAATTGGTCTAGCTCATTCATATATATATTTGCAAAAAATTGAGATGTAAGATTTCCAATAGGAAGTCCTTGTCTACAAGGTACTTTAAAAAGCGATTTATGGTCTGGAATTAATTCAAAAAGTTTTTTATCACTTTTGCAATAAAAATCTTTGGTTGGATCGTGAAAAATAATTTGTTTTGCTAGCCATAATAATTGAGGATTTTTTAAGTGTTTGCAAATTAAATCAAAAAGAATATCTTTTTTTAAAGACATAAAAAATGCAGAAATATCAACTTGTAAATAATATACAGGGCAGGAAAAATCACAGCTTATTTTTCTGAGAGTTTTTCTTAAATCTTTGATAGCTTCATGTGCTCCTTTGTTTTTTCTGCAAGCATAAGAATGATGAATAAATTTTTTATTCCAGATTTTTTCTATATGGTTTATAAAAAGATGGTGCACAATTCTGTCTTTAAAATCTGCCGCAAATATTTCTCGTGGTGTTGGATATGTTACAACAAAACAGATAGAATTACCTATTTTGTATGTTTTGTTCGTTAGTTCTTTTTCAAGTCTTAATAATTCATTCTCAAAATCAAGTTCAAATTTTGATGCGTTGACCGTCTTTCTTTTTCTTTTTCTGCATTGATAATATGCTTTTAAAAGATTTCTAAATGAGAATAAATCTTGTTTTCGGCACTCTTTTTTGTGTTTATTTGTAATATTTGAATTATCCACAGGTATATTTTTTTGGTGATAATTGTTTGTTTTAGATTTATTATTTATGTTACAATATCAATAATTGTTATGATTATGAAAAAGAATATTAAAATTACTTTATTAGTGTTCGTTTCGTTTTTTCTGATTTCTTTTGGTGGTGATGCTTTGGCTTCTTCAACGAGTGGTGTTGTTGATCCTATTTATAAATATGCATGGTCAGAAAATGTTGGATGGTTAAATTTTGGAACGAGCGAAGGAAACATAGTTGTAAGTGATTCTGGTTTAACAGGTTATTTTTGGGGTGAAAATATTGGTTGGGTTTCTTTAAATTGTTCAAATGATAATTCCTGTTCATCTGTTGATTATGCTGTTGAAAATGATGGATATGGAAATTTGTCAGGTTATGCGTGGAGTGAAAATACCGGTTGGATAAATTTTAATCCTGATTATGGAGGAGTAACTATTGATACATCTGGTAATTTTTCAGGTTATGCATATAGTGAAAGCACGGGATGGATTGTTTTTAATTGTATTACCACAGACTCTTGTAGTTCTGTTGATTACAAAATAAAAACAGATTGGAGACCAATAAGTGCAAGATCTCAGTGTAACAATTCTCTTGACGATGACAATGACGGACTTGTGGATTATCCAAACGATCAGGGTTGTGGTTCTTTGGAAGATAATGACGAGACAGATCCTGTTTTTGGAGGAGGCATTATTTCTGGATTGATTCCAAATCCAAATAATTTTGTTGAAGAAATTGTTCCGAATGTTCCTGAAATTTTAGAAGATGTTTTTAAGGATATTCAAGATGTGACTCGTGATGTTGCAAAAAAAATTACTGAAGGTATCAAAAAAACACCTATTATAGGTACGATTTGGAATATTTTTAATACTGATAAAACAGAAGAAACAGTTGATAAATTAGTTTCAAAAGATACTCCTTTGTCTATGAGAGGACAATGGGATTTAATGTCTTCATTTGCTCTTGAAAAATTTGTTTTAGCGCCTTTACCAAAAGAGATTAGAGTTTTGGCACAAAAATTCCCCGAGTTTGAAAAAACTCTTGAAGAAGTAGGTGTTCGTAAACTTACTGACATTGAAAAATTGAGAGAGGCAAAATTAATTTTACCTTCTCTTGCCAAGACGAAAGGTTTACCCATTGGCGAATTGACCTTAGAAGAGAAAAAAAAGATTCCTACGGAAATAGTTTTTGCAAAAACATCTGGACATATGATTGATTTTGATATAGTTTTATCACTTAATGATAAAAATAGAATTGAACAAAAAATAACGACGATTTCTGGAAAACCTTTGCAGTTAACAGTTAAACCAGAAAATCCTGTGAAAAGTGTTCGTGGTTATGTCGTTTTAAAACCACAAAATCATATTTCAAAATCTGACAACGAGAATGGGATTATTTCAAAATTATCATTTCCAATTCAAGAATTGATGGCCTCTGTTGTTTTTTCTGACCCAGTGTTTGCTCGTGAACAAAAAGAAATTGTAGAAATTGAAAATAAACTTGTATTACTTGAATTTGAATATACTGATCCAGATTCGGATGGAATTTACACCGCAGAGATTCAAATGCCCGTAGTTGAGGGTGAATATGAAATTATCACTGTACTTGATTTTTATGATGAAGAATTGGGCAGAAAAGAAATAAGATTGATTGCTGTCGTTGATCCGGAAGGTTATGTTTATGAGAAATTTGGCAAAAAGGAAATCCGTATTCCTGATGTTGTTGTTTCTATATATCGTCTTGATTCAAACACAAACGAATATGTGTTATGGCCAGCAAAAGAATATCAACAAGAAAATCCTCAGACCACGGATGTTACAGGCAAATATTCATTTTTGGTTCCAGAGGGAATGTATTACTTGAAAGCTGAAGCAAAAGGATATTCTGTTTATGAAAGTGAATATTTTCAGGTTGAGAGCGGTAGAGGTGTTCATATGAATATTGAGCTTAAATCAAAATATTACTGGTTAAAGATTTTTGATTGGAAAATTGCCTTATTATTGTTTGTTGTCGTTTTGTTGTCCTATAATTTTTATCGTGATAAAATTAGGGAAAATTTACTTAATCAAAAAATAAAATAAAATTTATGATATCTTCATCAAAAAATTATATTCAAATAATTTTCGTTATCGTTTTGTTAGCAGGGAACGTATTTTTTGGAGGAAAATATATTTTGTCTCAAAAAGAATTTAATCAAGAAAAAGTTGTTTTAGAAAATCAAAAGTTAAACGAAGATATTTTAAATTTTACAAAACTTTTTATTGAAAAAGTTTTAAAAACTGAGACGGAGGTTGATTTTGAGACAAGATTGATGCTTGAAAATGCGGTAAGAAATTTGAATGATAAAGATATTTTAAAACAATGGCAAGAATTTGTAGCGAGTCAAGACGAAAATGAAGCACAGGAAAAAGTAAAAGATTTGTTAAGTATTTTAATAAATAAAATCAAGATAGAACCTATTAATTAAACCGCCTCACTCGTCTTTGTTCGCCATAATAAATTTCTGTATGAATTTAAACTATGAAATTTTTTATTTTTTAAATAATCTTGCGGGTAAAAATGAAACCATCGATTTCTTGGTGTTGTTTTTTGCTCAATATCTTCCATACATTTTGGTGGGGATTTTTGTAGTATTTTATTTTTACAGATTTTATAAATCAAATTTTGATAAAAAAATAATAAAAGAATTTTTTATTATTTCTTTTTCAGCTGTATTGATTTGGTTTGTTTCTCAAATAATAAACTTTTTTTATTACAGTCCTAGACCTTTTATAGCATTAGATAATATTAATGTTTTGTTTGAACACGGAAACGGAGATTCGTTTCCTTCCGGACATACGACATTTTTCACTACTCTAGCGTTGATGAGTTACCTATATACAAAAAAATGGTTTGCGACTGTTTTGTTGATTGGTGCTGTTTTAATCGGTGTTGCAAGGGTGATTGTTGGCGTTCACTGGCCTTTGGATATTTTAGGTGGTTTTGCTCTTTCTTTTGTCGGTTTTTACATAATCAGACGATTTTTCCTCAAAAAACCCAGATAAATTGCATCAAATCTCGTTTTGGTATAATATTAACGCATTAAATTTAAATTCCGCGTTAGTTTCGCACAAGACTATGAAAATGAGAATAATCGCAATTGTTTTAATATTACTCGGAGCCTCAATTGGCTATTTTAATTATGATTCGCAGGTTGACCCTACCTCAAAGTTTCCTTTTAAATTAGGACTTGATTTGGCTGGAGGAACACAACTTACTTACCAGGCTGATATTTCAAATATTGATTCAGGCAGTATTAACGATTCAATGGCTACCTTGCGAGATGTTATTGAAAGAAGAACAAACTTGTTTGGTGTTTCCGAACCGTTGGTTCAGGTGGAAAAAGCAGGCGATGTTCATCGTTTGATTGTTGAATTGCCAGGCGTTACCGATATTAATCAAGCGGTTACTTTGATTGGGCAAACTCCATTGTTGGAATTCAAAATAGAAAAACCAAACACTGCCGAAATTATTTCTGCTCAGAGAGAGTTGTATGAAAAAACACAAAATGGAGAAGACACATCTGGTATAGATCCTTTGGCTTTAGAAGACCCTTATCAAAGTACAAATTTGACTGGTCGTTATTTGGAAAAATCTCAGTTGATTTTTGATCCAAATACAGGAGAGCCGATTGTTCTTTTGTCATTTAATGCAGAAGGAAAAGATTTGTTTGCTCAAATCACAAAAGAAAATTTGAATAAAGTAGTCGCTATTTATTTGGATGGACAACCAATTACTACTCCTGTTGTTCGTTCTGAAATTAGAGACGGAAAGGCCGAGATTTCTGGTGGCTTTACATTGGAAGAAGCAAAAGAATTGGTTAAAAATCTAAACTATGGCGCATTACCTGTTCCGATTGAACTTGTTTCAACACAAAATATTGGTGCATCTTTGGGAGAAAATGTTATGAACAAGGGTATCAATGCTGGTATTTATGGATTGATTGCGATTGTTGTATTTATGTTTTTCTGGTATAGACTTCCGGGTCTTCTTTCAGTTTTGTCACTTACATTTTATGTTGTCATAATGCTCGCTTTGTTTAAAGTGATTCCTGTGACACTAACATCTGCTGGTATCGCTGGATTTATTATGTCTATTGGTATGGCGGTAGATGCCAACGTTTTGGTTTTTGAAAGAATTAAAGAAGAGTTGAGAAATGGTAGAGATATTGAGTCTGCAATTAAAGAAGGTTTTGCGAGAGCATGGCTTTCAATTCGTGACTCAAACATTTCAAGTATCATTACTGCAATAATTTTGTTTTGGTTAGGAACATCTTCGGTACAAGGTTTTGCTTTGACATTTGGAATCGGAGTTATGATAAGTATGTTTACCGCTTTAACAGTTAGCAGGACATTCTTGTTAGCAGTTGCTCCGAGAGAAGGAGGAAAGGTCGCTCAATTTTTGTTTGGATGTGGTATAAAATAAATCTTGAGATTTATTTTATCGCAGAATTACTCGGAACTGACGCGGATAAACGCGGAATTAATACAGAGAAAAAACGTTCACAGACCTTGTCCTAAGAATTTATTTAATATAAGATGTGAGCATTATTTTATTATTTTAATCTATATAAATTTTAAATTTTGATTTGTCATTTTGCACTTTGAGATTTAAACTTTTAATTTGAAACATGTTTGTAATTAAATACAGAAAAATATTTTACACAATATCAGGAATCTTGGTCGGAGCATCTATTTTTGCTTCTGTTTTTTACGGCTTTAATCTAGGGATAGATTTTACAGGAGGAGCAATTACCGAAATAGGTTATCCAGTAGAAAAAGCTGATTTAAATGTTGTAAAAGAAAAATTGAATGCTTTGAATTTGGGGAATTATACAATTCAAGATATTGGAGAAAATGGAGTTATTTTGAGAACAAAAAATCTTACAGAAACTGAAAGAGTTTCTGTTATGAATGCACTATCTCTTGATAACACAATTCAAATTGAAGAAAAAAGATTTAATTCAATTGGTCCTGTTATTGGTCAAGAATTAAAGAGTAAAGCGGTTTTGGCTTTGATTTTTGTTGTTATCGCAATTATTCTTTTTATCGCTTTTTCATTTAGAAAAGTTTCAGAATTAGGAAAAGAAAGAGTTTCTTCTTGGAAATACGGAGCCGTGGCTATTTTCGCATTGATTCACGATATCCTTATTCCTACCGGAGTTTTCGTGTTGCTTGGCAGTATGTTTATTGATTATCAAATAGATATTTTGTTTGTAACCGCGCTTTTGGCAATTCTTGGATTTTCTGTTAATGATACGATTGTTGTTTTTGATAGAGTAAGAGAGAACTTGAAAAATAGTAGCAAAGGAGAATCGTTTGAGGAAATTGTTGGAAAAAGTTTGAGCCAAACATTTGGTAGATCAATCAACACTTCATTAACTGTTTTGATTGCCTTGCTATTTTTGTTTTTCTTTGGGGGAGAGACGACAAAACATTTTACTTTAGTACTTTCAATCGGAGTGATTGCTGGAACTTATTCATCAATCTTTTTGGCATCTCCTTTGTTGGTTACTTGGCAGAAGTTTAGTAGTAAGGCATAAGGTGTAAGGAGTAAGGTGTAAGTATTAAGAAGAATTTAGAAACTAGAATTTAGGAGGGAAATTTGCTTCGCAAATTTCCCTCCTTGTTCGTTTTTGCGTCGTGCCTTGCCATAGTTTCAGCGAAGGCGGGAACGAAGCGAACGAACGACGTGGACCTGCCTGCCGGCAGGCAGGTCGCTTCGTTTCACTCGCGAAGACGAACAATCTTCGGATGTTCGTCCCACTACCGTCTTTACGAACGAAGTGAAGCCCTGCCTGCCGGCAGGCAGGAATCCACATTTTGTAATTCAAAGCTAAATAAAAAATAAACATCTTAAAGTTTTCACGACCGTGAAAACTTTAAGATTTCATTAGGGTTTCATTTTATAAGTTTTTGTAATATTATTTGAAATAGATACAGGTGTTTTTAATTCCCTGTTTTTGTATAGGAGGTCGAAAGATAAAATTCCTGACAGCCAACGACCTGTCTAAATTGGATCTCAAGGGGTTCACAATTTAGATCAACTGCAGGAACTTGAGAAGGATTAAGCCGTCCCTTTTGAACGGTCGCCCACTGTGGAGCTACACCTTCGGCACTTGTGTCTTTGGGGCGTTTGCGCGACGCCCCTTTTTGCTTTTAAAATTGGCAAATTTTTGACTAAAAGCCGTTGTTTTTAGGTCGTTTTTAGAAATTGGAAATTGAGAATTAGAAATTGATAAAAAAGGCTTGCCTTTTTTATTTATATGTATATAATGATTGATATTCTGCTTCGGATTTCGAGGCATGTACTTTGATAATTGAATAAGAATTTGAATTTATAGAAAAATTCAAAATCATGCATTTAGAATGACAAGTCCAAAATAACGGAACAAAGAAACTTATTTTTCATTTCGTTCGAAATTAATTTATAATTTATAATTTTAAATTTATAATTTATGACGAGCAAAGCGAGGAGTACATGTAGTTTTTCTCTTGTTTCGTTTCATTTCAATTTTTTCTAAACAGATTTATTCTGTATACTAGGAAACTTTTAATTAGAGTTTGATCCTAGCTCAGGATGAACGCTGGCTGTGTGGATTAGGCATGCAAGTCGAGTGGGTTTAGACCCACGGCGAACGAGGTAGTAACACGTAGGAACGTACCCTAAAGTCTGGCATAACTTATCGAAAGGTAGGATAATTCCAGATGGTCTCGCAAGAGTAAAGATTTATCGCTTTAGGAACGGCCTGCGGAGTATCAGCTTGTTGGTAGTGTAATGGACTACCAAGGCTATGACGCTTAGGGGAGGTGAGAGCCTGGCCCCCACCGATGGTACTGAGACACGGACCATACTCCTACGGGAGGCCGCAGTCGAGAATCTTCCGCAATGGGCGAAAGCCTGACGGAGCGACACAGCGTGATTGATGAAGCTCTTCGGAGTGTAAAGGTCTTTTATAAGTGAAGAAGTTTATTGACATTAGCTTATGAATAAGGGGTTGCTAAACTCGTGCCAGCAGCAGCGGTAATACGAGTGCCCCGAGCGTTATCCGGAATTATTGGGCGTAAAGGGTGTGTAGGTGGTTTTGTTAGTCTTTTGTTAAAGACCCGGGCTCAACCCGGGGAGCGCAAAGGAAACGGCAAAACTAGAGAGTGTGAGGGGTGAATGGAACTCATAGTGTAGGGGTGAAATCCGTTGATATTATGGGGAACACCAAAAGCGAAGGCAATTCACTGGCGCATTTCTGACACTGAAACACGAAAGCGTGGGTAGCGAATGGGATTAGATACCCCAGTAGTCCACGCCCTAAACGATGTTCTCTAGCTTTTTGGAGTATCGACCCTCTAAGAGGCGAAGCTAACGCGTTAAGAGAACCGCCTGGGTAGTACGGCCGCAAGGCTAAAACTCAAAGGAATAGACGGGGACTTGCACAAGCGGTGGATTACGTGGTTTAATTCGATGATACGCGAAAAACCTCACCAAGATTAGACATCTAGTTTACGTCTTTCTGGAAACAGAAAGTCCTAACGGCTAGACAGGTGATGCATGGTCGTCGTCAGTTCGTGGCTTGAGCTGTTCCCTTAAGTGGGGAAACGAACGCAACCCTTATCGTCTGTTACAAGTGTCAGGCGAGACTGCCTAGCCTTTTGCGCACAAGCGCAAAAGTCGAGTGCGAAGTAGTAAGGTATAAGTAGTAAGAGACGAAAAAATTTCCTTCGGAAATTTTTTACTTATTACTAAATACTTATTACTTAGTACTTGCCTTTTGTTCGCTTGCGAACAAAAGGCTGGGAGGAAGGTGGGGATGACGCCAGATCAGCATGTCCCTAGATATCTTGGGCTACACACATAATACAATGGCTGTGACAACGGGTCGCGACGGGGTAACCCTGAGCCAATCCTTTAAACACAGCCCCAGTTCGGATTGAGGTCTGCAACTCGACCCCATGAAGTTGGAATCGCTAGTAATCGCTGGTCAGCATACAGCGGTGAATATGTTCTCAAGTCTTGTACTCACCGCCCGTCAACTCAAGGGAGCTGGGAGTACCCGACAGTCGTCTTTATGACGGACTAAGGTAAATTCAGTGACAGGGAGTAAGTCGTAACAAGGCACGGGTAGCGGAAGCTGTTCGTGGAATATTTCAAAATGAACTGTTTGTTTTCTTACGAGGAAACAGACTTAATCGGTTGATTATCACTTCTTAAGTGATAGGGACAATAGTATTGTATCCCTAAATCTATACTCGGTATCCCTAGATGTCCGTTACTAGGGAATGAAACGAAACAAAAGAAAGATTATATTGTCGTTTAAATGCAAAAAAAGAAGTCGCCAAGAGGTGGCTTTTTATTATTGACACATTTTGTTAATTAAGATATTATTTGGCTTGAAATAATGTTCATTTTGTATACATAAATAGGGGGTAAATATGCAAGCCGAAGTAAAAGTAAGAGAGACCGGCAGGACAAGTTATGCCGGCTTCGGCATAATCTTACAAAAAAATAACAAGAAGGGAATAGATATTTTAATTGTTATGGAGGACCCGAGTAAAAAAGAGGGAGGTTCTCGTTGGGAAAACTTTTTTGTTAAATTTCCCGGAGGGTCAATTGATTCTTCGGATGATATTCAAAAAAATTCCCGTTTATCGGGTATTAAAATACTCTCGGAGGTATGCGGAATTTCTTTTGAGAGATTGAGTGATATTCCGTTTTTTACGGCGGAGTCGGAATCTGAGGATGGAAAGCATTTGGCAAATTTTTATCTTGCAAAACTGGAAGAGGGAGACCCTCGTCCTTGCAAGACTTTAAAGTTTGCAGAAATGGTTTCAGAAGATGTCCTTCGGATTCTTTTAAAGAAAAACCGCTTGCTTAAAAAACACGGGCAAGCTCTGGAATTTTTATTCTTTTGTTTAGACCGGATTCGTCTTGATCTAAGTACCCCCGAAGAGGCAAAGCCTTTGGAGGATTTCCTCAAAAATTGAATATTCTCCCGTCAGCAATGGCGGGAGTTTTTTATTGCAACAGAACGAATATTTTGGTATTCTTCTATTCATATATTCATAAATGCGAGTGTATATTAAATGATTAGAGCGATGAATGCTCCAGCGCATTCATCTAATAATGACAATCCGCAGGTATCGTTAAAAATAAAATATGCGAGTGTAGCTCAGGTGGTTAGAGCGGTTCGACAGTCTCCCAGACTGTCTCACCTAATAATGACTCGGGGACCTCGTCATATAGAGTTCGTGGTAAAATCAAATATAAATGCGAGTGTAGCTCAGGTGGCTCTTTTTAAAAATAAAATAGTGTATTAAGTGCGAGTGTAGCTCAGGTGGTTAGAGCGGTTCGACAGTCTCCCAGACTGTCTCACCTAATAATGACTCGGGGACCTCGTCATATAGAGTTTGTGGTAAAATCAAATATAAATGCGAGTGTAGCTCAGGTGGCTCTTTTTAAAAATAAAATAGTGTATTAAGTGCGAGTGTAGCTCAGGTGGTTAGAGCGCGTCACTGATAATGACGAGGTCCCAGGTTCGAGTCCTGGCATTCGCACTTAATACATTATTTTATCTTTAAAAAGTTAGAGCGATTAAACAGTTCTTGGGAACTATTTAATCTGATAATGACGGGCTGAAACACGATGGAGTGTTTCAGAGTTCGAGTCCTGGCATTCGCACAAAAAGCGAATTGATGATGTGATAAAAGTGCTAACAGAGAGACGTTTTCTCTATGACGGCATGTATCCACAAGATGATTGGATACTCTCATTACTCAGTTCGCTTTTTTATTTACACATTAATTCTTACTCCTTACACCTTACACCTTACTACTTATTACTCACAAGCTTGTGCTATAATACTTTTGTTATGAATCCCGTTAGAGATAGCGGGAAAATAGATTATTAAATTAAATTAGCAGTTACTTTTTAGGGACTTGTCCCGTTAGAAGTAGCTTCGCTACTTCTAACTGGATGAAATTCAAAAATGCCAGAAAAATACACTTTATCGGTATCGGGGGTATCGGTGTTTCTGCTATGGCAAGGATGGCTTTGAAAGAAGGAAAAAAGGTTACTGGTTCAAATTTGGCAGAATCAGAGATTACATCTGAATTAAAAAAATTTGGAGCTGTAATAAAATTTCAACACGACGAAGAAAATATAGAATCTGGTACAGATTTGGTTATTTTTTCTCCGGCTGTTCCAAAAGATAATCCCGAATTGTTAAAGGCAAAAAAAATTGGAATCCCTGCAATATCTTATCCGCGTTCTCTTGGGAGTGTTTCAGAAAATAAATATACGATTGCTGTATCTGGAACACATGGAAAAACAACCACTACCGCAATGTTGGCAGATGTATTGCGAGATTCATATTTTGATCCAACCGTTATTGTTGGAAGTCTTTTAAAAAAAGAAAAAACAAACTTTATACATGGAAACAGCAAATATTTTGTAACAGAAGCGTGCGAATATAAAAGATCTTTTTTAGAGTTAAAACCAAATATTCTTGTGATTACAAATATAGATTTGGATCATCTAGATTATTTTAAAAATATTTTTGATATCCAAAAAGCATTTAAAGAACTGATGGCAAAAATGGGGGAAAAGGACTATATAGTTTGTGATCCAAATGACAAGAGGGTTGCCCCTGCTTTGGTTAAGGCTGTTTCAAAAGTTGTCGATTATACTACACAAGGAGCGATTGGTTTAAAGTTGAAAATACCAGGAGAACACAATATAAAAAATGCTTTTGCTTGTCTAGCCGTTGCGAATATTTTGGGTATCAATCACAGCGATGCAATAAAATCTTTAAACAATTTTGAAGGTACGTGGAGAAGGTTTGAGTTAAAGGGCAAAACAAAAAAAGGTGCTTTGATTTACGATGACTATGCTCACAATCCGACAGAGGTACAAGTGACATTGAAGGGTGCGCGAGAATTTTTTAGAGGTAAAAAAATCACAGTTATCTTTCAACCACATCTATATAGTAGAACAAAAATATTTTTAGAAGATTTTGCGAAAAGTTTTAATGATGTTGACCGTGTAATTGTTTTGCCAATTTATGCAGCCAGAGAAGAAGAAGACAAAGAAATAAATTCCAAAATGCTTGCAAGTAAGATAAAGAAAAATAATAGAGAAACTTATTATATAGAATACGATCAAATCATGAATGAATTTAATTCGGATATTTTTGGACCAGAAGATGTCATCATTACAATGGGGGCGGGAGATGTTTACAAAGTAGGCGAAAAAATTCTTTCAAAAAAATAAAAACAGACCCCGTGTCGCTTGTGCGAACGGGGTCTTAAATATCTACGGACGTCATCGTACCTCCTTTGGGTTAATGGATTGAATACCTACGAAGCAATCGTTCACCACACTGATTGGCGAGATGGTCTGCTCGCAGAGCTTCCTGTTGACGGAGTCGTTCCATTTGGGCAGGACTCCCGTTCATCACAACAATCTGATGAACAATCGCCCTCTCCTGGTCTTCCTTGCTCATGAAAGCGAAGGAAGTGACTTCGTACAACGCCTCAAGTGCTTCTTCACGTGCCCAGGTCGTCATAATATCCTCCACAAAAAACAGAGATTATTGACAAATCACCCTTTTCCTATTCTAATTATAGCACTTTTATATAAAAGTCAATAGGTTATCCCCAGTTTTGTCTTTTTGATGTCTTTGAGATGTCTTATACGAAAATGTCCTTTTTAATTAAAACTCTAAGCACTAAACCCTGCCTGCCTGCCGGCAGGCAGGTCTAAATTCTAAACAACTTGCTTTAGCAAGCAACATGACAAATTATCAAAAATTTAAAATACAAAGGTTTTAAATTTTGGAAATTAAAAAACTTGAATTTGTTTAGGATTTAGGTATTAGAATTTAGTATTTTTTAAAATTAATTTTTTGATTTATAATATTCGTATGGAATTAATAATCACATTAAAAATTTTAATATTAGTTTTAAGTTTGGGTACTCTTTATGCGTGGTATCAGTTCTATCAAGTTTTGATAAAAAGATGTGATACATGTTCTGTTGGTTTGAAAGCGAGTCCTTTCAGATCAAAATGTTTTGTTGGAGCAATATTTTTTACTACAGCACTTTTGTTGGCAATCTATTCTTTTACATTGATTTAAAATGAGTACGGATAAAAAAAATGAAATATTAAAAAAAATAGAAGCACTGGAAAAACAAATGAGCCGTGCTGATTTTTGGAACGACAAAGAAACTGCACAGGTGGTTATAAAAGAATTTAATCAATTGAAAGATGAGTTAGAAGGAGTGGGAAAATATGATAAAGGAAATGCAGTCGTAACTATTTTGTCAGGAGCAGGCGGAGATGATTCGGAAGATTTTTCTAGAATTTTATATAATATGTATTTAAAATTTTCTCAAAATAAAAACTGGGAAACTTTTCTAATTCATTCAAATGAAAATGATCATGGCGGTTACAGAAATATTACTTTTGAAGTTATTGGTAACGGAGCATATGGAAAATTAAAAAATGAATCAGGAGTGCATCGTCTCGTGAGAATTTCTCCTTTCAACGCTCAACAAAAAAGACATACTTCTTTTTCTATGGTAGAGGTAATACCAAAATTGGAAAAAGCGGGTGAGATAAATATTCCAGAGGAAGATTTGAAAATAGAATTTGCAAAATCATCGGGCCCTGGGGGACAAAATGTAAATAAAAGAGAAACGGCTGTTAGAGTGGTGCACATCCCAACAAACATTGCTGTTCATGTAGAATCAGAAAGGTCTCAGATGCAAAATAGAGAGAAAGCGATTGCTATGATAGAAGCAAAATTGATCAAAAAACAAGAAGAAGACAGGTTAAAGCAAGAAAAGGGAATGCAGATAAGTGCGACGGTAGAAAATGAGTGGGGAAGCCAAATCCGTTCATATGTATTGCATCCTTATAAACAGGTAAAGGATCATAGAACTGGGGTAGAGGTGAGAGATGTTGATAAAGTATTGGATGATGGGGAGATAGATGAATTTATAGAGGCCGAGAAAAACCTATAGAAAATTTTAAATTTTAGATTTTAAATTAAAGAGGACGAAATTTTGCTAAAGCAAAATTTCGCCCTTTTTGTTATTTGCAAATAACGGTAATAAAATTCTCTTCAAGGTTTTTTTCCTCGGCATCATCGCCGAGTTTCGTCAGATCATTCCATCTTCCGCCTTTGGAAATTTTTATCCTTTTTTTCCCGATTTCATTTTCAGTGCAATCAAGATATGGGACGGTCAAACTGATATGTGCTTCGGTATATTTGATCTGAAATTTTTCAAGAAACACCGAGCGCCAAAGTAATATTTTGTTCTGGTTTCCAAAACGTGATCTGACCAACTCTATCTGTTCACGCAGATCTCCTCCGTCTGCGTATGAAGGACATTTATGTAACAAATCAGATTGTTTTAGGTCTTCATATACCTGATAAAATGTTTCAAACCCTGAGTTTTTAAAAAGTTCCGTCTTTTCTATCTTGAACCAGTACGGGGTTGTTTCTGACAACTCTGGTGTAATCAACCCGCCCCCAAGCGGGGTTCTACATACGAGATCGGACGGGAACCTTGATGGATTATAACAAAGCCAAGAACTACCCAAGCCTAAACCAAGAGATACCGCTCCGTGTCGCCTAAATATATGATTTATGGTACTAAGGCCAAAGTTGCCGTTCAAGAAGTCCGGAAGTATTGATCTGGTAACATCACCAATACTGCCCACTCGCGTCTGTTTCTCCAAAAGAACATCAGTTTTTATTTTTCCGTGATTACTTTGCACGATGAGTTTGTAAAGAGGGGAACCTGTGTTATGATTTTGTTCCATTTCTCTACAAATTTTTTCAAGCGTCCATTGTTCCATTATTTACTTCTTGTATTGAGTTAAAAAATTTACCACTTTTTCTATTTATGATAATACATCAACTATTTTAAAGTGTCAATTACCCGTGCTGGATTAATTCTTGTGAGGTCGCTATTATCCGAATTATCATAAAATTTATGCGGTCGCATAAATTTTATGATAATTCGGAAATTCGGAAATTCAGAAAAATGATATAAAAAATACGGTCGTATTTTTTGTGCACAAGTTTGCGCAAGCCTGAGGGTGTTTCAAAGAAAAATTTTTTGTTATTATTTTTGTTATGAATAAACTATTAAAAGTACAATCCAAAGGAGTCATAACTATTCCAAAAGAAATAAGAGAAGTTTTGGGTTTAGAAGAGGGTGATTTTTTGGAAATAAGTTTTAAAAATGAAAAAATAATTCTCGAGCCGATTCAGGTGATAAATAAAGAATTACAGGAAAAAGTTTTTAAACAATTAAATAAGAAATAAGATATTAATTCAGCAATATCTAGATACTTTAAAAACAAAAATCGCCCAAACGCGATTTTTGTTTTGCGTCGGGCGTTTAGCACATTAAATCTTTCTCTAGTCTTCTCAGGCGACTAATGATTGTATCTATTCTCCCGCTGTCGTGATTGTCAGCAGGTAATTTTTTCAGAGATTCGATTCTTTCTTCCAAATAATCCTTTTTATCAGAACTGGACCACGTTTCCCAGTTTTCTGATACCGTTGCTAAGTCCGTAATGTGATAGATAACCAGTCGTTGGACATTTTTGTCACGTATTTCACCTATAGCACGCATCCAAGTAATGAAACTTTTTTTGTCCATTTTTTCTCCTTGTCAGCTTTTATAATCTATTGATGGTGTACAAAAACAGACGACGCAGGCTACCATAAATAATAGGGTAAAAAATATTTCTACAATTAGACATCCTCCAAATATGTATATTCCAAATACACTGGCTACGGCTACAAGAAATGATTTCTTTTTCAATTTTTGATTTGGACCATTTTTAATTTCTCGCATTTTTCCTCCCTCAGTTGAGATAAATATTACGAAAATTCTTTTTGAATAATAAAGTCTTTGTAGGCATTTGTCAACCTAAAACAAAAAGTCGCTCAATGCGACTTTTTGCATTGAGCGATGAAATCATTTGAGGCTGGTGCTTACCAAGAAACCCCCAGCAATGATAAGGACTGATCCGAACAGAAATTTGGGAACGACAATTTTTCCCGCCTCGCCCATAAACGGCAAAAGCACACTTGATGATACCAACGGATAAGTTGCGGCGATAATTGAAACAACCGCGAGAATTGAAGCTGGGGCCGCCGAAGCGTCTGTTTGGGCTTTAAATCCAATAGCACAAATTAGCGTAGAAATTATTCCGTACCACAGTGCTGGGTTGCTCGGAAAAAGGGTGGTCATTCCGCCGGAATAAATTGTTGGCAACGAAATTGTCACCAAGATTATTCCATATAACAAGCAAAAACCATTTGCGTGCATACCGTTTTTATATGCCATTTTGGCAAACGGCATACATAGTCCGTAGCCAAGAGATGCAATTACTGCCAATTTCAAAGGGTTCATTTTGTTCCTCTGTCTCGTATTTTGTTTGTAAGATGTGACAAAATTTCTCAAATCATACTATGGGAATTACCATTCATTGTCAACATAAATTGGACCTGCCCGCTAGTGCCAGGCTTTGGCAGGCGGGAATTGAAAATTATAGGGAGTAGAGTATAATAAGAGAGTAATGAGTAGTAAGGTGTAAGTAGTAAGAAACGAAAAAATTTCCTTTGGAAATTTTTTACTTAATACTAGATACTTAATACTTGTTACTAAAATTTTTTTATAAAAAATTTTCTTATGATTTATTTCGATAAAGTTTCAAAAACATATAAAAACGGCGACAAGGTAGTTGATACCGTAACCATAACTATTGAACCAAGAGAATTTGTCTCTATTGTCGGTCATTCAGGAGCAGGCAAAACAACTCTTTTGAAAATGCTTTTAGCAGAAGAACATCCAACTGAGGGATGTATATATTTTGGTTCAGAGAATATTCACGAATTGAGAAAAGATGACAAAAATTCTTTTAGAAGAAAGATCGGAACTATTTTTCAAGATTTCAGATTGTTACCTCATAAGACAGCTTATGAGAATGTTGCTTTTGCAATGGAGGCTGCGGGAAGAAGCGATGAAGATATTGCGTCAGATGTTCCGCACGTTTTAGAGCTGGTTGATTTGGGTGATAAGGCTTGGAATTTTCCTCATGAATTATCTGGCGGAGAAAAACAAAGATTGGCGATTGCTCGCGCAATTGTAAATCAGCCCGATGTTATTATTGCCGACGAGCCAACAGGAAATCTTGATCCAATCAATACATTTGAGATTGTTCAAATATTGAAAAAAATAAACGAGTTGGGGACAACCGTTATTTTGACTACTCACAATAAAGGTATAATAGATTCCATTGGAAAAAGAGTTATTACAATGGATAAAGGAAAGGTTGTGAGAGATGACAAGACGGGTAAATTTTCTTTATAAATATAATCCGAATACTACGAATAATTACGAATCGAATTATTACGAGTAAAATTCGGATAAATTTGTAGATTCGGAGTATTAGGATATAATTTGTAGTATTCGGATGATAATAGTAAACATAAAAAGAATAACAAAATCAGCGATCGTTAATTTGTGGAGAAGCAGAGTTGTTTCTCTTTCTTCTATTTTGGTGATGTCTATTACACTGTTTGTTTTCGGTACCCTTATTTTTAGTAATGCTCTTTTGGAATCTGTGCTAACTCAGATAAAGAGCAAAGTAGATATCAATGTTTATTTTTCCACAACAGCAAACGAAGAAGATGTTTTAGCTATCAAACAATCTCTAGAGGGTCTTTCCGAAGTCGGTTCTGTAGAATATATTTCTAGCGAACAAGCACTAGAAAATTTTAAATTGCGACACGGTGATGATCAGCTAACCTTGCAAGCACTAGAAGAATTGGGGAACAATCCTTTGGGACCGGCTTTGAATATTCAAGCGAAAGAAACTCAACAATATGAATTTATTGCAAAGTTTTTGGAGAGCGATAGTGCTTTATCGTCAGAGGGAACAGATATTATAGACAAGGTTAATTATAATCAAAATAAAATAGTTATTGACCGTCTTTCAAAAATCATCAATGCCACAGAAAAAATCGGGCTTATTGTTACGCTGTTGTTGGTTGTTATGTCTATAATAATAACTTTTAATACCATTCGTCTAACAATTTATATTTCAAAAGAAGAAATTGCTGTTATGCGATTGGTAGGAGCAAGTAATAAATATGTTAGAGGACCTTTTGTTGTTGAAGGTATGATATATGGAGCGATTTCAGCGATACTTACTTTGATTGTCTTTTTGCCAGTGACTTATTATTTGGGATCATTTTCTGAAAAGTTGTTTGGGTTAAATATGTTTAGTCACTACCTTGGCAATTTCTGGAGTATTTCATTGATAATCTTGGGTTCTGGAATTTTCTTAGGTGTTGTTTCGAGTTTCCTAGCGGTTAGAAAATATTTGAAAGTTTAAATAAAAAAAGGTGCTTATGGGGGCACCTTTTTAAATTTATTTAAGAGGCAAATGTTGAATTTTTTTCTTTTACTTCTTCCATCTTTGGAGGGAAAATCCTCTCCTTAATTAAAAGTAAAATTTCTACCAGCCAGATAGCCGACAAAAGAGCACCTCCTATTGTCATAATTATGAGAGCTTTGTTTTCTTCCAAAGGCATTTCCAAACCTTTTGTTATTTTTACAAAATATCCAACAAATGCAACCATTAGTGTTGTGGCGAGGAAGATTATTTTCTTAATTATTTCCTTCATCATTTTTCTCTTATTATTTTTTTTGTTTTTATTACAGTATCTGTTTGCAATAATAACAATATTTTTTTAAATAGCAAATTTTACAGGTGATTAACAAGATATATGTTTTTGTGGTATCTTATAAGGTGTTAATTGCGGGATCGTCTAATGGTAGGACTGCGGTTTCTGGTACCGCCTATCTAGGTTCGAGTCCTAGTCCCGCAGCAATGCACAAAACAAACGTATTGAAGAAGTAATTTCGCAATCAAGTTCTATTAATTTTTTATGAATAATACCTACCGACCAGAATTTATCAAAAATTCCGGATTAGACTTTAATTGGAATAAAAGCAAAATCTGGGAATTAAAAAACATCCCAATAGAGGATATTAGTGTTTCCGAAATAGAATGGCAGTTAGATCTTCTTTTTTGGCACGACGGTGATAAAAAATACTGTGTTTCACCGAGAAATGTTTTAATCGATATTGAAAAATATCCCAAACACAAAGACAGAATATTTACTGCAGATACAGATTTTCCAATTGACTTAATGAGAAACCTCGAGGGGAAGTTAGAAATATTAGATGGCTTACATAGACTGTGTCGACTTGTTATTGAAGGTAGAAAAGAAGTTAAAGTTCGTAAAATATCGCGAGATTTAATACCAATGTTAATTGATTAAAAAACATTATGCTCAAGACCTGTCGTTGTGCTAATATAAAACTTAACAAAACCGCATTGCAGGGCTTGGCCGACTACCGTTCTAACTCGAATTGGCCAGCAACGATAAATCAAAATACCGATTGAGGTATTGTGACCCTTAAATAAACAATGTTAAACAATTTTTTTAAAAAGAATAATATAATACCTACAATTTTTTTTGTTGTTGTTTTTGTTATAGTAAGTTTTTATTTTTTTATGGATAAAGACAGAGGAGAAAATTGTGTAGAGGTACTCACGGATGCTCGTAATCCTGAAACTGGTGAGATAAAAGAGTTTCCAAATCTTTGTGATATTCCTGATGGCTGGGATGTTTTGGAAACTGATCGCGAACAATTTGAAAGAAATAATCAGTTGTGGACTCGTTATCGCAACGATGATTTAGGAATTCGTTTTGAGTATAGATTAAACCCAGACGGATATATTTTGATTGACTCCAAAAATCAATGGACAGATGAAAACGTTGTGGAATCTTTGAACCTGTTTAATAAAAAAGAATATGAGGAACTTTTGGAAAGCGATATTCCCAGAGAATATCCTCCGTCTATTTCTGTTTTGATTTTTAAAAATTCAAAAAATTATTCAGTAAAAGAATGGATAGAAAAAGAAAAAATGATTTCAAATATAGAATTTGCTGTTTCCGAGATAGAAGAATTAGATTTTTCAGGATCTCCTGCTGTTAGATATAAAATCTCTGGTTTGTATGAGAATGAGATATTGGTGGTTTTAAACAACGGGTTAATTTATTATATAAATGGTGCTTATTTGGAAGAAGATTCCCAAATAAGAAAAGATTTTCTTGAAATGCTTGACCACTTTTCACTATACTAATTAACTAGTATTTATGTTGATACATCCGGAACAAAAAAATAAACCAATATTTTTTATTATTTTTGGGATTTTATTATTGATAGGATTTGTAGTATTGTTTTTAAACAATACTTTTTTTTCGGCTCCTCAAAAAGAAAGTGAACCAGAAAGATTTATTGTACAAATGGGAATAAACAATTCAGATAAAATAAAAAATGATTTGTATGAAGAAGGTTTTATAAAAAGTAAATTTGGATTTGGGATTGCTCTCGGCTGTTTTAACTGTGTACAAGATGGAGCTTATAAAATTTCAAAAAGTATGTCTGCTTGGGAAATTGCAAAAATAATAAAGGAGGATCCTTATATGAAATGGGTGGTTATAAAAGAAGGTTATAGAAAAGAACAAATAGGGGAAATCTTTGTTAAGGAGCTTGGTTGGAGTAAAGAAAAATATGATGAATTTATAAAGGAGACAAATAGTATCTCTGTTTTGGATGAGGGTATATTTTTTCCAGATACTTATTTGATTCCAGTAGATGAATTGCCATGTGATATTGTAAAAAGATTATATACTCGTTTTAATGAAAAATTCGAACCATTTTCAAAAGAAGCAATGAGTCAAAATATAAAATGGACAACTTTGATAAAGATTGCTTCTCTGGTTGAAAGAGAAGCTGGGGGAAAAGCTGATATGCCGTTGGTTGCGGGGATTTTATGGAACCGTCTTTTGCAAGAGATGAAATTGGATATTGATGCAACCATTCAGTATGCGAGAGGAGATAAGGGAAACGGTTGGTGGGCGCCGATTAGTGTTGCTGATAAAAAAATAAATTCTCCGTACAACACATATATGTATAATGGTTTGCCGATACAACCAATTGCAAACCCAGGAATTGATGCAATAAGCGCCGTTTTATATCCTGAAAAAACAGACTGTTTGTATTATTTACACGATTCAAATAGAAATATTCACTGTGCAAAAAATTACGAGGAACATAAAGAAAATATAGAAAAATATTTAAAAAATTAAAAAATAATTTTCCATATAAAAAATACGACCGTATTTTTTATATGGAAAATTATTTGTGTGTTGTTTGTTTGTATAGAAAATTCTTGGCATAGTTTTTCTTTTGTTTTTTGATGTTATAATTTAATCGATAGTAAAGAAATTATTTTATTTAATAATTATATTATAAATTTAAAACTAAATTTTTATGGAAGAAAAAATAAAAGATATATTCTTAATTTTGTTGGTTGGCGCAGTAGCGGTCGCGGCTTATTATTTTTATCAAAATTATTTCGGAGTAGGAGTTAATAATCAAAATGATCCAAATATTGAGATTATAGAAGGAAATTCAACAACAACTTCTACAAATAAAACTACAACAACTTCTTCAAAAACAACAACGGTTGGCACAAAGACGACTACTACTAAAACTCCAACCATTACTCCAGATGGTGTTTACTTGATTTATTATTATAAAACAGGTTTTTCACCAAATGATTTGACGATTAAGAGGGGAACTTCTGTCAGATTTATTAACAAATCAAGTACATCAATGAGAATCTTTGCAACGGGTCAAAGTGATTTATTTCACAAACAATTAAATCAGTCGCAGACTGTAGGTTATGACGGAATCTACGAATACACTTTTACTCAGGTTGGTCTTTGGGAATATACGAATGCAACTAATAATATTCATTTAGGAAAAATTCTAGTTTACTAGTAAAATGTAAGGTTTTTTGACAGGTGTTGAATTTACTAGTTTTTTTTGATATTTTTGCTATAATTTAGATATCCTTTTTAATTGGTTTCTGAGATCAATTGATTAAGGATTATTAGTCAAATTTAACATAAAATATATAAAAATTATGAATAAGAATAGTATTTATTTTGTTCTGTTTTTGGTGTTTGCACTAGTTTCAGCAATTTCATTTGTTGAAGCAGAACAACAAAGATCGTGTACATTAGAAGCAAAAATTTGTCCAGACGGATCTTCTGTTGGAAGACAAGGACCTAATTGTGAGTTTGCAGAATGTCCGGAATCATCTGATTCAGACGATGATTCATCAGAGGGTGTAAAAAATCAGAATCAAGAAAGAGAAACTGAAAGACTCGGTGAATCAGAATCTGACGATGATTCAGCTACATCAACAGACGACAATACAGCAACTTCAACGGATGATGATACAGCAACATCAACAGACAGTGATGATAAATTTGAATTTACAAAGAGAGCAGAAGAAAGAAAAAGTAGAATTGCTAATGCTGTTCAGGAGATGATTCGTGTTTCTGATAATGCTGAGACAGTAGGAGAACAAATAAGAGTAATGGCACAAGAACAAAATCAAGAATATGAAGAAATGGAATCTGTTATGGAAAATGTAGTAAAAAGAGGAGGTCTTGCAAGATTTTTCATAGGACATGATTACAGCGAAATTAAAAAAGCTGAACAGTATGTTGAAAAATATAATGAAAGACTTCAAAAAAT
>JAQTWD010000020.1 GCA_028689435.1 Minisyncoccota bacterium | reverse complement strand
CAGGCCGCCATCAGAATCTTTCATCGGCTTGTGCATCGCAATGAGCCAAACAAGACCCATTTGCTCAATTTCTTTGTTGGTGAAACTGAGCCGGACGAGTGTTCCGATTTCGGTGGGAAGGTTTTCTCCGTGAATCAGATTCCGACGGTCACCTTCTACCCTGATGTTTCCGGTGGTTCGGACATCGTCCAAAAACAACTTTCCGGGGAGAACAGCAAGGTTGTAAACCTTGTCTTTCTCGCACGAAACATAATTCGGAGAGTTTAAAATCTGTTTCGCATAATCGGAGTTCTCGTGCCCCTTGGACACGAGATGTTTTTCCATTTTCGGACCGGACAAACCGAGTCCGATGACAGAAAAACGGATGACTCCGTCAGAATCTATTGTCCAACGACGATCTGGTTCACGAACGATTAGCTCGCCACGAAGAAACGCCTCTGCTCTCTCCTCACCACCAATTTTGTTGACGATTGCCTCGAACCAATTTTGGGTGCGATGACCATATTTCGACATAACCTTCTCCTTTCGGCTGTTAGCCAATTTTGTTCAAGTCTGATAGACAAGAACTTTGATAACAAAGAACCAAATTACATAGTAAATATACACTTTCGTCAAATTTTGTCAAGGTAGGCGACGCTATCTCCTCACCTCACCACTCCTAAAAAACATTCCAATATTCTTGAGAATATTGGAATGTTTTTCTCAGCACGGTCAGTTTAAAAATTCTAATACTATCCCCTAATACTAATATTAAGATTTTTTAACGCTCTTAAAAAGTCTTCCGGCAACTCGGCTTCCAATTTCATCTCTTTACCGTTGGGCAAAGAAAATTCTATAGAATATGAATGTAGTGCCAACCTATCAAAGCCTAACCCCTTCTCTCTTTTTGGTGCATAAAGAGAATCAGAAACAATTGGATGGTTGATTGCTTTAAAATGAACACGAATCTGATGAGTACGCCCAGTTTTTGGATTGACCTCTACAAAACTAAAACCGTTGCTCCTTTCTAAAACATTGTATTCTGTTACCGCTGTTCTCATTTGCCCCCTCGCTCCTCTTTGAGCACTCCACATTCTGAAATCTTTGTTGCTTCTCCCTATTGGTCTGTCTATAATACCATCATCATTTTTCATCTCACCATAAACAAAAGCACGATAACTTTTTTTTATTGTCCTCTTTTGAAATTGCTCTTTCAAAAACAAAAATGTTTTCTGATTTTTTGCTATCAACAAAATCCCCGAGGTTTCCCTATCCAACCGATGAACAATCCCCGGTCTTTTTATTATTTCTCCAGTACTTAAAACGAGAGGCTCTCCCACGTCTTCTGTTTCGGGATAATTTTTTAAAACCCAATCTGCCAAAGTCGCCTCTTTTGTTTTTCCATCAGAATGCACAACCAAACCAGACGGCTTGTTTATAGCCAAAATATTTTCATCTTCGTAAATTATCTTTATCCCATTAGAGATATTTTTTTTATCTTTATCTGTCATATAAAATTACGATCATTAATTTGATTTGTTGCCTACCAGCATGTTCAAGATCTTTAACGGGACAAGTCTACTATTGAGAGGCGTTTAACTTTTTCTTTAATTTTAAAAAATTGAATAATATAACTATATTATATCTTTAAATCAAAGTTTGCATCTTTTTATCAAGCTAATTTTCAAAACCTTGACTAATTCATATTAAATATATATTCTACAAACAGAAATTCTTCAGTTTTTTAATCTTTCTTTGTGGGAGGGAAAACAATGGACACACCAGAAAAAAATTTTGTACTGGTAATTGATGCTAGCGAAGAAATCCTCAAGCTGGTAAAAATGAGAATCGATATGCTCGCCAACAACATTAAAATTCTCGGTGAAACAGACATTGAAAACGCACAGTATATTTTTAATTCGTGCCACGAAACCCTAAAAGCTGTCTTCGTAGGATCTGGAATTACGAGCTTTACTCTTAAGAAGGTTACCGAGCCTGCGACCCTCGGATTTATCCGCGAGGTGCACGCATCTGGTTGGGACAAACCCCTTGTTGGGTTTTCCGGCAATCCAGATTTCTGTATCCAAATGTACGGTGCGGGGTGTACTCGAATATTTTCTCACAAAGGCTATATAGTCGAAGAGATCGTCGAGGCCCTGCGAAATCACGATGTCATCGACTTCGATGCAAAAAATACAAAAGAAAGTACGGCAATATAAAAAAACCGTCGTGCACAAATTGGCGAAGCAAGTCTTCGTCAATTTTTTAATTTGACAAAATTGTTTTTTTATATTATTTTAAATAACAGAAATCTTGGTTAATTTTTTTATATTCAGGAGGAGATATGAAAAAAACAATTCTTATCATAGAAGACTTTGCCGAACTACTTAGATTGTGGAAAAAACTTCTCTCTAATAAAGCTTTTGTTCTAACCGCAGAAACTTTACAGCAAGCAGAAGAGCTCTTTCATAAACACAAGAAAGAAATAGACCTCATCGCCGTTGATGGAGAAGTTAACGGACCCGTAAACAACACCGTTATTTTAGTTAAAAAAATTGCGGAAGAATTCCCTTCCAGTAAAATGCTCGCGATATCGGCGCATCCAGACAACAACAAGACCCTAATAAACGCTGGCTGCGGACATTCGGTGATCAAACCGGATGCCTGGAAAAAAATCGCAGAGCTTCTTGCCTGAATAACAACAGACCAACCGTACTAGCGCGGTTGGTCTTTTATATTTTGTGAAAATTGAAATTCGAGATCTTCATCTTGCCTCAAAAACAAAAAACGACAATGTACGCACATTGTCGTTTGTTGTTTTGTGGGCGATGAGGGACTCGAACCCCCGACCTTCCCGGTGTAAACGGGTTGCTCTACCAACTGAGCTAATCGCCCAAATTTTAAATCAAATTTGGAAATCTATTAAATTATTAATTCAGACAACCCGTTTACACTAAAGTGTAAACGATAAAAACTCAAACGTTTTTATCTCCACCACCAGAGCTAATCGCCCTTCAATAACTTGTATATTATATTATTTATTAATTATTGTAAATATAAATAACCCCAGCAAAAGCTGGGGTTATTTATTTTGTGCTCCCACTAGGAATCGGCGCCAGTTCTAAATATTTTGTTCGTCACTCGACAAGCTCGTGACTTCAAAATATTAAGAACTCGCTGACCTCCTATTTCCTATTCGCTAAAGCTCATAACGGAAATTCTTTGTGAGACAAAGATTAGATAAAAAACAAAGCAGTTTGTTTTTTATCCCGCTCGCTCGTATTTTTTCTCCGCTTCGCTACGAAAAAATATACTTCGCTCGTTTCGATTCCTAGTGGAAGCTACAAAACGCAACAAGACCAAAGCAATGCTTTGGTCTTGGCGTTTTGTGCTCCCACTAGGAATCGAACCTAAATCTAGAAATTAGAAGTCTCCTGTTCACACTGCTTTCTTAATCAAATTTACACCTTCTGTGCTCCCACCAGGAATCGAACCTAGATCGGAAGATTAGAAGTCTTCTGTTTTATCCATTAAACTATGGGAGCACAGAAGGCACAAATTTATTAAGAAAGTCCATTAAACTATGGGAGTATTTTGTATAAACTAAAAAATTTTGCAAAGCAAAATTTTACTACTCACTACTATCTACTATCTACCAACTAGACTAATATACCAATATTATATAGAAGGGTCAATAATCTTTGATGGACCTTCTTCAAGCAACGACTCAAATTCAATCTGCTTAGCATCAAAAGAGGAAATGATTTTCATCAGTTCACTTTTATTTATTTTTTCAAAATTGTCTTTCAAAATTTCTTCTGTCCTAAAATTAAAAGCTTCTCCTGCATCAATTTTAAAATAAAAAAACATCGAGTAGCCCAGAAGTATCAATATAATAAAAGAAAAGATAACAACCAAAAAAACCCAGCCATAAAAACTATTAAAGCTAAAATTCTTTATTCTCAAAAAATCTGGTATATCAATATTTTTTAAATCTATTTTCATATTATTCAGACAATTTCACAACATTTATATTAAACGACCCATCCCAATCAATAGAATCTTTTGCGGAATTTTTCTCAAAATAAACTTTTTCAAAAGTAATTTTATAGGGTGCTACCTCGAGTAATTTCAAAAAATGAATTACTTTTTCCCATTCGCCTGTTATTTTCAAATTTAGTCCCATACTACCTACTTCGATTATCTTTTCTGTATTTTTTTCACCAGAATCTTTTAAAAATAAACCACTTACATCAACAACCACCCCAGAAACCTTTCCGATGTTTTCCAAATTTTCAATAAAATTTGCTACTCCAACTTTATCGCCTTTAACAAGGTATGTGTTTATTTTATACCTTTCTTTTGCTGTTTCATCCAAATTATCATTTATCAAACTTGATTCTGTTTGTATTTTTCTCCAACTAAGTAGTTCTGTTTCTAAATCAAAAATATCCTGATTTGTTTTCTTTATCATAGAATAGAAAAAAATCATGCTCGCCAAAACAACCACATTAGCGATAATCACAACAAGTAATATTTTGATTAAAAATTCCTTTCTCTTTTTCATCCCGTTAGAGATAGGACACGAATTTTATTAAATAACGCATACTATCTACTTAAATTAATTTAGTAAATTACCTTTATCAGATATCTTGCTTCGTGTCCGTTATCTCTAATAAACAACTCTTAAAAAAACAAACACTATTCTAAATCATAACTATTTTTATAATTTCCCGCCATCTCTAACGGGATTAATTTTACTTAATATAAATATTTATTGAAAAATCCATTGATTCATCTTTTACCAGGTTGGAAACAGGAAAATCTATTTTTTCAAAACCTTCTTCTAATTCAAGTTTTTCAACAAAACCAATTAATATATTTCTACTCGAAGAGTTACCATTAACAACAACATCTATTCCTCCTGCATCATCTTTTTCATAAAAAATATCTGTGATTTTTACTCCCTGCGGTCTCTTCTCTAATATTTTTTCAATAATTTCACTGGCACTATTTTTTTCTGTTAAACTCAAAGCTAAAATTTTTGCCTTTTCATTTTTTAAAATATTAGCAGACAATTCTTTCTCTTCTATTTCAGCATTCTTTTTTAGACTATTTACCTGTTCAAGAGTTATTGTCTTTTTAACGACAGACAAATTGTAAGAAGGAACAAGAGAAATAACAAAAATAGTCATGACAAAAAAAGCAAAAACAAAAAATACAATCAAAAGTCGCAAAATAAATTCGTTTCTTATCTCTTTTTTATTTTTTTCTGGTAATAAATTAGGCATTTTCTAAATTGTCTAAACTGACAACATTAAAGCTAAAAACATCATTATCGTGTCGCATCGCAAGTCCCACGGCAGCAGCGTATTCAAGCGAGGTAAAAAAATCCATATCAGGAATAGTATCATCTAAAGAAAAAAGATTTCTCCAAACCAGTGCTTTTTCAATATTCAACCCCAAACTTAAAGAAAGATAATCATCCAAACTTCTCAATGAGCCATTTTCTCCACACAAAATAATTTTAGAGACCTTGCCTTTTGCGTCTTTATCAATCAGTTCATTTCGGTGATGTGTTGCCCAATACATCACATATTTACTTATTTCATCTTTAAGGACTGTTATTGTATTCATCATCGCATAAAACAAAGTATCATCGTATCCAACCCTTTTAAATCCTTTTTCTTTCTTTATTTTTTCAGCTTCCACCTCGGTAACATTTTCAGATTTTTGTATTGCGGCAATCAGGTCATCTCCACCAACATCAATAGTAGAGGTCATCTGAACAAGCCCTTCGCTAACGATAGAAATACTGGCACGAGTGCTTCTAAAATCAACGATCATATTTGTCCCCATATCTCCTTTTGCAATAGAAGATCTTGCAACTGCCTGAGCTTCTACTTCGAAAGAAATCGGCGTCATGCCTGACGCTTCAAAAACTTCTAGAAACTGATCTACAATTTTTCTAGGGAGAACAGAAACGATTACTTCTATTTGTCCATCTTTCTCGTTTAAAACATCAAAATCAAAAAAAGCATCTTCTGCTGAAAGAGGAACATTTTCTTCCAATTTAAAACTTAGTGCTCCTAATATTTCATCTCGACTCATTCCCTTTTTATAAGGAACAACAGTTTTAAAAATATAAGAATTTTTTTCAATGACAGAAATTCTTACAAATTCAAAGTCATTTTTCTTTTTAATCTCTTTTAAAATATTTACAAGTTTAATCTTGTCTTTTATATCGCCGTCTACTACTGTTCCTTTTGGCATCTTTATTCTTCCATATCTTCCCAATCTTTTTTGACCTCCTTTTTCAATCAATTCAACATAGCGAACAGAACCATCAGAAATATCAAAACCAATAGCTGGCATCTTTAAAAAATTTGGCACGGGGAAATGGTTTAAAAAAAAATCTTTATTCATTTGTTGATAATTATAACAGGTATTAAACAGTAGGTTAAACGAAAAATCCACAATTTAAGGGGACAAAAATTTTCTTGAATTTTATGTAAGGTGTCGGACACCTTACAATTCTCTTTTAAGATTAAAACAGATAAAAAATCGCGATAATGATGAGAATCAAAACAACAGAAAGAATATCAAAATATCTAAAGAAAAAGTCTGTCATCTTTTTTCCAAATTTGTGCATAAAGAAAGCAACAAGGAAAAATCTCATTCCTCTACCAAACAAAGATGCCAAACCAAAGATAATAAAGTTTATCTTGAAAAATCCAGCCGAGATAGTAAACAACTTATAAGGAATAGGGGTAAAAGCAGAAACAAATATTGCTAAAAAGGCATTGTCAGAAAACTTTTGCCCGATAAAATCTACTTGTGATTGAAGGTCGTAAAAATCAATTATTGCTTTTCCTACGACATCAAAAAATACTGCTCCAATAAGATAGCCCAAAAATCCACCGAGAACAGAAAAAATCGTTGTCAAAGAAGCATAATAAAACCATCTTTGGGCACTGGTGGACAAAATAGCTATCAATAACAAATCTGGCGGAACAAGAAAAAAAGATGCTTCAGAAAAAGAAACTGCGCCTAACCAAAAATCGGCCTTTCCACTCTCCACATGAGACACTGCCCAGCGAAACATTTTTTCTTTTAAATTTTTAAAATAGTTTTTCATTCACTTAAAAGTTTTGGTTTTAAATATTATTATTTACGAAATCATAGATTGTTTTGTCATTTCACTTCGCCCCACTGTCGTCTTTGCGAGCGTTAGCGAACTTCGGATTTTTTAGGCAAAAAATTCGAAGCAGTAAATCCAAAACAAAAACGACGTGGACCTGCCTCTTTCCTAAAAGAAAAGCAACGACACAGCGAGACAGGTCTCTTCGTCGTTCCACTGTGTTCGCGAAGACGGCTCCTCACTAATTAAATACTATTTAATTAGTGATCCGTTTTTTATTTTTTGTCCTGGATTAAGTGTTGTAAAAATCTCGTCATCAGATACATACAAAATCATCCCCTGACTTTCAACTCCTCTTATAGTCCTTGGTTCCAAATTTGCTACCACTGGCACTTGTCTACCCACCAACTCTTGAGGATCAGAAAAATATCCCGCTACTCCAGAAACAATTTGTCTTTCATTTTCTTCTCCCAAATCTACTTTAAAAACTAAAAGCCTATCCGACCCTTCTACTTTTTCGGCAAATTTAATCTCGCCAATTTTTATATCCAATTTTGCAAAATCATCTATATTAATTAAATTTTCCATATTTATATTATTTAATTTATTTATATTTATAACACCGATTCAATCAATAATTATACAGCTATTCAAGTATTCAATTGAATATAAGAAATACTATTTTATACTTATATTATAATAGATGGTATGTTTTATATTATAAATTTTTATCGATTGTTTTTATAAAATTAGCTACCATCTCTCCTCTTCCTGTCAAAATATGCTCTACTTTTAAGCCATTTTGTTTTTTGGCAATTAACCCTGCATTCAAAAGTTTAAAAGTATGCAACGAAGTATTTTGTATGTTGGTATTTATTTTTTTAGAAATATCTTTCAAAGAAATATTTTTATTTTCAGAAAGTAAAATAATAATCTCTATTCTCTTTCTGGAAGATATCGATTTAAAAAAATAATTTAACTTTGTGCTTGTATTATTTAATTTCATAATATAAATAAAATATTAACATAAAATTGCACCTCAAACTATTCAAGTATTCAATTGAATATAAGAAATATAAATATTAATTGTTATTAATACAATTTATATATTAATACATAATACAATTGAATAATTAATCTCCAAAAAAAATATAAAAAATTATTTTTTATTTTTTTTCCAAGTAACTACGCAAAATCAACGCTGCCGCAGAAGCATCGTTCTTTTCCAACCTCACTTTTGCTTTTTGCCTATCTTGTTTACGAACACCTTTCAAGTTTTCCCCCTGCACCCTATCTGCCTCTTTGCTGGTGAAAAATTCTGTTTGAAAATATACTGGCAAACCAGTTTCTTTTTCTAAAACTATTTTAAAGGGTGAGATTTTTTTCATTATAGTATTTGGCTCGCCTAAAAAATTTAACGATTCCCCTATTACAATAGCTCCAATTTTATCGTCTTCAATAATTTTTTTTATATTCTTTAACAGACTTCTATCATTGTCTAGAACAGTTTTAGGAAAAGCCAAAATACCGTCTACATCAGAGACAGCAATCCCAACATTTTTTGAACCATAGTCTATTCCTAAATATTTCATCCCGTTAGAGATAGGACGCGGACTTTGTTAAATCTCGTATACTATCTATTTAAATTAATTCTAATAAATTTATTTTGGTTAAATATCCCGTTCCGTGTCCGCGATCTCTAACGGGATTCATATTTTATTTAAAACAAAATTAATACTTTCTTCAATATTTCCGTTGTTATCAACAACTATTTCTCCTTCGTTTTTTATTTCATTCAAACTATCTTGTAATTTCTTAAAATCATCAACGGTATTTTTAATCTTCCTATCTCTTTTTTGTTCCACCTCCAACAACTTTTCTAACTCTCTTTTTATATAAAACCAATATATTTGAATATTATTTTCTCGGCAAAAATTTTTTATTCTTTCAACAAATTCTTTATTGTCAAAAAGTTCTTCAATAATAACCACCTCTTCTTTCTTTTCAGCATATTTTTCAACTTCTTCAAAAATTTTCTTATAGGAATATTCGCAAGCTTCTTGAAAATTTTTATTCTTTACTAAAAATTCTCTTTTGAAAAAATCTCCATAAACAACACTACATTCTAAATTCTCAGACAATATTTCAGCGATTGTTGATTTACCACATCCAGGCAAACCTCTTAAAATAATAAGTTTCATATACAAATATTAACATTTTCTGCGTTTGTTCCGCGTTAAATTAAAACACCAACAAATTTGGAGCAAACAAAAGCATTCCTCCCAAAATTAGCATCAATACTCCCCCGATTAATGATGACAAGTTTGAGTATTTTGTTCCCACAGTGTAAAACTTGTCAAAACCATACAAAGCCAAACCAAACACAACAAAATCATCCACCATATAGAACAAAGTATAAATAAAAATATAAAATTGGTCTTGCAACAAATTCAAATTGTTCATTTCCAAAACTTTTGTAAATGTTTGTGGAATACCAACAGAACAAGCAAACTCGATAATGTTTACAGAAAATGCCACCCCCATAATTCCCAAAGCAGTCAAAATCGTCATCGGAGAACTGATCAGATTTTTTATTTTCATTTCTGTTTTTGATTTGCTTTCATAATCCGTCACATCACAAATCAATTGATCTTTGTTTTTAAAATATCTTCTCAAGAAATATATTCCCCCACCGACTGCGAGCAATCCAACAGCTGGGGTAACAAATTTGTCCAAACCGACAAAGTCCCATGCTCCAAACCAAAAATTCAAAATTGCCCAATACATTATTGTTTCAGCGATAATAAACAATCCAGCTACTTGCAACATCTTCCTTCTGTTGCCCACTTGCCATAAAATAAGTAAGAAAGTCAGCAATACCCACATCGCACACGGATTGAACCCGTCTACAAATCCCAAAATCACCGCCATTGAAAAAAGAGAGAATTCTTTAAAATCTATCACGCCAAGCAGAGGAACTTTTATTTCGGTGTTTTCTTTTACATCCACAGAACAAATAACGGCATTTTCATCGTCACAAATAGCACTGGATGTAGAAAGATTTTTCCCTTCTTCCAAATATTCTTCAATAGTTAGATTTGGTTTTCCTTTGTGACTATCAATAGCAGACAAGATGTCTTTGCCGGTTGTCTCATCCGAATTAAAACCTTGGATAATAGAATTACCCACCAAGGTTACGGGAGTGGCTTTTACCAAATTATATTTTTCTGTTATAGCGTCAAATTGTTTTTTAACATTTTCATCTGTTACATCCAGAGAAATAATGTTGAAATCTGCTCTTTCGGAAAGCTGTTTGTCTAGAAAAGTTTTTTCCAGTTGGCAAAAATTGCAGTTTTCTCTCTCAAAAACGTAAACATTTACTTTTTCTTCGGCTAAGGCAAAAGAAAAGGTGCTTACAAAAATTGCTACAAATACAAAAAGTTTTTTCATCATATATAAAGATAAGAATATCACTCCAAAAGACATTTTAAAAGCCCAGCCTGATAAATCAGGTTGGGCTTTAATAATGGATGATTAAAATATGACGGACAATAGATTTACAAAGCTTACACTGAACATCTCCTTTACTCCATCCATAACAAATGCGTTTATAATTTATGATTTCATGGTCTTCTAACGAGGATCCGCATCCCTGACAACACGGAGAAATCTCTTTATTCATCTCTATGTCTACCAATTCACCAGTCTCTGTTTTTGTACTCAGAGTTACAAATATTGAATCGTCTGATTCTTTCATATATTCTCCTCATCATTAAAAATCAAGATTCATAAACTCGGACGAAAGATTTGCAGATTGTACATTGAATATCTCCTATACCAGAAAGATGCTCATAATTTACAATTTTATGATCTTTGGGAGAAGACCAACATTTTTTACAATGATAAGGATCTGGATCAATTGGCGTAATACATGAGTGACCACCATTTGAAAATTTAAAACTCTTTGTTGCTTGTTTGGCCATTATCGCACCTCTTCATTAAGGTTAATTAAAAGCAAATCTAAAATCAGATTATCATATTCTCAATTCAATTACTAGAAATATATTTTCATCCAAATTTTAAAGGGCCGGACTGATTGCGATCAGTCCGGCCCACGCCGTCACCCCAAATGGAGAATAGAATTTTTTGTCGCCTCGCGGACTTCATCCACTTTGCGAACAAAAGCAATCGTTTCCTTCATCCGACGAAGGTCTTTTTCTGTCGGTTTAACGACAATCGCTTCATCGCATTGAAAACCCGCCTCGCGCAAAGTCTGAACTAGCTTTTTGCCCGTCTTCTTTTCTCGATCCATATTTTCACTCCTGTTATAAAGGCATGTAAAAATTGAAGCACCTTCTCGACACGCGTTTCGGGAATTAGTTCAAGTCTGATCGTCTTTTTGTATTTCACAGGCAGTCTCCATTTAATTTTTTAAAACTAAATCTGATTTGATAATACCACATTTCTTACTATAAAAAACACAAAATTCAACATATCCGTGTTGAATTATAAAATGCTCCAGATTACCTCGTGGCACTGTTTCAGTTTTTAAAAATTTGAAACAGTGCCACGAAGTAACCAACATCCACAAACGGAATAAATTTGTTAATAAACACAATTACTTAATCGCTTGTTGCCTTTTCTAAATCGGCAATGGTAATTTTCCCCATTTTCAAAAATACAGCCATCACTTTTTCTTGTTTTTCTGAATCTTCTTGATTAAATATTTTCTCCAAACTTTCCGGAACTATTTGCCACGAAAGCCCGTATTTATCTTTGAGCCAACCACAAATTTGAGATTTTGGATCTCCTCCCTCCGAAAGTTTTTCCCAGAAATAATCTATTTCCTGTTGATTTTTGCAATTGACCATAAAAGATATGGATTCGTTAAATTTAAAATCTGGTCCGCCATTAAGAGCCAAAAAATTCTGCCCATTAATTATAAAATCAACCGTCATAATGCTCCCCGCCGGTTTTCCGGAAACTTCTTCAGTAGATTTTACATAATATGTTTCTTTTCCTACTTCTGAATTTTCGTTCTTCAATTTGAAAGGGTTTTTGTTAAAGACATCCACATAAAAACTCGCCGCCTCTTTTGCTTGATCATCAAACCACAAATGAGGCACGATTTTTTGTTTAAATTGTTTTTTTTGAATTAAGTTCATATTTTTTATTTTTTAAACTTGGCCAACAAATTGGACAAGGTCCGTTACCAATAAATTTATGTCCTCGACCACAAATTTTTACAACTCTTTTAAGATTTAATTTTTTAGTTGTTTTCATAATCTATTTTGCATTCTTATCTTCTTCAAAAATTCCAAAAATATTTCCATCAATATCTTTCGCATACGCAAGCCACGCCATACCCGGAATTGGCATTTTAGGTAAAGCAATACTACCACCTGCCTTTTCTATCTTTTCAAGATAATTATCTACACTATCAACTCCAATCGTACAAACAAAAGCATTAATCGCCTCTCCTTCTTTGGGGACAGGACCCTTTCGAACCACTATTCCTCCATTGATACCAGGATCTTTACTATTTTCTGGAGCTGTCATTATTCCCCAATATCTATTTTCTCTTTCAATTTTTGTGTCATCAGGAAATTTCCATTCCTCTATTTTCCAACCAAAAACATCCGAATAAAATTTTATAGTTTTTTCCGGATCAAAAGCGTGTATTTCAAAATGTATAACTCTTATATTTTTCATAGTAAAAATCATAGCAAGCCAAAATTAAAAAATGATTAAGATATTTGTGGCACACCCAAACAAAAAAGAGTATACTTATCTCACAAAAAATTATGAAAACATACAAATTTCATATAGAAGGAATGAGCTGTAATTCGTGTACAGTTCTCGTAGAATCAAAACTTGACCATGCTGTTGGCGTAAAATCGGCGCATGCTTCCCTTTCAAATCACAGTGTCAAAGTTACCGGAGAATTTGAAAATAAAAGCCCAGAAGAAATCACCAAAAGTTTAAACGAGTTACTCGCACCCAACGGCTATTCTATTTCTGTAGAAAAACAAAATTTTTACAAACCAAAATGGTCCGATTTTAAAATCGCCCTGCCTTTGTCTGTTGGATTTATCGCTTTTTTTATTCTTCTTCAAAAAATGGGAATAGTAAATCTGATAACCGCCGATGAAGTCGGTTATGGGACTGCTTTTGTTGTTGGGCTGGTCGCTTCTGTTTCTACTTGTATGGCAGTAGTCGGAGGACTGACACTTTCTATATCGGCAAACTTTGCCAAAGAAGGCGACAAAACAAAACCCCAAATATATTTTCATCTCGGTCGTCTGATTTCTTTCTTTGTCTTGGGTGGTGTGATCGGTGCTCTTGGATCTATTTTCCAACTGGGATTGATGGGAACATTCGTCCTTAATGTTTTTGTTGCTTTGGTACTTTTGATTTTGGGTATCAATCTGCTGGATGTGTTTCCAGCGATAAAAAAATTGCAACCGACTATCCCAAAATTTATTGGTAAAAGAGTTCACAGTTTAAAAGACATCAATCACACCCTCACTCCGTTTTTGGTAGGAATAGCGACTTTCTTTTTGCCTTGCGGATTTACCCAGTCAATGCAAATTTATACTTTGACCACGGGCAGTTTTCTGACAGGAGCATTGATAATGTTTTCTTTTGCTCTTGGTACTCTTCCTGTTTTGGCATTGCTCAGTTTCAGCTCTCTCGGTATTCACAAAAAGGCTCAATCTGGTGTATTCTTTAAGACAGCGGGATTGGTAGTAATTTTCTTTGGAATATTCAGTTTGCTAGGAGCGTTTACTGCTATTGGAATAATTCCGCCGATATTTAATATTTAATAATTACAAGCTGATAGCCTGTAGCTGATAGCTAATAGCTAATAGCTACGACGATTGGGTGGAAAATTTGCGAAGCAAATTTTCCACCCACTCACTACTCACTACTTATCACTTATTACTTAATACTTAATTCCATGAAAACAAACACAATCGCAATATTAATAGTAGTCGTCTTGATCGGAGCGTCTTTTGTATATTCTCAAAATAAAAATAAAGATGTTTTATTAGAAGACACCGAAAAGCAAGAAATAAAAGAAGTAAAAAGTAATGTCAGTGTTGTAGATGGAAAACAAATAATCACCATTGATGCAAGAGGCGGATACTTTCCCCAGGTGACAATCGCAAAAGCGGATATGCCAACAATAATAAAAATGGCGACAAAGAGTACTTTTGACTGTTCTTCGGCTCTTGTTATTCCAGATTTAAATTATCAAAAAAATCTCCCCCCTACTGCTGTAACGGAAATAGAAGTCCCACCCCAAAAAGCAGGTGAAGAAATCCAAGGCCTTTGTTCTATGGGGATGTACAGTGTCATAATAGAATTTAGAAACTAGAATTTAGAATTTAAAAACTAGGGACAAGGAGTAAGGTGTAAGGGATAAGAAGAGAGTAAGCGGGAAATTTGCTTCACAAATTTCCCGCCTTTTCACAAAATTT
>JAQTWD010000019.1 GCA_028689435.1 Minisyncoccota bacterium | reverse complement strand
TCCAACTCCGATTTCTCCTTCCGAGATAACTTTGTCTCCGACTGTTAATTCTCCGCTATCTGAAATTGTAGTATTTCCGTTTACTCTAAGATTACCTTTGATGTAAGTGTCACCTTGAACAGATAGTTTGTAAGCTGACGCTGGTGAAGATGTACCGATTCCGACATTGCCAGATGCTCTCCAAACATCAGTTCCATTGGATGCCCAGACTCCCACTGCTGAACCAGAGACAAGATTACCACCCCAGTATAAATCATTGGAGATGTTGTAGAGTCTGTCGGTTGTGACAGCAGGTGCTGAAATAGGAGCAAGATAAGTTGCTCCGTTGATTGAAAGAGTGTCTGTGGGTGTGGATGTGCCGACTCCTACTCTGTTATTGATGGAATCAATGTAAAGCGTGTTGGTGTCAAAAGCAAAGTCACCACTTGCTGTTGATGTGGCGGTGCCTGTGATTGAGAGTTGTCCAGCGGTAGAGAGATTGCCAGAGAAGGTGGCGGTTGTGCCTGTTAGTGATCCTGTTAAATTGGATGTGCCGGTTACTGTGAGAGTGTCTACTGTGCTGTTGGTAAAGTTTGAAGTAGTTCCAGAGATGTTGGTGTTGGTGATGTTGGAGTCGTAAATAGTAACACTGCCTAGATTGTCTATGTTATTAGTAGCAGAGATGACTTGGTAGGTGTTGGTGATTTGACTGTTGGTGTTGGACGAGAGTTTGTAGATTTCACTTCTTAATTCGTTGTTTAGTTTTTGGAGGTCTTCTAGTGTGATGCCTGATGTTTGGATTACTCTTTCTACAACGGTTTCTTTGATTATTTCTTTGACTTGCCCCGTTAGAGACAGACTGTCAGAGACAGTCGTGGTCTCTAATGGGGTGGTGGAATTCTGGATTGCTTCGTTCCTCGCAATGACGGACGAGTCGGACGAGTCGGACGAAGTTTCGCTTTGCGAAACTTCGTCTTCGCGAACGATAGTGAAGCGATCCACATCGTCTTCGTTCTGGATTGCTTCGTCGCTTCGGTTCCCTACGCTTCTCGCAAAGACGCTATTCACAGTTCTATACCAAACAATTGCAAACTGCTCCACTGGACTGGCTGTTTCGTAGACTGCCAAAGCCAAATTGTTTATGGATTGCTTCGTTCCTCGCAAAGACGACGAATCAGAAACAATTCTGTTTCTCAATCCCTCTAAATAATTTAAAAAGTCTTGTGTATAGGTATCTATTGTTTTTACATTTTTACTGTCTTTTATTTCTTTAATCGGAGAGTCATCGCTATTATCAAGAATCTGTGTTTTGAACAGATCTCTTTTTTCTGCACCTACCTTGTATGTTATTTCTTTTGTGTTTTTAATTACAGAAAAAATGGTGTCTCCTGCTTCTCCAACTTGTTTAACAATATCTCCAGCAAAATACCCTGCTCCTATCAGGAGAATTGCCAAAACAGCCGTTGATAATGCCCTTATAGGCAAAATCATCGGTTTATTTGTCTTGTTTTTATATTCAAAAAGTGTTTCTAATTCAACAAAATATTCGCCTTCTACCTTTGTAAAATCTATCTTTTCTTCACGGCATAGGTCTTTTATATGTTCTTCGTCCAATTCTATGATTTCTGTTGCTTTTTTTGTTGAAATATACTTTTTGCCATTTAAAAATATTTCACTTTGCATATTTATCTTTATTCCAAATTATACCAATAATTAAGGATAAATTAAACACAAAAAATGGGGAAATGTTGATAAATAAATATAATCCGAATACTACAAATTATATACGAATACCCCGAATTACGAATTATCCGAATAATAGGCAAAATTTTTAAATCTACTCACTTCTCGCTCCTTTCACCTTACACCTTACACCTTACCCCTTACTCCTTACACCTTACACCTTACACCTTACCCCTTACACCTTACACCTTACTCCTTACTCCTTACTCCTTATTCCTTACACCTTACACCTTACGCCTTACTCCTAGAAACTATTAAAAACAAAAATTGACCAGAGTAAAGCTCTGGTCAATTTTTGTTTTTAATAGTTTCGTAGTCTGTCGACCTTATCACTCTGCCTAATTTTCTCATGTGCTTTGGCTTCAATCTGTCTAATTCTCTCTCTGGTTACTCCAAATTCTTTTCCTACTTCTTCCAGTGTGTGTGTGATACCATCAAGAAGTCCGTGTCGCATTTCAAGAATTTTTCTTTCTTTTGGAGAAAGCTCTTCCAAAATTTCTCTCACCTGATCTGACAAAATTCTACGAGAAGAATTCTGGTCGGGCATCAAAATTTTGTCATCTGGAATAAAATCTCCCAATGTAGATTTGCTACTATCAGAATCATCTCCCACTGGATTTTCTAGAGAAATCGTTGCTTGATCTATTTGTTGAATATTGTAAATTTTTTCCAATTCCAAATCCATTTCTTCTGCCATTTCTTCGGGAGAAGGCATTCTACCCAAATCTTGAGAAAGTTTTCTCATAATCTGTTTATATTTTGCGATTGTCTCTACCATGTGGACAGGAATTCTGATTGTTCTGGACTGATCCGCCAACGCTCTGGTGATTGCTTGTCTAATCCACCAAGTAGCATAAGTAGAAAACTTGAACCCTTTGTTCCAATCAAATTTGTCTACTGCTTTGAATAATCCCAGATTCCCCTCTTGAATAAGATCCAACAAAGTAAGGTTTGGACTTCTGCCAATATATTTTTTAGCAATAGAAACAACCAATCTCAAATTTGCTCTTGCCAACAAAGATTTTGCTTCTTCTTCTCCTGCTTCAATTCTTTGTGCCAAACCTCTTTCTTCGGCGGCGGACAACAATTTGTATCTTCCAATTTCTTTCAAATAAATTTGGATTGAATCATATTTTCCTGTTGATTTTTTTATCAAATCGTCGTGGTCGTCCAGTCCTAAAATACCACCGCTATCCACAACATCAATATTGGCTTCTTCAAATTTTGTGTAAAGATCTTCCAAAAAATCTACATCAGTTTCAATGTTTGGAAATTCTTTCAATATACCGTCGTGAGTAATAAAACCTCTTTCTCTACCCAATGCAATAAGTTTTTCCAGTTTTTTATCTTTGTCGGTTTTAACAACTTTTTTTGGCTTTGCAACAGCCTTTGTTTTTACAACGACTTTTGAAACCTTTTTTACTGGCTTTTTGGTAACTACTTTTTTGACACTTTTTTTAATAACGCTTTTTTTACTTTTTTTGACAGGCGTTTTTTTCACGATTTTCTTTATCGCTTTTTTCTTGGCTGGTGTCTTTTTTACTGAAGTCTTTTTAACAACAGCTCTCACCTTATTCTTTTTTGTTTTGGTTTTTTTTACCATAATTTCTCATAGCTGATAGCTGATAGCCTATAGTTTATAGCTTTTTTGAATCTATTTTTTTCGATAATTCAAATATTTCATTGGACAATTCTGTTTTTTTGTTTTCGTCTGTCTCTTTTTGCATTTCTTCTTGAATTTGCTTTCTCCTCTCCAACAAAATATCTTTTTCCAATTTTTCAAAAGCTCCTTCCATCCTATTTTTTAAATTGTTTTCATCTATGTGTTTGTTTTCTGCTTCAAAAACAATTTCATTTTTTATATTTTCCGATAAATTTTGAATCTTATTGAACAATTCTTGCCCCACAATATCAAGCAACCTTTCTTCCCATTTTTGAATATTTATCATAGGTTCACTCATTCCCTTTTGCCAATACAGAATCCCAGATATTTCACGAAGTGTTTCCTTTCTTCCTGTTGTGGGGGTTTTCTTCTCATCATAAATAATTTCTTTAGACTCTCTCGCTGTTTCGCCGTTATCAATATTTTTTAAATCTTTCCAAAGAATATCCTGCGGAATTCCTGATAAACCAGAAATTGAATTTATAAAATAATCTTGTTCAATATTACTTTTTAATTCATTTACCAGCGGAAGCACTTTGCTTTTTATTTCCAATCCCAATCTTCTTTTATCAAAACCTTTTTTTAATAGAGAATTTAAATTGAAATCTATGATGTGTACAGTATTTTGCAAGGACTTACTCCAAATACTTTTGTCTTTTAGTATAACATCTGCTGGATCCGAGTTGTTCGAGATTTCCACAAGTTTGACTTCCATCCCTAGTCCCAAAGCAAGCTTTGCCCCTTTGTTTGCAGCCGACAAGCCAGCTTCATCTCCGTCAAAGGCCAAAACTAATTTGTCCGACAATCTTTTTAAAAGAGATAAATGCTCGCCTGTTAGGGCTGTTCCCGATGTGGCAACTGTGTTGCTGAAACCCGCTTGATGCGACATCACGATATCCATTTGACCTTCAACTAAAATTGAAAATCCTCGGGTGCGAATATCTTTTTTGGCAAAATTATACCCATACAATATTTTTGATTTATTAAAAAGAACTGTTTCAGGACTATTTAAATACTTTGCAGATTTTCCATCATCTTCGTAGAGTCTCCCTGAAAAGGCTACCACTCTGCCCGAACTATCAAAAATTGGAAAAATTATTCTATTTCTAAATCTATCATAAAAACCGCTATCTGTTTTTTTAATCAATCCAACTTTCTCAATTTCTTCATCACTGTAATTTTTTGTTTTCAAAAAATCATACAAATTTCTCCACTCATCTTTCACAAAACCAATTCTAAATTTATCAATCGTTTCTTGTGTCAGCCCTCTCTTTTCTAAATAATCTCTCGGTCCTTTGTGTGATTTTAAATTTCCTCCAAAAAAAAGGGTTGCTTCTTCCATTACCTTGTATAGCCGGTCTCTATCACTCTTTAATTTTGGATCTTCTTTTTCCAACACCACCCCAGCTTTGTCCGCCAATATTCTCATTGCTTGAGGAAAATCTACTCCCTCAAATTTTTCTACAAAGCTAAAAATATCTCCACCTTCTCCACAGCCAAAACATTTGTATGTTCCCCTATCTGGAGAAACAAAGAAGGACGGTGTTTTTTCATTGTGGAATGGACAAGGAGCTTTCAAATTTGCTCCCGCCCTTTCCAATTTCAAATAACTACCAACAACGTCAACGATGTTCAACCTATCTTTAATTTTTGATACATTGTTTGACATAATATTAATTTAAAATTCTAATTTCTAATCACTAAATCCTAAACAATATCTAAATTCAAATTTTTTAAATCCAAAATTTATTTAGAATTTAGAATTTTGAACATTCGAACTTGTTTAGAATTTAGAGTTTAGTATTTAGAATTTAGACTTTCTATTCTTCCCAATCTTCAACCTTGTCTGCCAATCCTGCTTGCAATTCGTCTATCATCGCTTTCTTTGGACTGCCAATATAACCTGTTCCTGCAGGAATCAAATTTCCAACAATAATATTTTCCTTCAACCCCAACAAATTATCTTCTGCACCTCTCAACGATGCGTTGATAAGCATTTTTGTTGTGTTTTGGAAAGATACTGCTGAAAGAAAACTCTCTCTAGTCAATGCTACTTCTGTGATTCCAAAAATCAAAGGTATTGCTTTTGCTTCTTCCTTTCCTTTTGCAGATACTCTCTTGTTTTCATCTTCCAACATGTAATCTTCAACAACAGTACCCTCGGTCAAACTTGTATCGCCCGAACTCTTTACTCTTCTTCTTGAAAACATTTGTTTAATGATAACTTCAATATGTTTTCTTGAAATAGAAGCTCCTTGCAATTCGTAGATTTTTGTTGCTTCATCAATAATGTAATCCTGAGTCTTTGTCTTGCCTGCGTATTTGAACATCTCGGCAATATCAGCAGAACCGTCTGTTAGCAAATCTCCTTTCTTAACATGATCGCCAACCTTGACGATAATCATTCTCTTGAAAGGAACTTGGTGCAAATTGTTTTTGTCTTTCTTTACTTTTGTTTTGTCTTCTTCATCTGGCAAAATAACAATTTCTCTTTCGCTACCATTATCAACAATTTCAATAACAGTACCTTCTACTTTACTGATAACAGCAGGTATTTTTGGAATTCTTCTTTCAAAAATTTCCTCAATACGAGGGAGACCTTGGGTAATGTCTCCACCAACAGACGCTGTACCTCCGGCGTGGAAAGTTCTCATCGTCAACTGAGTTCCTGGTTCACCGATAGCTTGCGCAGCGATTGTTCCAACTGCTTCTCCAAGATTTACTAATTCGTTGCTTCCCAAATCTAGTCCGTAACATTTTTTACAAATACCTCTCGCAGATTGACATGACATAGGAGAACGTACTATCACTTCTTGTACTCCTGCATTTTCCATTGCTCTGGCATCGTCTCTGGTAACAAAATGATCTTTCTTGAACAAAACATTTCCGTCTTTGTCTTTTACTTCTTTTGCTAAATATCTACCCTTTACACTCTTTTCAAGAGGAACATCAAATCCAACCGAACTGGCTTTTTTGATTACAATAGCATCTTTTGTTCCGCAATCTTCCATGTTGATGACAATATCCTGAGCCACATCAAACAATCTTCTTGTAAGATATCCCGCCTTTGCGGTATTCAAAGCGGTGTCGGCCAAACCTTTTCTAGATCCGTGAGTTGTAATGAAATATTCAATCGGAGTTAATCCTTCTTTTGAAGAAGAAATAATTGGAAACTCAATTGTCTCTCCCAAAGTATTTTGAATAAGACCTTTCATTCCAACCATCTGAGTCAAGTTTCCAAGAGAACCTCTCGCTCCTGATTTCCACATATCGTGAACAGGTCCGTTTGGATCAAGAGAATCTGGAATCAATTTTTCAATTTCTCCTTTTGTTGTGTGCCAAATTTCAATATTTGCTCTGTGTCTTTCACCGTCTGACAACAAACCGTCTTCGTATTGTGCCCAAATATTGGCGGATTTCTTTTGAGCTGATTTAATTATTTCTCCTTTTCCTTCTGGAACGACAATATCATCAAGACCCCAAGTAATTCCGGCTGTTGTAACATATTTGAATCCAAAGTTTTTGATTTTATCCATTATCACAGAAATTCTTTCTACTCCATATTTATCAATCAAGTTGTCAATAAGACTAGACATTGATTTTTTGTTCATTTCTTCGTTGATATAAGGATAGTCAGAAGGAAGAACAGAGTTGAACAACAATCTTCCCACAGATGTTTCAAAAATCTTTCCTTCAAACTTTGAATACTTTGCATTCTCGGTCGCCATAACTTTTATCTTTGAACGAAAATCAACTACACCCAAGTCATAAGCGGTAATAGCAGCATTTGGACTTTGAAAATATTTTCCTTCTCCTTTTTTGCCATCAATCGCTTTTGTCATCCAATAACAACCCAAAACAATATCAAGCAACTTAGCAGATACAACAGGTCTGCCATTTCCTGGTTTCAAAATATTTTTATCAGAAGCCATTATTTCTTTTGCTTCTAGTTGTGATTCTTCAGAAAGAGGAACGTGAACAGCCATCTGGTCTCCGTCGAAGTCAGCGTTGAAAGCGGAACAAACCAATGGGTGAACTTGGATAGCATTTCCTTCTATCAATCTTGGTCTGAAAGCTTGAATACCCAATCTGTGCAAAGTAGGAGCACGGTTCAAAAGAACATATTTTCCTGCAATTACTTGTTCCAAGATTGCCCAAACTTCTGGCACACCATCGTCAATCAATCTTCCTGCCCATTTGATGTTGTATGCCAAACCTTCTTTCAAAATTTTTGAAATTACAAAAGGTCTAAATAGTTCAAGTGCCATATGTTTTGGCAAACCACATTCATCAAGCCTTAGATCTGGTCCAACAACAATAACCGAACGACCAGAATAGTCTACTCTTTTTCCCAAAAGATTTTGACGGAATAGTCCTTGTTTTCCTTTTAGATTATCAGACAAAGATTTCAAAGGTCTTCTTTGTGATTGACTCATAGCAGACCCAGCCCCTGTTCTCTTTGAGTTATCAATCAAAGAATCCACTGCTTCTTGCAAAATTCTTTTTTCGTTTCTCAAAATAACTTCTGGAGCATTGATTTCTTTCAATTTTTTCAAACGATTATTTCTATTGATTACTCTTCTGTACAAATCGTTTACATCTGATGTTGCGTGTCTTCCACCTCCCAAAGCAACCATCGGTCGAAGAGCAGGAGGGACAACGGGAATTCTAGTCAAAAACATCCATTCAGGTCTTGTGTTTGACTGATTCATATCCCTAATCAATGCCAATCTTTTGTTGATCTTTGCTTTTTCAATTGTGCCTGCTTCTTCCAATTGTTTTTCTAAATCTTTTTCCAATTTACTCAAATCAACAGAAGCACACATATTGTAAATAGCTTCGGCTCCGATTCCCGCCTCAAAGATTGTCCCATATTTCAAAGCAAATTTGTGGTAAGTAATTTCGTCCAAAACAACACCCATTTGAATAGTGCTGATTTCTTTCTTAACATTGGACAAAAGATCTTTCAATTTTTCCTTTGTCTTTTCATCGTTCAGTGTTTTGATTTTTGTTTTGAATTCGGATTCAACATCTTTCAAAACTCTTTCTCTTTCTCCTTCATTTACTTTGTTGATAACATATCCGGCAAAATATACAACTCTCTCAACATCAGAGGATGTTAAACCCAAGACCAAACTTATTTTAGAAGGGATACTTTTCAAAAACCAAATATGAGAAACAGGAGTCGCCAATTCAATGTGACCCATTCTCTCTCTTCTTACAATTGATTTTGTGATTTCTACTCCACATTTTTCACAAACAATTCCTTTGTATCTAATTCCTTTATATTTTCCACAGTAACATTCAAAGTCTTTTTCAGGACCGAAAATCTTTTCATCGAATAGACCTCCTTTTTCACTTCTTTGAGTTCTGTAATTGATGGTTTCTGGTTTTGTTACTTCTCCATATGACCAATCCAAGATTTTTTCAGGAGAAGCCAGCGTCAAGATAACCTTGTTGAACTCTTTTGTACTTTTTATTTCCTCTTTCTTTTTCATATTTTTTATAGCTTATAGCTGGTAGCTGATAGCTGATAGCGATGTCGGAAAAATTTGCTTTGCAAATTTTTCGCTATTAGCTATAAGCTTTCGGCTATTGGCTTTTTTAATTATTTTCGACCTTTTTATTTTTTATCTTCTTTTCTTAATTCAACATCCAGAGCCAGACCTCTCAAATTGTTCAAAAGAACATTAAATGATGCAGGGATATTTGGTTCAGGAATTCTCTTTCCTCTAATAATGGCGTCAAAGGCAGCTGATCTACCTACTATATCGTCTGATTTTATTGTCAAAACTTCTCTCAAAGTATATGCTGCTCCGTGTCCTAGCAGTGCCCACACTTCCATCTCTCCAAATCTCTGACCACCACCTTGTGCTTTACCTCCTAGTGGTTGTTGATTGATAAGTGAGTAAGGACCAACCGATCTCATGTGAATCTTGTCTTCAACCATGTGGTGAAGTTTCAAGACATACATATATCCAACAGCAATATCTTGATCAAATTTTTCTCCTGTTCTCCCGTCTATCAATGTCATCTTTCCGTTTTCATTAAATCCAGCTTTTTTCAACTCTTCTTTTATCTCGGCATCTGTCGCTCCCATAAATGGAGGGACGATTGCTTGATAATTTAAAGTCTTTGCTGCCAAACCAAGATGTAGCTCCAAAATCTGTCCCAAGTTCATACGAGAAGGTACTCCAAGTGGTGTCAAAATAACATCCACAGGTGTTCCGTCTGCCATATGTGGCATATCTTCCTCTGGTAAAATTCTTGAGATAACTCCTTTGTTTCCGTGACGACCAGCAAGCTTGTCTCCAACAGAGATATTTCTCAATTCTGCTACCTCAATATAAATTTTCTTGATTACTCCTGATTCGTTTACTTCTCCTTTTTCTCTTGAAAAGATTTTTACATTAATTACTCTACCTTTCTTTCCTCCGGGCATTCTCAAAGATGTATCTTTTACATCTCTTGCTTTTTCACCAAAAATAGAACGAAGCAATCTTTCTTCTGGAGTCAATTGTGTTTCTCCCTTTGGAGTAATCTTTCCAACCAAAATATCTCCGGGACCAACTTCTGCTCCGACACGAATGATTCCTTCTTCATCAAGGTTTTTCAATTTTCCTTCACTAACGTTTGGAATATCGTGAGTTGTAACTTCTGGACCCAATTTTGTATCACGCACTTCTTCTGAAAATTCTTCAACGTGGATACTTGTAAATTTGCTATCTTTTACCAATCTCTTTGAAAGAATAATAGCATCCTCATAGTTTGATCCTGACCATGACATAAACGCAACCAAAACATTTTGACCGATGGCCACTTGTCCGTTGTCGCTCGATGTTACGTTTGCCAAAATATCACCCTTCTTTACCTTTTGATCCAAGTCAACAGAAGGTCTGTGATGAAATACTGAGAAAATATTATTTCTTGAAAAGTTTACCAATTTATATTCTTTTTCTTTTCCTGCTGAATTCTTTACTTTTATCTTTCTGGCATCAACATAAGAAACAGACCCCGCTTCTTCGGCGATGATAAGCCTTCCCACATCTCTTGCTATTCTTTCTTCAATACCAGTTGCAACCAAAGGAGCCTCTGGAACGATACAAGGAGTCGCTTGTTTTTGCATGTTTGATCCCATCAATGCTCTGTTGGCATCGTCGTGGTTTACGAAAGGAATCATAGAAGTTGCGGGTGAAAAAACCTGATTTGGAGCAACGTCCATATAATCTACCTTGTCTCTAGAAACCAATTTTGGTTTTCCGTTGTTTCTTACCTCAACATATTGTTCAACAATTTTTCCGTTTTTATCATAGTCTGTTGCAGAGTGAGCAATATTGAAATTTTCTTCTTCAAAAGCGTTTAGATAAACAATCTCGCCAGTCAATTTTCCATTCTTAACTTTTACATAAGGAGCTTCTATCATTCCATAAGGATTTACTCTGGCATAGCTTGCCAATCTCAAAATAAGACCAATGTTTTGACCTTCGGGTGTTTGAATCGGACACAATCTTCCGTAGTGAGAAGTATGAACGTCACGCACTTCAAAAGATGCTCTTTCTCTAACCAATCCTCCTGTACCCAAAGCAGAAACGGTTCTCAAGTGTTCCAATTCGTGCAAGATGTTGTCTTGTTGCATAAATTGAGACAATTGGTTTGTTGTATAAAATTCTTTTATTCTTGCTTGCAAAGGTCGTGGACTGATGAATTGAGCTGGCAATGTTGCTTCTGTATCTATAATAGACATTCTGTCTTGAATGTTTCTCTTCATTTGCAACATACCTACTCTAAACTTTTGTTGAATCATTTCTCCAAAGTATCTTACTCTTCTTGATCCCAAGTGATCAATATCGTCCTCAACAGCATCAGGAGTATTATTTAGTGTAACCAAATGTGTAATGATTGTTTTCAAATCCTCAACAGTAATCACTCTTTTTGTAAGAGCTTTTTTGTCAGTAGGATTTCCAAATCTTTGGTTAAAGTGAAATCTTCCTACTTCTGAAATATCGTATTTTTCTTCTTCAAAAATAGAATCAACAAATTCTTTTGCGTGAGCAGGAGCAACCATTCCTCCGTCTCTCAATCTTTTATAAACTTCAACATATGATTCTTCTGATGTTTTGGCAGAATCTTTTTTGATTGAGACTTCAATAGATTTTTTAACGATATCGTCCTTAAACATAGAAACCATTTCTTTATCGTTTACACCAAAAATTCTCAAAAGAGAAGAAACTGAGAATTTTCTCTTTCTGTCAATTCTTACATAAATAACTCCATCCAAATCAGATTCAAATTCTATCCAAGCGCCTCTTTGAGGAATTATTTTTGCTCCGAATTGTTTTCTACCTTTCAATTCTTGTGCGGTAAAGAATACTCCGAAAGAACGAGCTAGCTGTGGAACAACCACTCTTTCTACTCCGTTAATTATGAAAGTTCCATGATTTGTCATCATAGGAAAATCAACCAAGAAAATATTTTGTTCTTTGTTTGTATTAAATGTTTTATTGGACAACTTTACTTTTACACTAAGAGCAGTGGTATAGGAAAGTTTGTTATCCTTTGCATAAAATTCATCGTGCTCTGGTTTTTCAAATTCAAAACCCTTAAATTCCATTTCAAACTTTTTTCCAGAAGTATCTTTGATTGGAGTAAATTCATTTAATACTTCTTGAAGTCCTTGGTCCATAAACCACTTGTATGATTCCAATTGTGAATTGACCATGTCTGGTAATTCAATCATCGGCTCTTTGAATTTGCCGAAATATTTTTTCTCTAGTTTCTTTGTACTCATGATGTTTCTATTTTTTCGCTAATAAAATTGACAATACTAAAACAAAAAAGTCACCTCAAAGAGGTTTCTCTTAACTTTTTCTTATTTAATATCACCCTTAAACAAAATAAATTTGACCATCCTTCTGCCTTGGACGGTTTTTATTAATGTATACTATTAATAAATATCAGGGTTCTGCCGAAACTCAATCTTGGGTCCGATATATGATGGGTAAGAGTTTATCTAAAAAATAACAGTTTGTCAATAAAGGGATTTGTCAATTGTGGATAAACGGAAGAAGCTGATAGCTTATAGCCAATAGCTGATAGCACGGACGACGGAGACGGGAAATTTGCGAAGCAAATTTCCCGTCTTTTCTTCTTTATTTTAAGTCTTTACAATAGATAAAATATGGTGTATAATATATATGTAGTTTGAGGATTCTCTACTACCCTATTCACGAAGGATTCGTGAGAAAATTTTGCCACGGAGGTAATCTTATGGCAATGTCAGAGGCCCGTAGAAATGAAATCGCATACCTGTATGTACTAAACAAGGTGCGCAAAGATGGCGTCGGCAGTTTAGTGCCTAACGCGGTCAACCGACAACTCGGAACCACGGCCGTCGAACTGGGCATAACCCCCGAAGAGGCTCGGGAGTTCACCACTGACATGGTGAACAAACTGGTTGCCGAGGCATTCCCGCCCGTCAACAAGTAGCCTCAAAAAGGAACAGAGCATGGTGAGACCACAAGTCTCCTAAAAGGGTAATTTTAACCCCTCTCAAAAAAAGAGCTGGTTAAAGAACAAGAACCTCTCCTCGCCTGTTCCAACCCCGCATTCGTGCGGGGTTTTTAAATACAAAAGATGGGAAATTTGCGAAGCAAATTTCCCACCTAAATTCTAAATTCTATTTTCTACTTACACCTTACTCCTTACTCCTTACACCTTATTCACACTCCCCTTGCGTATAACTCTCTACCAAAGGATTAATACAAGCCGTACAAGAATTTGAAAATGTTTCTTTTATAGGGTCACACGGTGCTTTTATACATTGAATATTTACAGTCGCACAAACCGGTTCATAAAGCTCTATGCAAACATCCGCTTCTCTTTGATCAGCGGTACACAATACTTTTGTTTGATTTGTATTGTCAGAAGTTGTTGTTGCTGTGTCACCTATTTCTTCCACAAAAGAATTACCTGTCTTTGAATCACGACATTGTCGAGGGAAACTTTCCATTACAGGATTGCCCTGAGCAACACATTCTTCAAAATTAGTTACCGCGATATCTGTGTCATTTCCTTTAAAGAAATAAAATCCAGCACCAACCAAAATAATCAATAATCCAATTGTAATTAGTTTATTCATTTTATTAAAAAATTAGCTTTTAATATCTTTATACATAGTATATAAGGTAAAATAGATAAAATCAAAAAACCCGAGAATTAACTCGGGAGTAATGTTTATATTTTATTAACACATTCGGCAGTTACCTGAGACATCAACTCAAATCTTTTTGCCATATGATAAATGACTTCTTTGCCTGTTTTTGAATAATAAGCACCATACATAGAAGATCCCATTAAAATATAATCGGTTTTTTCCATAATTCTCCGGTTACACCTTTCGGGATACAAAGAACATAAAATAAAACAGGTGTCTGCACCTTCTTTTAAAGCGTTGCCGTCGCCACCATTTTCCTGATCTTTAACAAGATAGTCGGTCATATACCAACTTTCAGGAATCTTGCTCCCAAACTGACAAAGGATTGATGATATGTAAGACGCACACATAAAAACGTCTACACCGACAAGTTGTTTTTCTAAAAGAAAAGTATTCAATTGAATTTCAAAAGCTTTTTTCAAACCGTCAAAATCTTTGATGAGTGCTTTATTGGCTGACATCTTTTTTAATAAAGTTGCTTTTCTTAACAACTCTTCAAATGTATTGGAAACATCTTTTTCTGCCTGTTTTTTAAAAGATTCAAAAGAGATAATCTTTGCCATGAGAGCCTCCTGTAAAAGTTTTATCTTTCTATATTTAACAATAACAAAAATTACAAAAACAACAATATTAAATATTTTTTGCATTATCCCAAACCATTGACAAATTTTTAAGGCGTGCTAGTATATAAATACCAAACATCGTTAGGCGGGTGTTTCGGTAAGTCCTCGAACAGCCTAGGCTTCGTAACACCATTAGCGCTTCTCGGCTAGTTACGGGGTATTACAGGGATAGTCTTGATGGGATGAGAACCCTCACCAAAGACGAACATCAGGTTCTCCGACCCCAACATGGGGTGCGATATTTTTTCGTATGTCCCCCGTCGCTTTGTGCGATGGGGGCATTTTTATTTTCAATAATTATTAAAACTAAATTAGTCAAAAAAATATGGTCGTAAGTTTTTGACTAATTTAATTTATTATTTTTATTTTAAAAACAAATTATCTTAAAATCATGACGCCCGTCAGAATTTTAAGATGGTTTATTTAGATTTTTATTTTAAAAACTTTTCTATATTTATATGTGCGTGTATAAAAAGTACGACCGTACTTTTTGTACACATAAGCAAATTTATTTTGAAATAAAAAACTTGCAGGGACTCGGTCCCTGCAAGTTTTTATTTAAATTTTTTATTATTCAGTTTCGGTAGTTTCAGGTGCTTCAGAAGTTTCCTCAGCAACTGGTGCCTCTTCTACAACCGGAACTTCTTCTGCTGTCTTTGATTCCTTTTCTGCCATTGCTTCTGCTTCAGCCTTTGCCTTTTCTTCAGCTTCTGCTTTCAATTGAGCCTCTTTCGCTTCTTCTCTGGCCTTTGTTTCAGCTTCTTCTTTTGCCTTTCTTGCGTCTTCTTCTGCTTTTATCTTTGCTTCGTCAACCACAGGAGATTTGCTTGGTAAAACATTTTTCTTTTTTCCCTCTATTACCTTTTCACTTATCAAAATATTGTGAATAGTATCTGAAATCTGTGCTCCCTGAGAAACCAATTCTTTTACTCTTTCGCCATTAACAACCTTGATGTTTTTCTTAGCGTCATAATTTCCAAGAATTTCCAAGAATTTACCGCTCTTTGGACCATTTTTAGAATCAGTTAAAACAATCCTAAACGAAGGATCGTGCTTTCTTCCAACTCTTTGTAATCTGATTTTTAACATGACGCTTATATTAACAGAATAGCCAAAATATTGCAATATTTTGTACTAGATGAGTACATCGGTAAAACTTTGGCGGATTTTTCATAAAACGACCAAGGCGTTTCGTAACCGAGAGTTTGGTGAGGACGAACAAAGTTGTACTCAACCAACCACTCGGTTAGCCTT
>JAQTWD010000018.1 GCA_028689435.1 Minisyncoccota bacterium | reverse complement strand
ACCTTTTTTACATGCGGAGCTAACATATTTGATATATTTACGGTTAATGTTGATAATGTCATTACCGCCAAATATACCTAAAACTTAATGTTTTGGGTATTACCGATGTATCTCATCTTTTTCATTGATTTGTAATATGACGACCTCACAAAATGCAAGGTGTCTAACATCTTACATTTCTCATTTTCCTATTTATTACTTTATTCTTACACCTCTCTTCTTACTCCTTACACCTTAACCCTTACCCCTCATTTACAAATGCGTTTCTCTCAAAGCCCCCTCTATTTCTCTTTGTGCATCTTTTTCAACAAGAGACATTTTATTGATTAAATCATCGTCTATGTCGTAACTCAAAAAATCTTTAAATTTTTCTTCTTGAATACTTTGGTCAAAATATCCCAAGTTATCCAATATTTTTAAAAAATAAATAAGCTCAAAATTTTTTAAGGAAGTAGCGTTAATCTCTTTTTGTTTCAAAAATTCAAAAGCACTCAAAATCAAATCAAACAATTTCTCGTTCTTTTCTTCTCCGTGAACTAATTTTTGAACAAATAAAATTATTTTTATCAAAGAATCTCTGGCTTCTTTTTTTTCTTCCAAATCAAAAAATAAATTTTTCATTGTGGAAACATTTGTAATTCTCCACACCTCTCTGCCCCGTACCAGTGAAATATCGGAAAGAGAAAAATCTTGCAAACCGTAACGATTTTTTGATTCTGTTTTTCTAACGCCCTGAGCGGTAGCTTCTATCAAACCCAACTCACGAGTAAAAATACGAAAAAACTTGTCCGCTTCACCAACAGGGAAACTCCCTAAAATGATACCTTCTGTGTTATAAATGCTGTGTCCCATAGGGACAGTATACAGGAGTAAGGTGTAAGGTGTAAGTTAAGCAAAAAAGTGCAGTTAACTGCACTTTTTTGCTTCATTTTATTTATCCAATTTTAGTTTAAATGTTAATTCGTCGATTTTTATTTCTTCCCCATCATCAACATCTTCAAATTCTATCTTTTCTAGTCCAGCAGTTCTCTTCAAATCATCTGCAAATTTTTCTATCAATTCTTTTCCGACTTCATTTGTTTCTACTTCCAGTTCCACCAAATCGCTCGGCACAAGATCTGCATCTTTTCTCATTCTTTGAATATTGCGAAGTAGTTCTCTGTATTGTCCCTCTGCTTTCAGTTCTGTCGTAATTTCTGTATCCAACTCAACATCGTTTGTCAGACCATCAACAAAACTTACATTTTTAATATTAACTTCATCTTTAATGACATCAATCAATTCTTTATCATCTACTTTCCACTTTCCACTTTCAACTTTCAACTCGCGAAGCGGTTGTCTAACTTTCAAACCCGCAGTCGCTCTCGCCTCCAAAGCTAGCGAAACAATATCCCTAACCTTTTTCATATCCTCCAAAATTTTATTATCAACCCCTTCCGCAATAGGCCAATCTTCTAGATGTACACTTTCTTTTCCCCCACCAACTTTCTGATAAACTTCTTCAGCGAGAAACGGCATAAACGGTGCCATTACTTTTGTTAATTCCTGCAAAACAAATCTTGTTGTTTCAAGAGCAAAGTTTCTATCATTCAAGTCTTCACCTTTAAATCGGTCTCTTGAGCGACGAATATACCAAGTAGAAAAATCTTCCACAAAATCTGCAATTGGTCTTGATGCTCTATCCAATTCATAATTGTCCAAACCACCGGAAACCTCACTAATCAACTGATTCAATCTAGCCAAAATCCAATTGTCCAAAACATTCGAACTTTCCGGACGTCGGACGTCCGTAACAGTTTCATTTTTATATAATTCGTAGAAAGAAAGAACATTCTTTGTTTTCAAAATTATTTTTTTCAAGATCTCGTCCACTCCTTTTTCTGAAAAGTTTAAATCCTCTGCTCTTACAATCGGTGAACTGATCATATAATAACGCATCGCGTCTGCTCCGTATTTATCCAAGATATACGAAATGTCAGGATAATTTCGAAGACTCTTTGACATCTTTTTTCCATCTTCTGCCATTACCATTCCGTTTACAATCACATTGTTAAAAGATGCTTTTTCAAACAAAGCGGTAGAAAGAACCAGAGATGTGTAAAACCAACCTCTTGTCTGGTCTGTTCCCTCGGCAATAAAATCAGCCGGAAAACCGATTCCTTTTTCTGGATCAAATTTGTCCAAATTCTCAAACGGATAATGATTTGATGCATAAGGCATCGCGCCAGATTCAAACCAACAATCAAAAACTTCTTTTATTCTTTCTATTTCTCCTCCGCATTCACAAGCAAATTTTATCTCGTCAATATAAGGCATATGCAAATCAACCTCGTAATTTTTGTTATGAGGAATTGGGGCAAAGTCTAATTCTTTTATATCTGCGTTTTCAAAAAGATTTTTCTGCTCTTTCAATTCAACCGACTTTTCTACATTCAACCCTTCCACAACAGCCATCAAAAGCCACGCTGGATATTCGTGAGTAACGATCAAAATATTTTTGTTAGAATATTTTTTATCAATCTCATAAATAAAATCACCCACTCTGTTTTTCAATTCGGTCAAACTTTCTCCGTTTGGTGGAGTCTGCAAAAACTTTTCTTCCAAAGATTTTGTGGAATTTCTATATTCGGAAATGTCTTTTCCTTCAAAATCTCCGACCTGTGCTTCTATCAACCGTTCGTCAAAAATTATTTGATTTTTATCAAAACCAATACCGTCTGCAACTATCTCGGCGGTTTCTCTTGTCCTGACAAACGGTGAGGAAATAATCAAATCTATTTTATTATTTTTTATTTTTTCTATTGCTTCTGTTACTTGGGTCCTGCCCTTTTCTGTCAGATGATGCTGATTTTCTTTTTTTGTACTGGAAACATTCAAGGTATTATTTTCTGCTTCACCGTGTCGCATCACAAAATATTTATTTGTGCCTCTGGTCTTTTGTTTTAAATCATCAATTGACCCCAACACATGAACACTCTCACATTCTTTACATTTCCAAACAGGCAAAGGTGCACCCCAAAATCTTGTTCTGGAAATTGCCCAATCTCTCGCCCCCTCCAACCATTTTCCAAATCTTCCGTCTCTGATGTGTTCTGGCACCCAATGAATTTTACTGTTTACCTCCAACAATTTTTCTTTCAAATCAGTCACCTTTAAAAACCACGACGATGTTGCATAATTCAAAAGCGGTGTGTTACATCTCCAACAATGAGGGTAGGAGTGAACCAGATTTTCTTTAGAGAAAAACTTGTTGTTTTCTTGTAGCCATCTGACAATTTCAATATCAGTTCTCAAGTGAGCGCTGGCGTCTTCTTTTGTATCTTTTGGTTTAACTGTCAGCCCCACAAAGTCTGTCACTTCTGGTTTAAATTTTCCATCAACACTAACATGCTGAATAAACGGCAAATTTTCTTTTTGACCAAGTTCCATATCGTCTGATCCAAAAGCCGGAGCAATGTGAACAATTCCAGCTCCGTCTTCGGTCGTTACAAAATCAGCGCCGTAAATTTTCCAACCGTTTTGATGATTCTCCAAAGTTTCATCTTTTGAATAATAATCAAAAACTGGTTTGTATTCTTTACCAACCAAATCTTTTCCTTTTACAATTTCATCAGTTTTATCAACTGTTTTACCCATAAAATCATATGTATTCTCATCTCCAAAATTTTCTTTTCGAGCCTTATTATTGAATACATCTTTTGAAACAAAACAATATTCTTTTTCAGATTTTTTATATTCTCCCCCAACTTCGATCTTTCTCAATTCTCCCCATGGAGATATTTTTATATAATCAATATCGGGGTTTACTGCCAAAGCAACATTCCCCGGAAGTGTCCATGGTGTAGTCGTCCAAGCAAGCACAAAAGTATTTGGTTCATCTACCAATTCAAACTTTGCCGTTACAGAAATATCTTTGATATCTTTATACCCCTGATTTACTTCAAAATTAGAAAGTGTTGTCTCGCACCTTGGACAAAGGTGCATTGCTTTGTGACCTTCATAAATTAATTTCTTGTCATAGATGGTTTTAAAAATCCACCAGATAGATTCGGAATAAGTAGTGTCCATAGTTTTGTAACTATGTGACATGTCCACCCAACGACCGGTTCTTGGAACAATCTTTTTCCAATCAGCATCATAACGAAGAACACTGTTTTTAGCAGATTGATTAAACTTTTCTACACCGTGTTCGTAAATATCTTTTTTTGTTTTAAGACCCAATTCGTCCTCGATCAAGTTTTCTATTGGCAGTCCGTGGCAATCCCAACCCCAACGGCGATTAACTTTTTTGCCTTTCATTGTTTGATAACGAGGAATAATGTCTTTCATTGTTCCCGCCAAAATATGCCCATAGTGAGGCAAACCAGTTGCAAAAGGAGGCCCATCATAAAAAGTAAAACTGCCGTTCGGAGCTTCTTTCTCGATGGATTTTTCAAAAATTTTATTTTCCTGCCAAAATTTTAAAATGTTTTCTTCGTTTTTAGCTGTTTCTGATTTTTTGTTATTTTCTTCATCATTCATAAAGACAATATTACATTAAAAGACTTTTTCGGGCAATTTATGATTTGACCAAACAAAAAATACCCGTTAGTCTTGAATACAGGAATGTTTCTTTCTCAAAACCAACAAGGAGGAGCAGACGATGAAACAAGTGTTATTGTTTTGCGCTTTTATGTCTTTGTTCTTGCTTTCAATAATGCAAACCGGTTGTGCAAAAAATCCGGAAGGTTGCGTTTTTTATCCCGACCCACTTTCTGACGAAGAACAAAATATTTGTGAAGTGGCCGACCCACTGGAACCAATCAACAGAGTAATTTTTGTTTTTAACGACAAATTTTATATGTGGGTGCTGGAACCAATCAACGAAAATGTTTACAAAAAAATTCCTGAACCAGCCCGAGACTGTATTGGAAATTTCTTTTATAACCTTTTCGCCCCCGTTCGTATTATCGGTGCAATCATGCAAGGCAAAGGAGAAACCGCCGGCCTGACCACAAATGAATTTGTGAATAATTCCTTATTTGGAATTGCTGGAATTTTCCGACCAGCAAAATTTAACCCGCCCGACGAAGAAGATTTAGACCAAGGGCTTGCCCATTGGGGTTTTGGAGAAGGTTTTTACATCGTCTGGCCAATTTTTGGACCAAAGACTTTGCGAAGTTCTTTTGGTAGTATCGGAGAATATTTTATTTCACCAACAAAATACACAGCGAGTAACGAAAGATTTATTCTTCAATCAACCGACTCTGTTGACCTGTGGAACGAATTCTCGCCGACCTACAAAAGTATAACCGAAGGGTCGATAGACGAATACACCAGTCTTAAAAAAGCCTATGTTGAGAGACAACGAGAAAGACTTCGTGAATAATAAATGCCCGTCGCGTATATGCGACGGGCATTTTTGTTTTGGCTAGGGCGGAAGGATTTGAACCCCCAATCTTCAGCCTCCGAAACATCCGGGTGACCCCGGGATACAACCGACATCGAGCCTGATGCTCTACCGTTGAGCTACGCCCCAAACAAAAAAAATGAAAAGGAATGAGGATAGAAATAAACGCGGAAGATGTCCTCACATCTTTTTAGCCACGAACTTTTTGCAAGTTTTGACTTCGTAACTCCGAGGAACGAAGCCCAACCCGATGAGTACTCGCCAAAAGCATTCCTTTTCAAAAAAATGGTGAGGAGGCAGGGATTTGAACCCTAGTTACTAGACTTAAGGGCCTAGCGTCCTTGTCCTCTAGACGACCTCCCCACTCAAACAAAGATCAAATTTTTTCTTTATACTACTTATATGGATTCTTTTGTCAAGAAAAAACGGCGGGGTTTTTCTAAAAGAAAAACCCCGCCGTTTTTAAATTTTTTATTATTTTATCATCCTAACAAAATTCAAACGCTTATCTGATCCAACCTCTGATATTTCTAATCTCTCTGCTCCTGTAAACCAGACATTATAAACTTTGTCATTAACATTAAGCATCACTTTTAGATGAAAACCTTCTGTGCTCCACTTTCCCGAACCCACAACATTTTCACCATAAATATAATTGAGTGACCCGTCTTGATTTATAATCAATTTATCCAAGGCATCCTCTGTATTTTGCCAACTACCAACAAGAAACTCTTCATATCCTTCTCCATAAATCTTTGTCGTGCTTGTGGATGTGTTATCTTCTTGCAACAGAATATTGTCATTGTTTATTTCAGATGACTCGTCATCGTTTGATTGGTTGTTCACAACAACATACTTTTGGTAATACAAAAATCCACCAATCAATAAAACTAACGCAATTGATAATATCCAATAATAATTTTTCTTTTCCATTTTATTTTAAAAAATTAAATTAATAATGTATTACATTTTTTCTGGTGCTTCAATTCCCAAAAGATACAATCCGTTTTTAATTACCTGCCCTACCGCTTGTGATAAAGCAACCCTATAAGAAGAATTTTCTTCACTACTATTTACAATCTGAATACCGGAATAATAAGAATTAAACGCTTGCGCCAAATCTGACAAATATACAGCGACATGATGAGGTTCATTTGTTGCTCCTGCCAATTCCACAATTTCTGGGAAGCGGTAAAGTAATTTTTCAATATCTGTAATATCCTCAACAGCTTGAAGGTCAAAGTTCCAAGTTGGGATATTTTCTTGCTTTGCTTTCTCCAAAATAGAATTTATTCGAGCGTTTGTATATTGCAGATATGGTCCGGAATTCCCTTCTATTGATATAGATTTATCAAAATCAAAAATAATATCTTTTCCGCTAGCGGATTTCAAAATAGAATATTTTACCGCTGACAAAGTAATTTGTTCAACTGTTTTATCATAACCCTCGCTTTTTTCCATCTTCGCCAAAATCATTTGCTCTACATCGGCCATTAAACCAATTGCACTAATAACATCCCCTGTTCGCGATGACATTTTTCCTTCTGGCAATCGCAACATTCCATGAGCAATATGTTTTGTTTTACCCGCCCATTCCGGTTCTACCAATTCCGCAGACTTCAACATCACTTTAAAATATTCTTTTACTTCATTTCCTGTTACAGAAATAGACAAATCCAAATCTGGATATTTTTCAAATTTACTCTTTATCAAACCAAGGTCTTTTGTTTCATAAGTAGGAAGGCCTTCGGAGTTAATAAACACACGGGTGTGCAATCCATAATTTTCTCCTTTAAAAATAATTGCCCCATCACTTTCTTCAAAAACTTTTCCAACATTTTTTTCTACCAATTCTTTTCCAATGCCAGCTGTTTGGCTTTCAAAAAAATATTCATCAAATTTTGTTCCCAATTTTTTATAGATTACTTCAAAATAACGCAGGCTTGCCTCCCTTCCTGTATCATAAAGCTTGTTTATTTTTTCGTCACTCCTGTCATAAATTTTTTTGTTAATCTCGGTTATTTCTTGTTTTTTATCATCAAAACTTTTTGCTCCATAAGCATAAGCCTCGGCAAGATCGCCAATTTTAGAACCGTCTTTTCCTGTTTGCAAAAGTCCGTAAACTGCCTTGGCAACATGCATCCCAACATCGCCCTGAAAGTTAGCCCTGATTACATTTGCTCCTTGAAAACCAATTATTCGAGAAATTGATTCTCCTATCGCGTTGCTCATCAAATGACCAATGTGAATTTCTTTAAACGGATTCGGGTCGGTATATTCCACCATTATTTTTTTACCTTTCAGACTTTCGTTACTTCCATACTTGCCTCCTTTTTCCAAAACATCTTTTACAGAATCAACAAAAAACTCTGGCTTTAAATAAAAATTTATAAACCCAGCACCCGCCACCTCCACCTTTTCAATCCACGGGAGCAAGGCTCCTGTGGCTTTTATTTTTTCTACAATTTTTTCTGCTAATTCTTTTGGATTTTGTCCCAACTGTTTTGCATACACCATCGCCGTGTTAGTAGAATAATCACCCATTTTTAAATCAACAGGGTGTTCTAGGTGAACCTCCCCCACTTCTATTCCCAAATCAGCAAGTGCTGACTTTATTATTTTCTGCAAATCTTCTTTGATCATTAATCAATATAGTAGCTCAATTGGTAAAATAAAAAAAGCCCCGAACCGAAGTTCGGAGCTTTGTGCAGAAAAAAAATTAAGATCGTTTTCCGAGAAAATTTTCAATGATGCTTCTTGCCGTTCCAGAAAGGTACAACGGCAAAGGGGCGTCGGAAAAAAGAACTTCTTCGACATCTGACCCTGCTTCAAAAGAACCTTCAGTTTCAGCAATATAAGCAGTGACCAAAGAATCACGATAATCCTGACATTCTCCATAAAAAGTATGATATCTGCGAAGTGATTTAATTTGTGTATTGGGAAGTTTTTTGTCGCAAATCTGACGGAAAACAGCCTTTACATCGCTCTCTCCATTCACAATCTCCCCGCCAGGCAAAGTCCAAAAAAGTTTACCCCTGGGACGAACCAAAAGAATTTTTTCACCTTCCATGATAATTACCGCTACGGAAAACATCTTTTCATTTTTTTTCACGATACGAATCTCCTTAAAAAAAATTGATAAGAGAACAAACCTAGAACAGTTTTATCATAAAAACAGAAATAATAAAACCCCACCGACGAAGGTGGGGTTTGTAAGATCGTCCGACGACGATCATCACTTTTGAACAACATGGCCTTCCGGCATCCGAAGCGGAGTGCTGAAATTTTGCTCGGGCCAACGGCTGGAAAATTCCTCCTGCAAAGGAATCATCACTTCACGCATTGAAGGCTCTGCCGCCTTGCTGGTACGCATATGAAAGATGTGATGCCACTCGTCCAGATTGGCGTAAAGGAACAGCTCGGTTTTACACGAGTTGGGCAAAACAGTACGCGCCGCCTGAGCGGTGTACATGGGCTTTCCGTCCTCGTGCTTCATGTTTACGAGGTCAAGGTAAATTTTTTCGGTTTCGAGCATCGCCTTTTCCCAGAGACGGTAACCTTCGCTACCTTCCTCAAAAAACATTGGCTTGATAAAAGTGACGCGGTCGCCAAATTTCCCACTGCCGTAGCGACAATACCGCTGGCTCTCCTGCAAAAATGCACAAGGCCGGTGCCGAACGATCTCGTGGGTCACGGCGCGATTGACGATAAACTTTACCGCGACATGCCGATGTTTTGCCTGAATCCACGAGGACATCTGGTCAATTTCCGCCAATGGAACCTGCTGGGCAACAACGCCAGACGACTGGAGATCGGTGTCGGCAGAAATTAAATCATCGAAAAAATATGGATGCTTTGAATAGATATCGCTTCCAATCGAACGAAAAACATCATTGTCAGGCATCAACATCAACGCCTCACGAAAAGCACGAACGCTTCCTGTTATAAGCCATATTTGGCCACCCAAATTATCAATGAAAAGATATTTCGGAACACTTCTCAAAATTTCGTCCATATAGGGGTGAAAACTGCAGAGAACCTGATAAGTACGAACGGCCATTTCAAGTACAGAATTGTGTTTGTGGTCACGCATTTTGCGACAAAACATCGGTGAAGATTCGTCGGTAATCAAATCCTCGCTTTTGTAGCAAATACGACCTGTGTATTCAATCCTCTCCGCCAAACCAATATTGTCCGATAAAATCTCTGCCGAAGGCGAAACAACAACAAGCTTTCTATTCTTCATATTCTATAATCTCCTTTTCTCTCAGTTTTGCCCTTGTGGGCGGTTAAATGACAACCTACAAAATCTAAAAGTAGTATAGTTATTTGAGGCTCCAAAGTCAACAAAAAAGATAAACATACTAATATACGAATGATACAAATGCGATACAAATATACACAATTATTTCAAATTACTAATTCTTAAAGGTAAATAATTTATCAATTTTTTATTTTCAAAATTTAAAACCCCGCCTTTATCGGGCGGGGTTGTTTTGAAGAAATTCATCAAGAATTTTTTTAATTTGCAACCAAACTTCTTCCTGAGAGAGTTCGGCATCAACGATTTTTATTCTTTCAGGTTCTGCCTCTGCACGAAGCAAAAAACCTTGGCGAATTTTTTTGTGAAAATCCAATTTCTTTTGTTCAAAACGAGATTCTTTTTCGCATCGTCCACCATCATTTAACTGACAAATTGTTCGATGCAAACCAATCCCAGGATTAAGATCAAAAAGAATAGTTAAATCAGGACGAAAACCGTTAAAGACGACATCGTGAAAAGACAAAGTTTTCTCTACTCCAACTTGACCGGTGAAACCTTGGTAAACGACAGTTGAATCAAAAAAACGATCACACAAAACCACGTTGCCTTTTTGCATTTCTGGCAAAATAAATGATTCAATGTGTTGTGCCCGATCTGCCATAAACAAAAGTAGTTCCGCTGTTGGAACAAGTGTTTCGTTTGCAGGAAGCATCAACAAAGCGCGAATCTGTCTGCCAATAAAACCATGCCCTGGCTCTCTGGTCTTTACACATGGATGACCTTTTTGAGATAAGTATTGAAAAATTCTTTCCATCTGTGTGGTTTTACCAGCCCCTTCTCCGCCCTCCAGTGTTATGAACATACGAACGCCTCTCTTTGATTAAAGATTTGAATTTCAAAATTTCTAAAACGAGTATAGTTTTTTAGACAAAAGAAGTCAATGAAAAGCTTATATAAAAGCACAAAACACAGGGACACAAAAACCTGCCTCGCCGTGTTGTTGCTTTTCTTTTAGAAAAGAGGCAGGTTACCAAACAAAGCACAAATTGAACAAAACACAGACGACGTGGACCTGCCTGCCGGCAGGCAGGTCGCTTTGTTCCTCGCGAAGACGGATGAAAAAGTGAAACTTTTTCGTCCGTCGACGACGGCTCCGCCGTCGTCGCTTATTACTTACTACTTAATCCTTATACCTTATGCCTTATGCCTTACACCTTACCCCTTATTACTAGTCGAAGTTAAATAAATAAAAAATCCGCCTTTGGCGGATTTTTTATTTATTTAACTTCGACTCCCATTGATCGAGCTGTCCCCTCTATAATCTTCATTGCTGATTCAACATCGTTTGCACTCAAATCAGGCATTTTTTGTTCTGCAATTTGTCTTACCTGATCTTTTGTTATTGTTCCAACCTTCTTTGAAACATTTTTTCCTGAACCTTTTTCAACTCCAAGAGCTTTTAAAATAAGTCTTGATGCTGGAGGTGTTTTCAAAACGAAACTAAATGTTCTGTCTTCATAAACTGAGATCTCAACAGGAATAATATCTCCTGCTTTTTCTCTTGTTGCTTCGTTAAATTGATTTACGAATTCACTGATATTAACACCTGCCTGACCAAGAGCTGGTCCTGTAGGAGGTGCTGGTGTTGCTTTTCCCGCAGGAATTTGCAACTTTAATTTTTTTATTATTTCTTTTGCCATGTTTCAAATTTAAAATTAAAATCTCAAAATTTAAAATTACAATGTAAAATTAAAAATGAAATATTTGTAAATAATTATTTTATATCCTTTTTACCTGCAGAAAATCAAGTTCTACCGGTGTCTCTCTTCCAAACATTGAAACGAGAACTTTTACTTTACCGCTCTTTTCATCTGATTCGATTACCTTTCCTTCTGTATCCTTGAAAGGACCATCGACAATAATAACTGCGTCATCTAACTGAAGATCAATAGAGTGTTTGGTAACATCTGTATTCATTCTTGCCATCAGATCTGCCATCTCTGTTTGACTGACAGGAACTGGGTTTACCCCCGCCCCAACGAAACCGGTAACTCTTGGAGTATTTCTCACAACGTACCATGATTCATCTGTTACGATCATATCTACCAAAACATATCCAGGGTAAACTTTTTCCATTTCTTCTACTCTCTTTCCTCCTTTTATCTTTATTTTCTTTTCTGTTGGAACAACAACATCAAAAATAAGGTCTTGCATACCCAAAGATTCTACTCTTTGTTTTAGATTTCTTACAACAGCATTTTCATAACCAGCATAGGTGTGGATTGCATACCAATTTCTTCCGGCACTGGCATCTTGCTTTGTTATCTTATTTTCTTGTTCGTTTTCTTGTGTTTCCATAATTTTAATTTTTAGAAAAGACTAAATGATAAATTTTTCAATTAGTAATGAAAAAATGTAATCAAAGAAACCAAGGAAGAAGGCTACAAACAAAGAAATAACAACAACAATAATTGTATACCAAACAGCCTGACTCTTTGTAGGCCAGCTAACGTGTTTTAGTTCTCCTTTTGTATCTTTAAGATAATCTGTTAATTTCATCCCGTTAGAGATAGAAAACCATTTTCAATAAAAATGACCTTCTATTTTTTTAATTATTATTTAATAATAAACTTATTATGACATATATTTACAAGGTTTTTGTCTCTTCTCTTACTTTTGCAATAATTACCATTGTCTTTAATATGTCCATCCCCCCGATAAAGATAATTCGCCATCTCTAACGGGATTCATAATATTATTTAAGCTTACAGCTGACAGCTAACAGCCGACAACTAAAAAATTTTCTAAATCTAGAAGCTTTATAAAAATCCAGAAAATTTTCATTTTTAAAAGCCCTTTCGGGCCTATGTCAATATACTACCCCCTATCTGACAATAAGTCAAACTTTTGAAGAATACCGAAATACTTCCCCGTCGGACCTATCTGGTTTATACTGGAAACAATGAAAAGAGACACTAGAAACAAAAAAAGCTCTAAAACATTTTGGAACAAAGAATATCAAAAAGGAGAACATCTGAATCTCTCGGTAAAACCATCCGAGGATCTTTTAAAATTCTTTCGATGGCTAAGCCGAAATGAACCCGAGGCAATTCTTGATAAAAATTCTCTTGTTCTTGATCTAGGATGTGGTAATGGTCGCAATCTTGTTTATATGACAAACCAATTTAATATAAAAGGTGTTGGATACGATATTTCAGAAGAGGCCATAAACCAAGCAAAAAAAATAAATCCTTCCATAGAATGGAAAGTTCGCTCTATCGCAGGCAAAATTGATTTGCCTGACGATTCCACAGACATAGTGTTGGATATGATGTCGTCACACTTTTTAAATGAAGAAGAGAGAAATATTTTACTTGAAGAGTTAAACAGAATAATAAAACCAAACGGCTGGTTGTTTTTCAAATCTTTCCTTCGCGAAGGAGACTTGCATGCAAAAAGATTGTTAGAAAAAAACCCTGCCCAAGAAAAAGGATCCTATATTCATCCGAGAATCGGAGTGCAAGAACACACATGGACAACTGACGAAATAAAAGATTTCTTTGGCCCCTTTTTTGAAATTCGTAAAATAGAAAAATCTCACTTACACATGCTACGCGGTAAAGCATTTAAGAGAAGAACGGTGACGGTGTACTTACAAAAAAAGTATTAGTATGTGAATTTTGGCTTCGCCAAAATTCACACAAAAAACAAACAGCGACAAAAAAGCAAAGCCTTTCGTCGCTGTTTGTTTTTTCGTGGGCGGTCACCGAGAATTGAACTCGGATTGAGAGATCCACAAACTCTAGTGTTACCATTACACCATGACCGCCATATTTGATTAGTTGATAGTTTTTAGTCATTAGTTTTTAGAAAACCAATAACCTCAAACAATTAACTACGAACTCATTTATACCAATTTATTTTAACATAGTCTAGTTTTTTAGACAGCAAAAGAGCGGGTCGCTTCGCGACCCGCTTTTCTTAATTTTAAAAACGATGAAAAATATATCCGTCGGGAACTTTCAGAGAGTCTCTGTTTTTTCCGTCCCAACTGATTTTTCCATGCACCACCAAATTTGTGATGTAAGACTGCCAGCCGTGTTCTATTTTGTTTACTCGTTGTGCCAAAATCTCGGCATCATCCCCTTCTCTGATCCAAACAGGATAAACAAAAAATACAGGACCGTCGTCGTAAACCTCTGTTACAAAATGCATCGTAACAGCAGAGGTTGTAACCTCGCCTCTCTTATAGGCTTCAATGGTAGCTTCGTGAACAAAATGCCCATACATTCCAGCACCACCAAACTGAGGGATTCTCCCAGGGTGAATATTGACAGTCTTCTTTGGGTCAAGACCTAGTACAAGCTTTAACCAACCGGACAAAGATACCCATTCGGCACCAGTATCTCGTACGATTTTTTGGTATTCTTCGGCTACGTATGGCCCTTTAAATAAAATAAATTTTATACCGTACTCGTCAGCAATTTTTCGAACACCTCCGTTCTCGTGGTTAGAAACAACAGCGACAATTTCGGCATCCAAGATACCCGATCTAGAATTTTTAACAAGCTCTTCAAATCCTGACCCCCCTGCGTTCTTTGAACCAGAGGCAAAAACTAACAACTTTGGTTTTGTCATACTTTTCTCCTTAAAAAATTAATAATACAAAATCTAAAATGAATACTATATTAAAACAAGATATATATCAATAAATTTGTTGCCCAAGATGGAACTCGGTCACGAGTTACTAAGTTTTTTACTTCGCTACGCTCGTAAAAAACAAAGTACTCTCGACCCCAGCTCGTCTGTTTTTCTCCACTTCGTTACGAAAAACATGACTGCGCTTTTCTCATCCCCACGAAAGCAAAGTAGTTTGCTTTCTCTCTAAACACAAATCCGCTTCGCTCCTTTGTGCCCAGAGAGGGACTCGAACCCTCACGTCTGTAAAGACATACGCCCCTCAAGCGTACCGGTCTACCAGTTTCCGCACCTGAGCAAAGACAATAATAAGTATATGCAAAGCATATAATTGCTTCGCTCGGATATCGTGAAAATAAATTTTCACACATCCTCACTCGCAATTATAGAATAGTAAGTAATAAGTGACAAGAAAAAATCGCCCAAGGGCGATTTTTTCTTTTAAATATTTATTCCTTAACTTCTTCTGTTGGAGTTTCAACAACAGTTTCGTTGTTAGCTTCTTCTGATGCTTTTGCTTCAGCTTCTGCCTTTGCTTCTGCTTCCTTTTCTGCAGTAACTTTTGCTTCAGCTTCGGCTTCTTCTTTTGCAATTCTGTCTGTCTCTTCTCCGTCGCTCAATGAAGAAATTTTTACCAAACTCATTTTTCTCATTTGTCTCTTGATCTCACGAGCTACCTTGTCTCTAATGTGGTAAAGTTTTGCTCTTCTCACATTTGCTCTCTTAACGATTTCAATCTTATCAATACTTGGTGAATATAGAGGAAAAATTCTTTCCACACCAACTCCCAAAGAAACTTTTCTTACTGTGAAAGTTGCTCCTGCTTCTGCTCCGTGCTTTGTTGCCAAAACAAGACCTTCAAAAGCCTGCAAACGAGTTTTTCCTTTTTCCTGAATTTTCACCCAAACACGAACAGTATCTCCTGCCTTGATTCCCAAAGCTTTTCTGTCTCCCATATTTACCGGTGAAATATTTATAGTATCTGTCTTCATAGTCCAATACATTATCACATAGCCAAACGAAAATCAATGATTTAAGATAAACATACCAATATACGAACCTGCCCGCTAATGCCAAGTCGTTGGCAGGCGGGTGATACAAATGGTACTAATGCAATACTAATATAACAAAAAAACCGCCGTTTTCCCTCACGGGAAAACGGCGGTCTAAGGACAAAGGATCCAAAAGAAATAAGGACCCTAGTCCTGAGAACTAACTTGCGAGGCGAGGAAAACGAAGCCACCCACACGAGACCACCGACCGCCAGTCTCGTCCCAAAACGCATCCAACCAAGACTCGACGTCGTTCCGACGCGTACCAAGCAAG
>JAQTWD010000017.1 GCA_028689435.1 Minisyncoccota bacterium | reverse complement strand
CGACCTTTTTTACATGCGGAGCTAACATATTTGATATATTTACGGTTAATGTTGATAATGTCATTACCGCCAAATATACCTAAAACTTAATGTTTTGGGTATTACCGATGTATCTCATCTTTTTCACTTTTTGCTTACACCTTACACCTTAACCCTTACTCCTTGTTTATTACAACGGCATATCAAAAGCAAACAATCCTGCGCCAGACAATACAAGAGAAATAAATACTATAAAAAATAAAATATAAAAATCTAATGTATTAGGCAATGCTTTTGGTTTAATGATTTTAATTATTATTGATATAAACATTATAATACCGGCAATAATTGAAGATATTTGAGTTAAGAATCCTACAAAAATAAATAATCCAGAAATTATTTCTATCAGAGCAACTACCCAAAGCCAAAAAACAGCAGGCCTTAAACCAATTGTTTCAAAAAAAACAATTTTACTTTGCTTGTCTTTTGTCAGTTTTAGTAATCCAAATCTGGCAAAAAGTAAACCAACGGTCACTCTCAATATTGTTGGAGCAAGCAATCCTAATATTAGTAAGTTTGGAAATGTGTTTAACATATATAAAATAGTATAGAGTAGCAAGTAGTAAGTAGCAAGTAATAAAAGGTAAAAAAAGAAGGCGCAATCTGTTGCTTGAAGAACAACAGATTGCGCCTGAAAGAGCACATCTAGTTCAAACTTGTTTTGTCGGATCGTTGTAAAAAATTCTCGGAGAAGTTTTGGTCAGGTGACCAATTATCTCCTGAACCAATTCTCTGAAGTTACAAATTTTACTCGGTGTTACAAGAATGTCAGCCTTGTATGAAGGCTTCTCTTCTTTTAATGTAATGTCCAACGTCACTATCCTGCCGGACTCTTGGCGAGATGACCCCCACCAGATGATAAAGCAATCCACCCCGTGATACTTGTCCATCGGAGTGTCCAAACAACTGTAAAGGGTTAAGTTACTTTTGTTCGTCATCAAAGTCTGAGAAACCTGTGTTGTTAATTCCTTTGTGAAGTAGGTTCCTGTCTGCTGACGGTACTTCGTTATCTCTTTTACGCAGTCCCACCAACCGCGAAATTCGTCCGAAGCCTTCCAGCGACAGTTGCCGAGGTAAACTTTCTCGTGTATCTTACCGCTGTACTCGGGTCGCTCTACCACGACCGTGTTTGCGCTTACTACTGATGTTCCGTTTGCCAAATAGTATCACCTCCTTTTGGTTTCTTGGCGTTTTTTCTGCTGTCATTTAACCACCATTTGTTTTCAAAGTCAAACTTTTCTTGTATAGTTTAGGATATGTTAAAAAAGAGTAAAAAGAAAATTTTTGTCGTTTTGGATAATATTCGCAGTGTCCACAATGTGGGCGCTATTTTTAGAACGGCGGATGCTTGTGGTGTTTCAAAGATTTTCTTGGTAGGGTATACACCTCAGCCGTTAGATCGATTTGGAAGAATGAGAAAAGATTTGAGCAAGTCAGCACTAGGAGCAGAAAAAAACATTGAATGGGAATATTATAAAGAAATCGCAGAGCTTGTTGATGTTTTAAAGAAAAGTGGGGCAGAGGTTGTCGCCGTGGAGCAAGACAAAAAATCTATTGATTACAAAAAACTTAAATTAAAGAAAGATACTGCTTTTATTTTGGGCAACGAAGTAGACGGTGTATCAAAAAATATTTTGGAAAGGGTAGATAAGATAATAGAAATACCGATGGTTGGGAAAAAAGAATCCCTCAATGTTTCTGTTTCGGCGGGGATTGTTTTGTTTAGGGTATTAAATATTTAAAAAACGGAAATTGCAAAAAGCAACTTCCGTTTTTTTTGCTATCAGCTATCAGCTTTAGTATGATAATGTGTCTATCACTTTTCCATTAACATCCAACAATTTTATCAATTCTCTTTTTTCTTTCCAAAGTTGTTCGTTTCTGTTCAAAAATATTCTCCACTCAGGTCTGTAAAAATCTTTTTCGTTTTTGTGATTTTCAACGCAAGTTTTGTAATTTATTTTTTGTGTAATATATTGAGAACATTCATACTGCATGTCCTGTGGGAGACTTTCATTTACAATACTACATTTTGATATTCCTCTCACATAATCAATACAAGCGTCATTTAGGGCATTTGGCCCACTTGTGATAAATCCAGGTTCGTCTTCGGGACGAGGACATTCTCTGTCTAGAGATGGGTCAAAGTTTTGGAATTGTTCAAAATATCCTGTACAAAGATTGGTTCTAAAAGATGTTCCAATTGGGGACCTTCCTGTTGTTATATAGGCTTTTTCTCCAGGTGAGAGAAAAATCGCTTCTTGATAATTTACTGAATACATCTGTGGTAAATATGTTGCTTTTTCAATTTTAATAGATTGTCCAGACACAGCACTCTGTAAAGTCCAGCCCGTTAAATTTATTCTGTCTTTATTACTTAAAGATGATTCTATTATTAAATATTCTTCATCAGCGTTTGATCCATAAATATTTCCCTCTCTTAGAAATATTTTATCTTTATAGAATGACACTCCTGCAATTTCTTGAGCTTGTTCCAATTCTTCCCTCATTTCTTCAGAATCATTTGTAACATTTCCGTCGTCTTTAAAAATCCCGTCTAAAATTGGGAAATTTTTATTATACAAATACCATTTTTCCCCTGGGGCATTAGGTTGTTTTATAAATAAACCATCTTGGGAGATGTTTCTTTCTGGCCCACCAGTAAAAAACCAAATAATCCACAACCCACCGAATATTAGTAAAAACCATTTTATAAAATCAAACATTTGTATAATTTAAAATTTTAATAAACACTTTCTTTTATTTTATGAAATTCTTCTCTGGCCACCTCGGCATCATCCCAATCAAGTTTCACATTGTTTGCTTTCATTATATAAGGATCGGTGCCTTTTCCTGTTATTAAAACAGTATCACCAGTCTTTGCGACAGACAAGGCTTTGTGAATTGCTTTTCTTCTATCCATTATCACTTCATATTCTTTGTTTTGAATTCCTTCTTCCATTTCCCTCACTATTTCTCGCGGATCCTCATCATATGGGTCCTCGTCAGTAAGAATAATATAATCGCAGTGTTTGTCGGCAACACCCGCCATTACAGGTCTTTTCCATTTATCTCTTCCTCCACCTGTATTTCCTAAAACACAAATCTTTTTTGAATGAGAAAATGTCTCGTAAAGCTTTTCTAAAGAATCAGCAGTGTGAGCATAATCAACAATGATAGAAAAATCTTGCCCCTCTTCTATTTTTTCTACACGGCCTCTTATTCCTCTAAATTTTTCTATTGCGTTTTTGATTGTTTCTCTGCCGATGTTTTGGGTTTGAGCAAAAGTGGCAGCAGCTAAAATATTGTAAATATTAAATTTACCAGATAGATGTGCATTTATTTTTGCTCCCATAAAATTCATTATCAAGCCATCTTTTTTCAGTTCATACGGTTCTGCATCAGCGATTGAATATTTGTATTGTTCTTCAATATTGTTGTTTAAAAAGCGCGGAGCTTCTTTGTCGTCGACGTTCACAATTAAAAACTTTTTCTTTTTGAGAGATTTTTTCAGTGCTTTTGCTATTTTTAATTTTGCCTCTATATAATTTTCGTATGAACCATGTGATTCTATGTGTTCGGGTGAGAGGTTGGTAAATATGAGGGCATTTAATTGAATAAATTTGTGACGATATTGCAAGACACCCTGAGAAGTCATTTCTACAATTGCATAATCACATTTTTCTTTTACTGCTTTTCTCAAAAATTGTTGAACAAAAAATCTCCCCGGCATTGTCATCTTTTGTTTGTTCATTTCAGATGTTTCTCCGATTTTGAAACGAAGTGTACCAAGGAGCGCTGTTTTAAAACCTGCTTCTTCCAACATCGCATTAACAAGTTCGGCGGTACTGGTTTTTCCTTTTGTCCCTGTTATTCCAACAATAAAAATTTTTCTTGATGGAAAAAAATATATCAAAGCGCCTAATAAAGAAAGGAGATAGTGATAAATTGGTTGTAGGGAAGTAAAAACTTTCTCGGGAATTAGTTTTTTAATTTTGTATAAAATATCGTTTATCATTTCTTAATTCTAACAGAATTAAGGTGAAAGTAGAAAGTGGAGGGTGGTGAAAGGCAGAAAAATTACAAAATTTATGCGGTCGCATAAATTTTGTAATTTTCTGTTTTTTTAGTTTTTTATAATTTATTTCTTGACAAAGTTTGGTGTAAATATATAGTGATTGTGTAAGTGTTCTTTAACTTTGTTGCTAAAAAGCGACGACCCGCCTCGGGAAAGAGGAATTTCAAAGATGGAGGTTTGTTATGACGCCGACAAAAGGTGTTACCGACGAACAAAGAGGAAAAATCTACAAAAAAATCAACGCAATTATTGATCGCACTGGCGAAGGAAAATCATTGAGTTTTGATTTTGTTATGGAAGAACTACAAAATATTCACGACGGTTTGAATCTGTTTGACCCTCACAATTTTTTTGTAACCCGTAAGGGTCTTTTGATTGCCGAATTGTTTAGCGATAGGATTTTATCCGTTACAAAAAAGACCATAAAAATGTCCGTGGCAAGGGTAAGGTCTTTTAATTTGTCAAAGCCGATGAGCGACCCCGAGATCCTGAAAGAGGTCGGAGACGAGTATGTCTATAAGGACGCGAGTGAATTTTGGTCGGTCCTCACTGTTATGATAAGTAGGCAACCTCAAGGCGAGGGAGGATATCTTCTTTCTGACGGGACTTCGAACATTTTTTATGTTCGTGGAAAAAATAATGAGATCTTTCCCACACTCGTTTACTGGGATTCCGACCATCGGTTGTGGTTTGTGCGTGCGCGTCAGTTAGATGATGATCATGGGGCTGTTGGGACTCGCGTCTTTTCTTGTAATGAATCCTTGAAAAAGTAGCCCTTTGCATCGGGACTCTTTGTTCCTTTTAGACCCTTGGTCGTTTCAGCGAAAGTTGAAACGACTAAGGGTTTTTTGTTTTTAAAATTTCTAAAAACAAACAATCTTAAACTTCTCACGACCGTGAAAAGTTTAAGATTATTTTTAAATATGTATGACTTTGACGGTCGTCAACTTTATACATATATGTATATATTACTCAATCTGTACGACCGTATGAATTGAGTAAAAGAATATTTTAAATTAATAAAATAAATTTAATAAAGTAGAAAAGAAAAGCGGGTTTTGGCGAAGCCAAAACCTCGGCCCACTCAATTAAAATTAAGTAGAAGAATGTAAGTTAAAAAAATTCCGAAGTTTTCACGACCGTGAAAACTTCGGAATTTTTTCTTAAATCTTAAATCATAATTCCTAAATCTTGAAAATTTTATTTGGATAAAATTTTCAACGCTTCTCTCACTCTTCCTCCTGTATCTGTAATTTCTTTCGACACTTTTTTCAAGGCATCACTTGCTTCGCGAGCAGAATACCCCAAAGATTTAAGTGCCTCAACAGCATCTACTTCTTCTCTTACACCTCTCGCTCCTCCCTCTATTTTTCCAACCTTGTCTTGCAGTTCCAAGACAATTTTTTGAGCGCTCTTGCTTCCAATACCAGATACTTTTGTTAGATATGATGTATCGCCCGATGATATCGCCGAACGAAGTGTTTCTGGTGATGCGACATTTAATATTCCCAATGCAGATTTTGGTCCGATTCCAGAAACCGTCAAAAGCATCTCAAAAAAATCAAGATTTTGCTTTTCGGTGAAACCATAGAGATCCATAGAATTTTCTCTAACGGCCAAATAAGTCCAAAGTGTCGCATTTGAATTTTCGTGTAGAGAAGCGGTGGTGTCGTTTGATACAAATACTTTGTAACCAACACCAGATACATCTAAAACAACATAGTTTAAAGTGACAAAGGATATTTTACCCGTGAGTTGTGAAATCATAATACACTAATTATAGATTAAAAATTGAAATCTCAAAATTGAAAATGATAATGTAAAGTGTTAAATTTTTTAATTTTACATTGTAATTTTGATTTTTGAGATTTGCATTTTGAATTAACCTTGAATTTGCCAATTCCTTTAGATATTTCATTTTGCTTGATTTTTATTGTTAAATGATATATTCTACTAACCATGCCAATAACAAGATCAGCTAAAAAAGCACTAAAAAGCTCTGGAAAGAAGAGAGTTTTTAATTTGCGAAGAAAAAGAACAATGAAAGATTCTGTAAAAGAAATAGTAAAAGCTGTTTCAAACAAAGAAGGAAAGAATACAGAAGTTAATCTATCAAAAGCTTTTCAAGCAATAGACAAAGCCGCAAAGAGAGGAATAATCAAGAAAAATACAGCTTCAAGAAAAAAATCAAGATTATCCAAAATGGTGGCAAAAGCTAACACTAAATAATCAAAAACCTGTCACTCGACGGGTTTTTAAATTGCAAAAAGGGGATAACTGACAAAAAACATTGTGTTATCATATAAGGTATATTACTAAGTGAAATTAGCTATGGGTGTCTTTAATGACTGGCTCAAAAAAGTGGTTAATGAAGAGGGAAAAAAACAACCCAAGGCTATTTTGAGTGACCCTAAATCTAAACACAAGAAAAAAGTGGTGAAAGTTGAAAAAGTGGAAAAAATTTCCAAGACATCACCAAAATCTATTTCTAAAAAAATAAAAAAAGCCTCAAAAAAGGTGGATTCTGTTGTCGTAAAAAAGACAAAAAAGGTTACAAAAAAGACGAAACCAGAAACAAAAAAAGCTCTTGTAAAAAAGACCACAAAAAAGAAAGTGGATTCTATTGTTGTTAAAAAAGTAAGAAAAAAAGTTTTAAAGAAAAAACAAGAAGAAAAGAAGCACCCAGATACCCACAAAAAAATAAAACACATCGTCAAAAAATTTGAAGGAAACCCTATTATCGCACCAAGTGAAAAAAATAGATGGGAATCAAAAGCAACATTTAATCCAGCCGTTCTGCAAGCGGAAGGAAAAATCCATCTTTTGTATCGTGCTATGGGGGACAGTGATGTTTCTGTTTTGGGATACACGGCGAGCAATGACGGTTTTACTATGACAGAAAGGTCCGACGAACCAGTATATTTCAGCACAAAAACTCACGAAGCATTAAAGAAAAAAAACAAAGGCAAAAAATCTCCAATTGATTATGTTTCTGGCGGGGGATTAAACGGGGGTTGCGAGGACCCACGACTTACTCTTATTGAAGACACTGTTTATCTTACATACACTGCTTTTGATGGTTGGGGATCTTTGCGAATGGCTCTTTCTTCTATTCCTTTAAAGGATTTTTTGAAGAAAAAATGGAATTGGAAAAAACCGATTACGATTTCTCGTCCAGGAGAGATTCACAAAAACTGGGTGTTGTTTCCGGAGAAAATAGATGGAAAATTTGCTGTACTTCACAGTATTAATCCTGATATTTTGATAGAGCATTTGGATGATTTGGAATTTAACGACAAAGAACATATTGATGGATTTTTTAGTACACAAAAAAATAAAGATCGTTGGGATAGTTGGGTTAGGGGGGCAGGACCTCCTCCGATAAAGACAAAAGACGGATGGCTTTTGATTTATCATGCGATGGATATTTATAACGATCCAGACAAATACAAAATGGGAGCAATGCTTTTGGATTTGAAAGATCCTCAAAAAATAATTGCAAGAAGTGTCGAGCCAATCTTAGAACCTGATATGCATTATGAAAACGAAGGCTGGAAATCTGGCGTGTCTTATTGTTGTGGAGCAGTCATAAAAGATGATCAATTGATGATTTATTATGGTGGAGCAGATAAATATTCTTGTGTGGCAACTGCTGATGCAGATAAATTTGTTAAGCCCTTGTTGAAATCAGGAAAGCCAAAAGTTAAAGAAAAATATAATACGAATGACCCGAATTAAATCCTAATTCCCCGAATTACAAATTTATCCGAATAATGTTGTTTGTGCTAATTCGTGTTTGTAATTATTTGGGGTATTCGGATATAATTCGTAGTATTCGGATTATATAAAATATTATGTTTGAATTCGAGAGATCAGAAGAAAATCCAATTTTAATTCCCAACAGCAAAAATTTTTGGGAAGCAGAGGCAACCTTTAATGGTTGTCCTGTTTTTGATGGTAAAAAAATTCACTTTGTTTACAGGGCACTTTCTCCTGCGGGGACTTCTACTATAGGATATTCAAAAAGCAAAGACGGAATTCATTTTGAAAAACACAAACAACTTTTGAAACCAGAATATGATTGGGAAAAATATGGATGCGAAGATCCTCGTGTAACAAAGATTGGCGAAAAATATTATATTTTTTATACCGCTCTGTCCACTTTTCCTTTTAATGCCGATGGAATAAAAGTTGGGTTGGCAATAACAAAAGATTTTAAAACAATCAAAAAATATCCAGTTACGCCTTTCAATGCTAAAGCGATGACTTTGTTTCCGGGAAAGATAAAAGGAAAATTTGTTGCGATTCTTTCGGTGAATACAGACAATCCTCCTTCACAAACTTGTATTGCTTATTTTGATAAAGAAAGCGATATGTGGAATCCTGAATATTGGAAAAAGTGGTACGAAGAAAAAGATTATCACGAGATTCCTCTTTTTAATCACTCTGCTGATCATGTCGAGATAGGAGCCCCTCCGATAAAAACAAAAGATGGATGGCTTTTGTTGTATTCATATATTCAAAATTATTTTTCTGGTGAAAAGCTTGTTTTTGGTATTGAGGCAATGTTGTTGGATTTGAACAATCCAAAAAAAGTGATTACAAAAATGAGACGCCCGCTACTTGTCCCTCAGGAAGAGTACGAAAGATATGGAATGGTTCCAAACATTGTTTTTCCGTCTGGTGCTTTTGTAAAGCGGGGGAAAATTTATTTGTATTATGGTGCGGCTGACACTGTTTGTGCCGTGGCAGTGGGGGATTTGAAAGAACTGATGAAAGATCTTATGGCAACTCGGATTGTTCAATTGGAGAGATATTCAAAAAATCCTATTATGGAGCCGTTGCAAAAAAATCCTTGGGAAGCAAAAGCTGTTTTCAATGCAGGGGCACTGTATGAAGACAAAAAAGTTCATTTGTTTTATAGAGCGATGTCTCTCGACAATACTTCTGTCGTTGGTTATGCACAAAGTACAAACGGTTTTAAGATAAAAAGATTTGATAAGCCTGCGTATATTCCGCGAGAAGATTTTGAAAACAAAAAAGTACCCAATGGGAATTCTGGATGTGAAGATGCGAGACTGACAAGAATAGGCGACATCGTTTATATGTGTTACACCGCTTACAATGGTATAGATTCTCCTCGTGTTGCTCTTACATCTATTTCTTACAGCAATCTCAAAAAACAAAATTGGGATTGGGCAAAACCTATTTTAATTTCTCGACCCAATGTAGACGACAAAGACGCAGCTATTTTTCCTAAAAAAATAAATGGAAAATATGCGATTCTCCACCGTTCAAATAATCAAAGCATTTGGATTGATTTTGTTGATGATCTTTCTTTTAAAAATGAAAAATGGCTCGAGGGACAAATTTTGATGAGTCCCCGAGAAGAATACCGAGACAATAAAAAAATAGGAATAAATGGCCCTCCGATTGAAACAAAAAAAGGATGGCTACTGCTGTATCACGGACTTTCAAAATCGGACAGTAAATATCACCTGTGGGCAGCACTTTTGGATTTGAAAGATCCAACAAAAGTGATTGCAAGAAGTAAAAATCCAATTCTTGAAGCAGAGATGTCTTATGAAAAAAATGGAATTGTTAGAAATGTTGTTTTCTCAAACGGGGCAGTTGTAAAAGGCGACAATCTTTTTGTTTACTACGGTGGGGCAGACGAGGTGTTGTGCGTCGCAACAATCAAACTTTCAAAATTGTTGGGATGTCTGGATAGTAAAGGGGCTTGTAGTTTTAATTAATTTTTTTTAGAGAATAATTTATGGACGATAATTTCAAAAATTTTTTGAAAGATTTTGTAAAATGGATAAAGTTAAAAACTAGAATTCATATATCAGATAATTCAACGCTTTCTTTTAAACAAAGAGAAATTTGGTGGGCAAATGTTGGGTTGAATGTTGGCTCGGAACAAAATGGTAAAAATGAAAATTTTGAAAGACCTGTTCTTGTTCTGAAAAAATTCGGACACCATCTTTTTTGGGCCATACCATTAACAAGCAAAAAGAAAGACAGTATTTATCGTTACGAGATAAATTATAAATCTCATCATAAAAATATTTTAGATGAGATTGTTGAAGAATCAAAAACAGGATTTGCTATATTAAATCAATTAAAAGCAATGAGTAGTAAAAGACTCATACGAAAACTCGGTGTGTTACCAAAAGATGATTTTAATAATTTAAGGGAAGAATTAAAAAATATATTATAAAAGCAAAAGCACCTCAGAGAGGTGCTTTTGCTAACGATCTTTATTCTTGCGAATAAAGTCTCGGAGCCCTAGGGCCATTTGTACTTATAATATATATGAATTATAAGTAAAATGCAATAGTATTTTTTTATCTATTATATTTATCTTCCAGTCTTTCCTCGTCGTTTTCATCAAATTCTCCGAGACAAATTTCCAAAATTTCGGTATCTTGGGTGTTTCCAAATATTTTATGTTTAACTTCTTTTGGGACAAAAAATTCCTCGCCTTTTTTTGCTTCAAATTTTTCTTCTCCAATTTGAATAGTTGGGTCACCAGAGAGAACTTTCCAATATTCCTCTCTATTATGATGAAATTGTAAACTTATTTCTTCTCCTGCTTTTATAGTAAGTATTTTGACCGTGGCTTTTTCGTTTTTTGCAAATTGTTCAAATTTGCCCCATGGTCTTTCTTCTGTGTAAAAATGTAACATGTTTTGTGTAGCTTATAGCCAATAGCTTATAGCCAATAGCTGATAGCTGATAGAATTAACTATTAATTTCTTTTAAATAACTATTTAAAAAAGCTTTTGTTTCTTTTGGTCCCGATACTTTTTGAATGTGGACACCGGTGGTTGTGGCAGAATAATCATTTCCTCCTTCAAATATAGCATCTCCAAAAAATATAATCTTTTCTTTTGGTATGGACAACAAAGAGGCTATCTTATTTATACCATATGCTTTATCAATTCCTTTTTTTCTTATATCTACCGATGTTGAACCGCCGACACTTACTTCAAATTCGGACAAATCTTTATCCAATATTTTTTTCAGCGTTTTTCTTTTCTCTATACTGGGGTCCCACAGCTTTTTTTCTTCAACAGGAGATTTTTGTCCTAACGCTGAAAATGTTATTTGCCCTCCTCGGTCTTCAATTTGATCACCGTATATTTTTTCGGGGGTAAGAAAATCGTTGTCTTTGATTGCTCTTTTTAGAATACTGGTTATCTTGAGTCTTTCCTCGGGGGAGAGAGCATCTTCGTAAACTTTTACCCAATCGTCATCTTTGAAAGAGTAAAAACTGCCCCCTGTCAGTGGTGCTATGTAAAGATTTTCCAGATTTGTGCCGTTAGGAAGAAAATCAATAAATTGTTCTTTAAATTGAGAAAATCTTGCTCCAGAGATTATAACCACTTTTTTATGTTTCAAAAGTTGGCTAATGATATTTGCCATTTCATTATCCACATTGGATTTGCTCTCGGTTATAGTTCCGTCCAGATCAAAGAAAAATAATTCGTAATTATTCATCCTGTTAAAGATAGGACGCGGACTTTGTTAAATCACACGGACTATCTATTTAAATTAAATCTAATAAATTGCTCTCGTTAAATATATCGTTTTACTTCGTGTCCGCTATCTCTAACGGGATGCATATAAGATTATTATACTATACTTTTATTTTGTGCCCTCACTAGGAATCGAACCTAGATTACGACTTCCGCAAAGTCGCGTTCTATCCATTGAACTACAAGGGCAATTTTCGCAAGTCCATTAAACTATGGGAGTATTCTGTAATTTATAACAAAATTACAGATATTTCGCCATCTTGTGGCTAAGAGGTTCTTTTTGCTCTTCTTTTTTAAGATGATTTAACAAAAAAGATTCTACTTCTTCTTTGTTTGTATTTTTTAAAGAAATAACCGCGTGAGTCATAAAAGAGTTTTTTATCTTTATTATCAATCGTGGATTTTCATCTTTTGTTACCCAAAATGAATCCAAATTTTTGTAAGGATATTTTGCTTGTCCTGTGATTATTCCTGTTTGGTTAATTTCAAAAGTTACTATTTTTGGTTTATTTGTTGCTTGGATTGAGATTGTAAAAGCAACTACAAGGATCAAAAGAGGAAGAATAATATTTCCTTTTATTACAAGAAAAATTATTACTCCGATTGCGATTATCCAAATAGACCAAAACCAATCGGGTGTTTTGTGAGAGTGTTCAAATTCAAAATCTTGCCAAGTGATGTTTGTGTTCATGATTAAAGTATAAAGTAACAAGTAGTAAGTAACAAGTAGAAAAGACGAAGCTAATAGCCGATACCTGCCTGCCGTGTCGTTGCTTTTCTTTTAGAAAAGAGGCAGGGCTTATAGCTGATAGCGACAACGTACGATGTGGATCGCTTCGTTCCTCGCGAAGACGGACGAAAAAGCTTTGCTTTTTCGTCCGTCGACGACGGCGAAGCCGTCGTCTTTGCGAGTGTAACGAAGCAATCCACATTTCGTAATTTAAAGTAAAAAACACAAAAACAAAACGTCGCGACCTAGCGGTCGCGACGTGTGATCATTTACTCAACATAAAGTCGATATATTCTTCTCTGGGGACGGAGAGAATTATTGAGTGATTTACTTCCAGTTTAGAAACTTTAAAAAGTTGAACACGATAACTTTCTTTTTCTAAATATTCTGAAAATGAAAACTCTCGTATTTTTTCTTGTTGGAATTTTTTGTCTATTTTTGCCAGTCTTGAGAGTTCGCTGGAACTCATTTTATCAAAACAACAATGGACAAACAAAACGAAACCTTCTTCTTGGGGCGGTTTAAGTCCGTTCTCAATTTGCAGATATTTTACCCACAAAGAGTCAATTATTTTGTAATAAATCGCTCTACAATGATGAAAACAGGAAACTTTTCTGCGCTCTTCGTTGAGAGCCGAGGCTATTCCATAAGCCAAAAGCATATCAACCCCAACATTGGTTAAACCGATCACTGCAGTTATTTTTTCTCTGATATCGGAACCGATTTGATCCAGCATCTTTTTTTCAACAACTTCGATAAAATGGGGATATTCTTTTAATCTGACAGAATTTAAATTGATTTTTTTTTCATCAACCGCTGTCGCTGTTTCAACCATATTCTCTCCCTTTCAAAATTAAATGATCGTGTACATAGCCTTTGTTGATTCTATGACAAAGTAAACAAAAAAACAATAACAAACTTTAAATTATGCTTCGTCACTCCGTTTTATTTCGTTCCTCGCAAAGACGAATTTCCGAAGGAAATTCGTCACGCTTTTCTAAAAAGAAAAGCGTCTTCGCGAGCACTTCAAATTTTTTGAGAAAAAATTTGAAGCAATACTACGAAGCGATCCAGATAATTTAAAGAGTATCGTGATCCTTCGGGTCACGACACTTTTAAACCACTAATTAATAAGTTTTATTTTTTCAACGAGTCTCTAATTTCTCGGAGTAAAATTATTTCTTCGGCTGGTTCTTTTGTTTTTTCCGCTTCTTTTGTTTCTTCTTTTCTTTTGAAGCGATTTAATTGTTTAATAACAAAAAAGATAGCAAAGGCAATTATTAGAAAATCAATTACTGTGTTTAAAAACATTCCATAGTTTAGTGTTATTGCTTCTGTGGTTTCTGTGGCGCTTTTTAATGTAAAGACGAGATTGGAAAAATCTACTCCACCAGTGATGACTCCGATAGGTGGCATTATTATATCTGCCACAAATGAGCTGACAATCTTTCCAAAAGCGGTACCGATGACGATACCGATTGCCATATCCACGACATTGCCTTTGATAGCAAATTCTTTAAATTCTTTTATTATTTCCATAGGGTTTAGGGTTTAGTTAAATTATTTTCTAATTCTAATTCTTCTAATTATATATTAACAAACCCCTCGTTTTTGGCGAGGGGTTTTTGGGCCTTTCATTTGGCACGCGGTTCGCCAACTTCGGCTTTGTGTTTTTCAAGATGTTCCTTGTTACATTCTGGACACACAATGGCAAAGAGACCTGATGAAAAGTCTACCTTACCTTCTTTCATTGGTAGATAATTTTGTTCTACTGGTTTAGAACAAATTTGGCAAGTTTTTTTGGTGCCTTTGTATCTCGCTATGGGGTGAATGCACATTTTTTTTTGCAACAACGACAGTTCATGATAGGCACTCCTTATGTTGATAGGGAAAGAATTTCTTCTTGCGCGATTGCTCCTTGCCTTATTATCTCTATCTTGTCTTTGACCACAGTGACGAGAGTTGAAGGTTTACCGCTTTGCATTGTCCCACCGCACAAATAAAAATCTGGTTGGAATTCGGGATCCTTGCACGCAAATTGCTCGCGGGCTTGTTCCACCGAAACAGACGAAAGTCCTCCTCGCGGATTGGCACTGGAAGTAGTAATGGGATTGCCAAGGCGCTCGATGATTTCTGTAGAAATTTTGTTGTTGGGAATTCGGATACCCAACATGCCAGTATTGGCCGATAACATAGATATTGTTTGAGGAACAAATTTTTTCATGGGTAAAATCATTGTAACCGCCCCAGGCATAAATTTTTGAAAAATCTTTTCTGCCAGTTTGGAAAATTTTACATATCTTTCTGCCATTTCCAGATCGGATACAGCGATTGATATGGGTCTGTTAAATCGTTCTTTTATTTGGCACAGTCTTAATATTCCTTCTATATTGGTTGCGTCTGCTCCCAATCCGTAAACAGTATCTGTTGGGTAAACAATTACTCCACCTTTTTTCAAAACTCTGACTGCACTTTTTATATTCTTGTCGTGTTTGTACATTTTTCCTCCTTTGGAAAGTATTACAAAATTATCTTTCAAGTTTAAACAGTTCTGAGATAGATTAAATAATATTAAGGGAGAATAAGCAAGAGACGGAGGGGTAAGGAGTAAGGTGTAAGGAGAAAGGCGTAAGGGTTAAGGTGTAAGTAACGAATTTTGCGAAGCAAAATTCGTCTTTGCGAGTGTAACGAAGCAACCTGCCTGCCGTGTCGTTGCTCTTCTTTCAGAAAAGAGGCAGGTCCACACTGTTTCGTAATTTATAATTTAAAATTTATCATTTACCTGCACACTAACTTTAGTATCGTTTGGCAAACAGTATATGGTTATCTAAATTTATATATTTATATAATACTAAAGTTAGTGTAGCGGGTTTATAATTTTTTAGCATCTTTTATGCTAAAATTAAACTATGCCCAGTTTAACAAAAAGTTTAAAATATTTGCTCGCTGTAAATATTGCGGGTATTTTGATTTTCACCTATTTATTTCTAGCGAGAGAAAATTATGAATTTATTATTTATATCGCTGTTATAGTTTTCTTTTTGTTGGTGATTTTGTTTTCTCATGAGAGAGTCAATTATCCAACAGGACTTTTATGGGGTCTCACTATTTGGTCTTATCTACATATGGCAGGTGGGGGATTATATTTGCAGGGTACAAAATTTTACGAATTGATGTTGTTTCCGATAGTGGGCGAGCCATACAATATTTTCAAATATGATCAGTTTGTTCACGCTGTTGGTTTTTGGGTGGCGACAATACTTGCTTATCATTTGATAAAACCGATGATGAAAGAAGAATCAATCAAAAAAGTTTCTTTTGCTTTGGTTATAGTGATGGCAGGATTGGGATTTGGCGCTTTGAACGAGATTGTAGAATTTGTAGCAACAGTTATTATTCCCGAGACAGGTGTCGGGGGATATACAAATACTGCACTTGATTTGGTTTTTGATTTGGTGGGGGCGATAGGGGCGATGGTGTATCTAAGAATTAAAAATAATCCCAAAATCGGCGCATAACTTTGTCGGTTTCCAAAAAATCCCTTTCACCGTATTTTAAATACGGCTCAATGGATTTTTTGTCACCTCCTCGTTCCGCATCCAATTTTGGGATTATTTTTCTGCTCAGGTAAGTTTTTAGTCGTTAGTTTTTAGTTTTTAGAATACGGTTGAAGTGGGAAATTTGCTTCGCAAATTTCCCACCATTTGTGTTTTGTGAAAAAGATGAGATACATCGGTAATACCCAAAACATTAAGTTTTAGGTATATTTGGCGGTAATGACATTATCAACATTAACCGTAAATATATCAAATATGTTAGCTCCGCATGTAAAAAAGGT
>JAQTWD010000016.1 GCA_028689435.1 Minisyncoccota bacterium | reverse complement strand
CCTTGTGGTTAAGGATCATTTGAGTTTCTTCCTTTGTTTTTCCTTTTCCGACTACATTATTTTTAATTAGAGCTTCGGTGCCTAAAAGAGAATAAGTGTTTCCTTCTATTACCGAAGACTTCCAAGAAAATTCAATCATTATTCTTTCAAACTCTTTATTGATAAGAGTTTGACTATCATATTTTGAGAAATTTTTTATAAACTCTATTTGTAGATTTTCCAGTTTTTCTTTTTCTCCTACTGTAAAAATATCATTTTCCAAAATACTTAAAATCTCAAAATTAAAACTTTCTTTCACATTTCTTTCCAAGTAGGGAATTTCAAAATATTTTTTAATATCAATTTTTTCAAATATTTTATTTTTTTCATTTATTAAATAAATAACACCCCTACCACTTCCTGACTGTGAAATTAAATTTTTATCAAGTAATTCCCCAAGATCTCTTTGCAATGTTTTCCTCTCAACATCATCTTTTAAAAAAGACAAAATATCAGAACTTGATGTTTTCTGATTATTTTTTATAAAAATTAATATTTTTTGTTGTCTTTCTTCTTTTTTATTCATATTTAAATCTTATTATATTATTGCGACATTTTCAAATGCTAATTGCGACATTTTATCTCAAATTTTCCAATAAACCCATTATTTTGACCATTTTATTGCGACATTTTATTTACTTAATATGGACATTTCTAAAGTTCCCCACTAAAAGCATCCTCAAGAAATTAAAAATTTTGGATTATAAACCAAACGAGCAAAGCCAGTCCTCCCCACCAACCGATATCAGAAACAATCAGACTAACTATAATTTTGTTTTGCCATGATGCTGGCAAAAGTTCTCCCGACCGCCCTTCTTTTTCTCTCTGCAACATAAAAGGACTTACTTTGAATGATAGAAAATAGCCGTTGATGAGAAGAGCCATCGCGATCAAAGCGTGGAAAAAAGGAATTCCCGAAAAAGGTTCGTTGCGATAAAAAATCGCGCCTCCAATAATCACAAGAGAGATACCGATCCAAATAAGTGGCTTTGTCACTTTGTGAGTTCTGGTTGTCGCTTCGGTCCAATAGTTTGATTTTCTTCCTAAAAATCCGTGTATATCAATAACAATCACCGCCCCAAGCCCGATAATAAACCCAGCAATAAAAATAAACAGTCCGATAAAATCTATTAAGTTGATTGATTCAGTTAACATATTTTTAAAAATAAAATACTATATATTTATTGTATCATGGTTTTGTGTTTGCCCGTTTACCTTTTTTTAAAAGGTATTCTGGGTTTTGGGTATTCCTCCTACTGTTGTTACGGCTCCTCAAAATAAAGGATCCCTAGGGTTAACCCTAGGGTATTAGATCCTTTATTTTACTAATTCATAAAAGCCCTAAAGTATCTATCATATGTATACTTAATATCATAATTGATTTCTTTTTGTTCTGCTTTAAGAATGTTAAGTTTTATAAATCGGTCTATAACTTTTTGTGCACCAGCTCGAGTAAATCCTGTCGCTCGCATAACACTTTTTGTTGTAACTATAGGGTTCTCAAAAAGATATTGCAAAAATTTCACACCACTATCAGATTCTCGTTTTGCTAATACTTGGATCTTTTCCATATCTTCATCCCTAATTTTTCTAATATTGTCAGTAATTGCAATCGCTTCTTCTGCTGTTTCTATTACACCATCTAGAAAAAAATCCACCCACTCAAAAACTTCTCCGTCATGATAACCACCAAGTTTAGTATAATATATTTTCTTATGTTTTCTAAAATACGAAGAAAGAAATAATACAGGCTTTTCTAAAATACCTTTTTTCATAAGCAAAAATGTTATCAAAAGTCTGCCAACTCTACCATTACCATCCAAAAATGGATGGATTGTTTCAAATTGTGCATGAGCATAAGCAATAGCCACTAACGGAAGTGTTGATGTATCATCATATATAAATTTTTCTAAGTCATCCAAATTTTTATCCATTTTTTTATAAGGAACAGGAATAAAGGAGGCGTTCGTTATATTGGTTCCTCCAATCCAATTTTGGCTTTTTCTAAATTCACCCGGATCAGAAAAATGTGTGGCTCGAGCACCGTCCATAAGTTTTTTATGAATCTCACGAAAAAATCTTAAAGAAACTGGAAATTCTTTCAATCGCTCGATTCCATACTCCATTGCCTTGATATAAAAGAGAATGTCTTTTGCATCTGTTTGATCATCATCAATTTCTGCAGACATTTCAAGTGCATCAGCCATTGTTGCTTGTGTCCCCTCTATTTGAGAGGAAGATGTAGCATCTTTATATGAAAACATCCTTAAAAAAAAGTTTATGGCTGGTAATGTTAGCGTTATACCATCCAATTTACCAATTAATCTTTCCGCTTCAACAGCTTTTAAAAGTATATTTTGTGGCACATCAAAAAGCTCGTTGTTAGGAAACTTCAAGGGGACAGAGGCTACATATCCCTCTGTTTGTTTTTCTTTTTTACAGATAATTACTTTTTTCATTTTAGTTTTTATTACAAAATAGATATATACTATATTATCACTTAGTATCTATCTTTGCAAGGATGCCAACTACCCTTACCTTTCAAGTCTATTTTTAACCACGCCAAACAAACTTTTTTCTTTTTTCAGCTATTCAAGTATTCAATTGAATACTTGAATAGCTGAATAGTTGTTAAATTTTAGTTTAGCACACCAAACCAAACCTCGTCTCCATTATTTATAGGTGTGTCTTGCTGAGGGTCTTCACCGTTTAATTTAAAATCCAATCTTCCTGGAAGAAATTTTTGAAAAAGTTGCGGATGAGCCTGTTCTGTCATAAACATTGCAAAACCAAAAGGAACAACAACATCTTCTTCTTCCCCCAAATCAGCGCTAAAAGTATCCTGATCTGTCCCGACTATAGCTTCCAACGCTGAACTATATTTAACAGTAAATTCAATATACATTTTTTTATTCAATTTCTACGATTATTTCGTTTCTATTAAGCCATGGTGCGTTAAAAGGTGCGTTGTAACCAGCGTATTCAGGTTTATTTTTCAGCACAACACCATCTCGTTCCAAAAGAGAAAGCAATTCCTGTTTTTTGTTTGATACTTTTTCATTGCTTCTAAACCAAGAAAATCTTAACACCGCCACTTTTCGGGCTTGTTGAGGTACGATTTTTACTTGTGGATTATTTGGTTTTGGAAGTGTTTCAAGTGTGTATTTAAATGGCATTACAAAAGAGATAATGCGTTTTTGCTCGTCACCACTCTCAACGACAGGTGCGGTCATATCAAGCTTTTCACTCACAACAACAGGTGCAGTCATATCTAGTTTTTCGCTCACCACAACAGGCGCTGTCATATCTAGTTTTTCACTCACTACAACTGGTGCTGTCATTTCCACCTTTTCCGATTCTGTCACAGGCGCAGTCATATCAATACCAGTTTGTTTGGTATTATTTCCAAAAATATAATCGGCCAAAATACGAAAGCCCTGATTAAGTGCTTCGTCATATGTACCCGTTACCTCAACCTGAGCTGTGATATATGGTTCATACTGACGGATCTCGTATCCATTTTTCTGTTCTAATACAGAGTACTGAGGAGAAGCAACAGAACGGTCAAAAAAATAACTCACCACCGTCCAAGCTATTAGTAAAATTACGACGATAACAAGTATATACATAATTTTTTTCATTCTATTAGAAGTAGCTCGGCTACTTCTAACGGGACAAGTCCCTAAAAAATAACCACTACTATAATTTTAATAATTAATAAATCAATATAATTGTATCATGGTTTTGTGTTTGGGTATTGAAAACTCTCCCCTTTTTAAAACGGCTACGCTCCTTAAAAAGGAGCGTAGCCGTTTTAAATTTCCCTGTCGTTTTTGCTGCAAGCCCTGCCTTCCGGCAGGCGGGCGGGGGTCATTTTTATACAACCGTTTTATTCACAAAAAACTATCGAATAATTTCAGTATCAAACCATTGTTCTTGAAAATGAATTGCGGACATTATTTTTTCATTTGTCATTTCAATTCCTTTTGGTACAACAATTAATTTATCGTCATCATTATCTTTTCGATGAGCAACTGCAATGCAAATTCCTTTTGCCTTTTGCAACGGCTCTTTAGCACCCAAAAAATAAGCATCTAAATCTTCGCCGTCTGGTGCTTTTATTCCTTCAATAAAACCATAATTTGCTTCGTATAAAAAATCATGTTTTGGGTGTTTAGAGCCAAGGGGTCGATCTATAGTTACTTCAACCTCTTTGCCCAAAAGTTGTTTTGCGAGTTGTAGTGATTTTGATGTTTTCATCTTTGCAATTATTGTCGATTAAATTTTATAAACACAATTATTTTATTTTAACATTTTTTAACATTTGCTTTAGTTTTCAAAAAGGTGACTGCATTGCCCTTCCAAAGTCTTTGACGAAGGAGGGACCCCTTAACTAATAAAAAATTGTATCTCACTTAAACATTGTTTAAGATTTGATTTTAAAATTTCGTCAGGCGACACAAAAAATCCGTAATTTTTTGATTCATGAGCACACCGATTGTGTCTACTCATTTGGCATTTTTTCACAATAGGTAAATTTTTAAATTTATCGACAAAATCATTTTTTGGGTATGAAGTTAGAAGCGAATTTGTATTTTTCCTTGAGTCAACTAATGTACTTATATAAACAGAAATAATATCTGCAATGATTCTTTTTTGAGTTTGAATGACACAACAATCTTTTTTTTCTTTTATTCTTTTTTGAAAATCTTTTTCTAATTCTTCTAACCAAACCAAAGCATTCTCTGCTCTTTCACAAATGTATTGAATCGATTGTCTCGCGGGAACTTCTTTTTTAATTTTTTCTTTCATTTTTTTAAATTAAAATTTATTGTTGGTTTTTATGTAGAAAAGGTGGCTAACCCCATTTCTGCCAAACTCTCTTGCTAATATTATCTGATTTATTCCCCTCCTCAACTTTTTTTATCTGATAATATAACTTTTTCTTTATAAACATTTTTACCTATGCTTTCCAATAATATTCTTGTGTCATTTTCAAAATAAACATCCATTTTATCTATCACTTCTGACCTAGCTTTCAAATAATTTTTTTTATTTTGATAAGGATACCAACGCCAACGTGGATCAAATTTCATTTTCCAAAAGACAGGTCTCATCTTTGCCTTTTTTCTTACCGCAACTAAAGTTTCTGCTAATTTTTTAAAATATATTGGTATATTTTTATCCAACATATCCTCCCTAAATACTTCCTCATATTTTTGTATATTCGTTTTAAATTGTTCTTTTTGAACTTTCGGAGAATTTAATTTATTAAAAGCCATTTTTTCGTTCTTATTTAATGTGTCCTCAAATTGATGCCTTAAATCATTTATAATATGAGGGAAATCTTCTGAAAGAGAAAAGATCTTGGCCAATTTATTATCAATATAGCCACTACCTGAGCTTTCTTTTATCACATCATAAGGAAGTGCTCTAGTTGAAAACAAGGGGAAAAATGCCGTATCGGCAGAATAAACTTCAATAGGAGTATCGTCTATATTATCTATTAATTCTTTAACTTTAAAATCGAGAAATCTATTTAGCGTTATTTCAATATCACACAACAGATTTATTTGACCTACTATCACTTTCTCTAAGTAATAAAGAAATTTTTTATTTATATCTTTTTTCTTTCTCTGCTCAACAAACCACCATAATAAAAATGGTGTAGTGACTCCTATTAAAGATCCTATTAGAGTTTGCCAATTAAATAAAAAATTTTCCATAATTATTATTTTTCTGATTGAGAGGTTAAGCTTATGCAAGCATCTATAAAATATCTTATGTTATCTTCTATTTTTATATCATCTGGTCTTATAACAGAAGTACCGTCAGTATTTTTAAAATCAAAATCATTCAGCATTTCTGCTGGGTGGGCACATTGATTTCTAAAATCTCTTAATGAGACCTCATTTTTATTTTCTAAAACAAAGCCTGTCTTTACATTTTTATTATCATCTAATAATTTATAATAAAGAAGTAGACCATACTCAAAAGTAGGCACGTCAAAAATTTGATAATTTATTTCAGAATGATGAGTATTTTTTAATTTTTTATCATAATCACAAAGTCTTATTGTAGTTAGTGGATTCTCATTATTTCTAAAGACTCTGTAAATTTTTTCGTCTTGATTCAGAGAAATAAAATAAGGGTCGTGAGTTGTTATTATTACTTTCACTCCATCATTTGATAATTTTCTTAACGCCAAATTAAAATCTCTTTTTAATTTTGGGTGTAAAAATATCTCTGGTTCTTCGATAATTAAATAATTATCAGATTTTACACTGTTCTTTTTTTCAGAAAGATACCTTATGAGAGAAACTATCACTAGACGCTCTGTTCCCTGCCCTGCTTCACTAAGTTTTATACCTTTTTTGCTACTTAAAACATCTTCTATAACAATTTTGTCAATAATATTTTTTACCCAAACTTCTTTACAAGCATTCAAATACAAATCTCCTGAAATATCTTTTTTTGATACTTCTAAATTTATATTGCCTACATTACATTCACTAAATAATTCGGGAAGCCTTTCATTAATATCATCTACCTTACTATCAATTTTTAAAGTGCCTTTATCAAAAGCTATTGATACCAAACTTTCTAATGTTGTTCTAAATTCATCTGATTTATTTCCTGTCTTTACCTCATTTTCAAAGATAACTTTTTCTGCCGATATTTTAATAACGCTATTACTATTATTTAATTTTAATTGTCTTTCTATTTCATCTATAATTTGGGTTTTTCCTGAATTATTCTCTCCGGCAAAAATTGTAAAATCACCCAATTCTATTTTGTTATCTCCAAGAGTTTTTTTATTTTTTTCCAAATTAATTTCCATATTTTCATTAATTCTTAATTGTTTTATTCCTCATATTAATTTAATATATTCTTCTTCAAACTCATCTTTATTCTTTTCATTAAATAAAGGTAGTCCAATCAGGTTATATTCCTTACCTTCAATTTTAAGTACTTTTTTCTTTGAATACTTTTCTGTAATTTCTTTTAAGAATAAGTTTTTCCATTCGTCCTTTTGCAAAAGATTATCTCCTTTAGGCTCAACAAATACTTGATAATGTAAGTTTGCTCTATCTTTCAAGAATAGAATAAAGTCAGGTTGAAAACCTTGTCCTGTATTAAAGTCAAAGATTTTATATTGTTCTTCGTTTCTCAAAAGATATACTTCTTTGTATTTGTTTTGCAGGTTAATGATTGTATCTTTTATAAATTCAATCAATCCTTTTTCTTCGCTCGTACCATAAAATTGGTCTACTACATACCAATCTTCATATTTCAATTCATCTTCTAGTCTTTGACTGTGTTCATCTCTTTTAACATTCTTTCGTACTTCTTCACTAAAGAAGTTAGCTAAGCTATACGCTTCAAATTCTGTACCTTTGTGAGGATTAATATGTTTTTTAAGCTCAGCAAATATCATATCCAAAGCTTTTAAAAGTACTTCGAGCTTTTCCTTGTTAGTAATTTCATCAAAGCTAGATTTTACGGTTACTAATTTAATTTTAAGGTCTCCAATTAACTTTGTTCTAAAATCTTCCATTGATTCAATATCAATTTCTTGTTGCAAAGATTCAAATCTCAAAAGAGAGTTTTGTTTCTTTGATTTAATATTTATTGCTTTATCAAAGATATGTTTTTCAAATTCCTTGATTGATTTTGTAATAGTCTTTTTGTTTACATCATTAATGTTTAATCTTTCTGTGTCAGAATCTTCTTTATTAAAGTCAATTTCTTCTTCCAGAATCCCGAGACTTGCTAAATCAAACTTAAGCTCTAAATTTTCTCTTAGATAATCTATTTTTTTCTGCTGTCTTTCAGGGTTATCTATTTTTTCATTTTTCCAAATTTTTACACCTTTGAAAAAATCACCTTTAGCAAAATCAGGCTTAATTTTAAATCTTTTTTCTATTCTATTATCTTGAATGAAACCTTTTTCTTTTAACTGGCTTTTCAGGTCTGAAATGTATCTATGGTCAGAATCGCTATGATAGTAAAGCTCTTCAAGTACTCGCATTTCATTATTTAACAAATTATCAAACTTTCTTTTGTTTTTGATTTTGTCTTGATATGGAAATGGGTAATATCGCACACCCCGTCCAATCAGCTGAATTTCTGATATAGCTGTGCTTGTAAAAACTCTTGCACCTTCTCTTCCTTCGGAGTCAATTCTACCTTCATACAAGCGAACAATATCAAAAAGATTCAAAACATCCCAACCTTCAGTTAGTCTATTTACAGTAAAGATGGCTCGTATATGATTATCTTTATCTTCAAGATTATTTAGGAGTTTATCTGTATCTTCATCAATCTTTTCTTTTTTTGTCTTGTTAGTTTTAGAGTTTGTGATGATACAGTTTCTTTCTGAAAAGTTATCTTTGATAAAGGTTATTATTTCAGATCTATTGATTCCTTCATTTTTAATAAAATTAATCAAATCCAAGACTCTTGATTTACCTTGTTCATATGCGTCTTCGCCTTGTGTAAATCTCTCTTCAATATTCTTTAGAAAATCAAAGTCAGATACTTCAAGATTTTTTACCATTACCAAAAACTCTTCAAAATCAGTCTTTGATTCTTCAATGGTCTTACTTCTAAAAAGAATTACTGGTTTCCAGTTTGATAAATCGTTTTTAAGAGCAATTTTATGTCTGTACCAACTAAAGAGAAGAGCTTGTAAAATTCGCTCTCGCTTATCTAGGGTAGAAGAGAGTAGGTTAATTTCTTTGGTATATCCAGCAGATAAAAACTCTTTCAATCCAAACTTGTAAATAGTTTTGTCAGCATATTTATCTATGATTTTCTGAATTTCAGGAATAGTAGCAGTAAATTCTAGAAGTACATTCTTGTTATCTTCTTTCTTGCCGTTCTTGTTCAAAAGCAATTCAATAACAGTATGCTCCCAACCTTTCTTTTCAATTTCTTCAGCTTTTGCACTTTCTTTCAGCTCTGTATGTAAATCTAATTCTCCTTGAAGTTTCTTTGTGTCAGTATTCAAGTGATGAGCTTCGTCAGCCAGCATTACAATATCTTTCTTAATCAAATCATCTAGCAATACCTGATTTTCTTTTTGTATATGAATATCGTTATAAAGCTGTTGTATGGTAGTGAGCTTTATTTCAATTCCTTCATTACTCTTTGAAAATGTTTCAACTTTTTTAATATTGATAGTTTCGTTATCAATCACAATTTTATCTGCAAAAAGATATTTATTATGAGTACTATCAATAAAGTTATTTTCTGTTTTATAGATAATATTCTTTTGATTCACGAAGAAGATAAATTTTCTGTATCCCTTTTTGTAGTAGTGCAAAATACAGCTAGCCATTACAAGAGTTTTACCTGTACCTGTTGCCATATTAAACATCAAGTGAGTAGACTCATTTTTACCTTCTGTTTTTTTCTCATTCAGCAAAAGATATTGAAAAGCTTCCTTTTGCCAATCAAAAAACGGGTACTTTAAATTATTTGAAATATATTCAGGTATTTCAGGTTTTGGGGTACCAAACTCTATGGCATTTTTTATTTGTTCGTGTAATTCTGCCATATTATTTTTTGCTATAAAAAGCTTTTGTTAATTTTTGGTCTTCGCTACTAATTCCATATTTCTTATCTGCCATTTCACTTTCTTGGACATACATTTGATTCAAATCAAGCATAGTCAAAAACATCTTCTTTTGCTGTGCAAGAGTAAGTTTTTTGAAGTTTTCTTCTTTAATTATTTTGTCTTTGAAATCCTTGATTTTTACATTGTAATTAAGAAAGTATCTTTCGTACAAAGTATCAAAGAGTTTTACAAGAGCAGGTAAATCTTTTGCATTTTGTATTTCTTCTTTTGCTTGTTCATTCCACTTTGCAAGCTCGCAATAAATAAATTCTCCGCCACCTTTCCAATTTATAATTTTAGATATACCTGAGTTGTCTCCATTTATTACATTTTTTAACCTAACGACAGAATCATTTTCCTCATAATCTAATTGTTCAATTCCTATATACTGACGATTCATTTTATGGGCTACCGCACAGCTAGTTCCTGAGCCAAGATGATAATCAAGTACAATGTCTCCATTTTTTGTTGATGTTTCTATAATTCTTTTAATTAGTGCTTCAGGTTTTTTTCCATTTTTTAATTTCACTCCACCCTCGTTTGCAATACCAAGCCAAGAAATATCATCCCAAAGATTAGTGAGAATAACATTTCTCTCTAATTCCTCAGAATTATTAAACAAATTTTTTGCCCACAAAATAGTGCCTCTGTCTAATATGTAGTATCTAAATATTTCTCCCTTATTAGAGCCTTTTGTCGGAGTATATTCAACAGAATACAATCCTTTTTCAGGAATTTCTTTGTAAATTTTTTGTAGAAAACCACCCTGAGAATTTGATGTTCTAATAATCAAATCTAAATTTGAAATATAAAATTCTATATTTCTTTTTTCTTTTGGAATTGATTTTATTTGGTAACCTTCGTGTTTATATATAGAAACTTTGCCCACTCTTCCTGTTTCTATTTGTTTATATTTTTCTTCGGTACCTAAATTTGCAAGAATTTGATTGTATTGTGAAAAGAATTTTGAATCTTCTGAAATCTTTTTAGTAATATACTTTTCATAATTAACAGGCTTTGAGTTAGCGTAGACCAGAATATGTTCAGTAACTGTATATAAAAAATCTTCTTGAGCAACACCATAATCACTTCTTGTTTTAGCTGTAATTAAAGTTACAAACTTATCAAAAATACCATCCGCTAAAACTTTCAAATAAGCAAATTGTTCTTCGTCAATTTGAATAAATATTAAACCATCTTTTGTCAGCAAATCCTTTGCTATCTCTAGTCTATTTTTCATAAACGTTAACCACGTTGACCTCTTAAAATTGTCATTGTAGAAAGAATCGGCATCCTTCCCGTACGGAGGGTCAATATAAATAAGTTTTATTTTTCCAGCAAATTCAGATTTTAAACTATGTAAAGCTAGAAGGTTATTACCTTTGATAATCAGATTTTCTTGTATTAAACCTGTTTTATCTCGTTTTATTTCTTTTACTGCTTCACCGTCTTTCTTACTATCTTTGGTAAACCGTTTCCAGTTTACAAGAGCTTTACTATCAAAGAGTCTATCTATTTCATCTTGAGCAAGTACTTGATTGAAAAATATTTCATTTCTTTTTCCATTTTTTTCTTCGTATTTACCAGTCTTATCAGAAAACTCAAAATAGGTATCAGCGCCTTCTTCTGTACTTTGTCCACCTTCTAAAACACAGTCCTTGAAAGGAAAATCTAATACGACATCACTCACATTTTCAAGAAGCCCATTTTTATCAGATAAACCTATTTTGTTTGCATACTTTGTATATGAATTATCAATCTTACTTTCATCTAAGAAAAATTTAAAGTCCTGAATATTGAAAACATAAATATCTTTAATTTTGGTAAAGAATTTTGCCTTTAGGTCTTTATTGTCAGCAAGAAGATTGATGAGCTTTTCATCAATCATGTCAGCAGAATCTTTTATCTTTGTATAATTTAATTCTCCTGATTCAGAATCAAAAAATGTAGGTTCTGATTTTAATGCTTTTTCTAATGTTTGTTTTAATTTATTCATAATTATTATTTGATTTCGCAATATTTTTATCCTTTTATAATACCACTTTTTGGGTATTTTTAAACCCGTAAATCAAGGTTTTTGGTGTATGGGTTGGGGGGATGATGTGGACCTGCCTCTGCCGGCAGGCAGGTTGCTTTGAAAATTATGACCGAGATCTCACCTCTGTCCGCTTTGCTCCCCGAGGAAAGACCTCTGTCATAATTTTCTCGCAAAGACGACGGCGGGTGCAAAGACGAAAGTGGACGGATTTTGCGAAGCAAAATCCGTCTTTGTTTGTGTTGTTGGCTTCGTTATTTTTCTGGATTGCTTCGTCGTGCCTCCTCGCAAAGACGGACGGGACGATGTGGATTGCTTCGTCATTCCGCTTCGCTCCATTCCTCGCAATACCCATTAAAGGGAAAAGTCAAAATTTAAACCTGTGGAAAACATTTTTTAGCGTCATAAGGCATGCCTGTTTCAAGTACGGAAAAAGCCGTTCGGATCAATTTTCTAGATATTATCAAGAGGCTCTCCCTGTAAGATCTGTTTTGTTCTCTAAGCTCGTCATAATACTTTACAAAATTTTCATCGTTCCTCCACGCACCCCAAGCAGCACTGTAAAGTCTTTTACGTAAAAAAGCATTACCTCTTTTTGTTAGTCGACATGTTCCTCTCCAAGTGCCACTTTCTCTGACCGAAATATCCAACCCAGCATAAGCAATCCAAGATTTCGCCGTTGTTCCTTTATGCGAATCAAACCAGTGTAAACAGAGTGCAGAAGTAAATTCAGAAATCCCCGGAACGGTACAAAGCAAATCCATCTTCTTGCTCATTTCTTCATCCTCTCTCATTTCCGAAACGCATTCTTCCTCAAGTTTTTTCATTTGTATCTTGAGTGTTTTAATAGTTTGCTCTATTTGTTTAATAACAACAGATTCTGTTCCACCAACAATTTCTTGTCCCTCCTTAACGCTTTTCAAGTTTGCGGTAAGAGCCTGAATCTGTTTACCGAAAGAAGCTATTAAGCCTAATTTCTTGCGTAAATAAAGGGTTTTCTGATTACCAGAGAAAGGATGAGGTAGGTTGTCAGCTACTCTTGCCATTCGTGCCAAAGATTTTGCATCAGCAGGATCGCTTTTGATTTTTCTAACTCCTCCGCCAGTATATTGTTTAGCCAAAAGAGGATTAACAACATATACATCAAATCCTGCTTCTGATAAAATTAAAGCAGGAATCCAGTGATAATGACCTGTTGATTCCATCACGACTTTGCCACTATACTCTTTCATTCGTGATAATAGTTTTTTGGTGATGTCTGTATCGGTGTTGCGAATGCCAAGTACTTTTTCATTACCATTTTGGTAATTTAAGCAGATACTCAACGTTGCTTTCGCAACATCAATACCGACAGCCACCACTATTTCATCATTCATATTTTTTTTGTTTAATTGATAATAATTTGGGAGACAGTTTTTCATTCTCTATCATATTTGTTAAAGAAGCTCGAAGCTTTACCCAATAAAGGAGTTATGAAAACATCCCAAATACGAGAGGAGACAAAAAAGCATTGCGAGTGGCTCGAAGCCATAGACGATTTGTTTTGTTCTCCCCTCATACTTAAGACTAACTGAGACCAGAGTATTTTCAAATACTCTTGGTTCCTTTATAAGACGACAGTAGATGCAAAGACGGAAGTGGACGGATTTTGCGAAGCAAAATCCGTCTTTGTTTTGTGTTTTTGTGTTTTGTTTGGCAACCTGCCTGCCGGCAGGCAGGTCTTTGTACCCCTGTGCTTTGTGCTTTTTATACCAACTATTTCAAATATTTTTTTCCTTTCAGTTCTTTTGGGAAATATTCTTGATCTTCTTTGTAATCAAAATCGGGTGAATATTTGTATCCTTTTCCATATCCCAAATTTTTCATCAATTTTGTAGGGGCATTTCTAATATGCAAAGGAACTTTCAGATTTCCAAACTTTTTTACATCTTCCACCGCTTTGCCATAAGCCGTGTACAGCTCGTTAGATTTTTTACACTTTGCCATATAGACAACAGCCTGAGCCAGATTTACACCGCACTCTGGCATCCCGATAAAATGACAAGCTTGATAGGCCGAAACGGCTTGTTCCAAAGCGCGCGAATTTGCCAGCCCAATATCTTCCGAAGCGAAACGGATCAAGCGACGAGCAACATACAAAGGGTTCTCTCCCCCTTCCAGCATTCTCACCAACCAATACAAAGAAGCGTCTGGGTCCGACCCTCGCATTGATTTGTGCAAAGCCGAAATTATATTGTGGTGTTCTTCTCCTTCTTTGTCGTAAAAGAGATGTGGTTTTTGAAAAGCCTCTTTGATAATCTCCAAAGTTATCTTGTCACTCATCACGCTGGCGTATTCCAAAACATTCAAAGCCACACGGGCATCGCCATTGCTCATCTGGGATAAACTTTGAATCACTTTGTCTGTCGCTTTTATTTTAAGTTTGCCCAATCCTTTTTCTTTGTCTTTGAGTGCCTTTTTAACAATCTGAGCCAAATGTTCTTTGTCTAACCGAGACAAAACAAAAACACGACAGCGAGAAAGCAAAGCTCCGCGAATTTCAAAACTGGGATTCTCTGTTGTTGCACCGATTAAAATAATTGTTCCATTTTCAATTTGAGGCAAAAGAGCATCTTGTTGAGTTTTGTTCCAACGATGAATCTCGTCTATAAAAAGAATTGTCCTCTTTCCCAGTCGGCGATTCATTTCGGCAATTTCAATATTTCTTCGCAAGTCTTCTAGTCCACTGGAAACAGCGGATATTTTTATAAATTCTGATTTAGTAATTTTGGCAATCACAAAAGCCAGCGTTGTTTTTCCGCTTCCTGGGGGTCCCCAAAAAATGATTGAGGGAAGGTTGTCCGATTCAATCGCTTGGCGAAGTAGTTTTCCTTTTCCGACGATTTCTTCTTGCCCGAGAAAGTCGTCCAATTTTTCAGGACGCATCCGATCCGCCAAAGGTGTAACATCTTCCCAATATGTTGTTTTATTTATTTTATTTGTCTTCTTGTCTGTCATATAGCCATTATATCAAATTTAAGTAAGGTGTAAGGAGTAAGGTGTGAGGGGTAAGGTGTAAGGTGTGAGGATTAAGGTTTAAGGAGTAAGGAGAAAGGGGTAAGGAGAGAGGGGTAAGGTGTAAGTAGGATTTATAGATTTTACAAACTTTATAAACTTTAAGAATTTTTTATAAATTCTGGACTTTTTAGGGGACTTGAAGTAAGATATCGCAAGATAAATAAACATTAACTTGTGGAGGTAAACAGTGGCGAAATTAAAAGATTTGGTTGGAGTCGATCTTTCTAAATTTAAAATCCTCCAAATGACGGAGGTTTATGAGACAAATGAGGACGGAAGAAGGGTTTCTTCCGTGGGATTTTTCAAAAATGAAAATATTGCAAAAGCATTTGCCAAAGTGCAGATTGATGCAAATTATCACAGAACAGATCCTGCATTTGTTTTAACCAACGGAATTGTCGGCTTTATTATAGATGATTCTGTAGAGCCAATAAAAATCTTTGATGATGAAAAAGAAATGGTGAAAATTCGGGAAAAGATCCTTTCGAAACTTTCCACCGAAGAACAACATATTATTTTAAACATCAAAAAATAACTGTCTCACCTCGTCTCAAAAACAACAACCCCCCTGCTTTGGCATAAAGGGGTTGTTTTTGTTATGAAATTTAAAAATATGTTAAAATTTATTTTATGAAAAAGATTAATAATATTGCATTTATTGATGGACAAAACCTGCATCTAGGAACAACTCAAAATAAATGGAAGGTAAATCACAACAAACTAAGAAAATATTTAAATGATAAATATCATGTTAATGAGGCTTATTATTTTCTCGGGTATGTATCAGAAGAAGAACAAGACCTATACAACAATTTACAAAAAGCTGGTTTTATAGTTGTTTTCAAAGAACACAGCTCGGCATTAAAAGGCAAAAAGAAAGGAAATGTAGATACTGATATCGTTTTTGAAATATTAAAAAGATATATTGATAATAATGATTTTGATAAAATAATTTTAATTTCTGGTGATGGTGATTACAAAAAAATTGTAGATTATTTAATAAAAAAAGATAAATTTGAAAAAATTCTATTTCCCAACAACGGTTTTGCTTCTACATTATATAAACAATTGGGGTCAGAATTTTTTGATAGTCTGGAAAATCCAAATATAAAATCAAAGATTGAGTTTAAATAAAATAAGTATAAAAAAAGGGCTCCTTAGGCACCAACACCGTTCGGATCCCTTTTCATATTGATATACTAATATAATATATAAAATAAATAATTTAGCAATACCTCGCAAATAAAATCATTTGAAATAATGCAAAAAACCACCTAAAAAGGTGGTTTTTTGCATAAGTAACATTGCGGAGAGGAAGGGATTTTAATTCAGCACTAAAATTTTAAAGAGTTACGACTGATGATGAATTACATTGCGGAGAGGGAGGGATTCGACCTCCCAGTTCTAAATTCAAACTTCGCCCCTCGACAAGCTCGGGGCTCGTTTTCATTAAGAACTCGTAGGCTCGGCGCTCGTATTTTTCTTTCAGAAAAATATACTCGCTTTTGTTCGAATTCCTCCTTTAAAATAAAATCAAAAAAACCACCAAAAAAATATGGTGGGTTTTTTGAATAAGTAACATTGCGGAGAGGGAGGGATTCGAACCCTCGGCACGGTTTCCCGCGCTCCGGTTTTCAAGACCGGTGCATTCGACCTCTCTGCCACCTCTCCGCAATAATACCTATTACTAAAATATTTATTTTTTAAAATACAATTTAGTGTGTAGGCAAGCCGGTGCATTCGCCCACCTATCACCTGTCTCACTTCGTTCGACTTGATGATTTCTTCGCTTCGCTCAGAACCGGATAAAAAGCTCAAACGCTTTTTATCCTCTCTGCCACCTCTCCGCAATAATACCTATATAAATTTACTACAACAAAATAACATATTTTTGATATAAAATCTACAAAATGTACTAGATGAGTACATCGGTAAAACTTTGGCGGATTTTTCATAAAACGACCAAGGCGTTTCGTAACCGAGAGTTTGGTGAGGACGAACAAAGTTGTACTCAACCAACCACTCGGTTAGCCTTT
>JAQTWD010000015.1 GCA_028689435.1 Minisyncoccota bacterium | reverse complement strand
ATATTAAATTAATAGAAGACAAATTAAATAACAGACCAAGAAAGCGTCTTAACTATTTAACTCCTTACGAAGTTTTTGTTCTGAAAATGAAACCGGAAAACTTCCAGGTTCAGGCTTTAATCTAAGATTAAAAAATACAAATTAACCTAAATGTTAAATTTTAACCCTTACCCTTAACTTTAAGAAACGATCGTTTCTTAAAGTTATGAATTGATATCTGCCATATCTATCACACAATGTCGCCTTCTGTAATCAAATTAAAAAAAATTTTCAATTGTAATTCATTATCTATGTAATCTGCAACAACAAAACGGACAAATTCACGAGCCTCATAAAACTCAATAATATAATCAATCTCATCCTTACAGTCATATGGATGAACAAAAACACTTTTTTGAAATTCAAAAAAACCTATCATTTTTAAATGATATCTAAGTGCATTTCTTGTTTGCTTATTCCCTTCTGGAACATCAAACAATATAAACCTCCATCTACCGTCCCATTTTTTTGGGTTTTTTATTTTTATATTGTTTATGTTGTAAGTAATAGCCCTGTTCTTTCCACCTTCAGACAAAACAATTGTAACAGTTCCATCTTTATTAAATTTCTCTTCTATAACCTTTAATTCATACAATCTTTTTATTGATTTTTTAAGAAGATTTTTATCAAAATTTTTCCATTCGTCACAGATTTCTTCTAAAATTTCGAATGATTTTTTAGGGCTATTGGAAAGACCCAAAGCAAGACCTCCTAAAAGTAACATTGCTATTTTCTTTTGAGTTTTACCCAGTCTTATTCCTTTTAATTCTTTATTAATTTTTGTCATAAAAACTATCATAACTTTAAGAAACGATCGTTTCTTAAAGTTATGCAAATAAAATTAAGAGAATATTCACTAATATTCACTAATATTCATTTGCATAGAAAATCATGTCAATCATCATTACATCCACAGCCACCCATCATCGTCCGTCATTATTTAAATTATTCTGTTGTTCCGCCGTCAAAGTGTTCATCATCAGCCACGGCGTCCTCTTTCGTTTCATGGACTGTCCCATCCTCGTGATGAGCAGGAGAATAAATTGTGTAAAGTTTTAAATCTTCTGATTCCGAAGTATTAATAACATTGTGTTGTGCACCAGACGGAATTACAATAGCAAAACCATCTTTAATATCTATTTCATCACCATCTATAATTACTTTTCCCTTTCCTGAATCAACTCTGAAAAATTGATCATTGTCCTCATGAACTTCCATTCCAATTTCTTCCAATGGTTTCAAACTCATAAGTACCAACTGGCTATGTTTGCTTGTATAAAGAACCTTTCTAAAATTAGAATTCTCTTTTGTAAGAGTCTCAATGTTTTCTACAAATCCTTTCATAATAATTAATAGTTAATTTTTAATAAATAAATTATATCACTTTAAACACTTTTTGTTTTATTTTCCGTAATTAAAACAGACTTTTAAATAGTCCAAAATTGGATGAAGTTCGAGGAAGTTTTGTGAAAATTGTTTGAGCCGTATCGCGAATACGGTGAAAATAATTTAAACAAAACTGACGAAGAAATTCGCCAATTTTGGACTATTTCCCGTGACACTTTTTGTATTTTTTGCCACTCCCACAAGGACACGGATCATTCCTTCCAATTTTTTCCTCATCCCCTTTTACAATAGGTTGTTGATTTTTTTCTGTACCCGATCCTTCCTGTTCTGCAATATTTTTTGCGCTTTCATGAGTCGCTTTCAATTGTTGTTGTTCTCTAACAAAAGCCCCTTCACCCATACTTGGTAAAAAGTGTAAAATCTTTTCGTTGATCACCCACTGCATTTCTTTAAACATAGTCAATCCTTCTCTCTTGTATTCTACAAGAGGGTCTCTTTGTCCATAAGCACGCAAGTTAACAGACGACCTCAAATAATCCATCACTTCCAAATGTTCCACCCAAAGCATATCAGTTGTCTGCAAAAGCAATCTTCTCATTACTGCAAAAAATTCTGCTTCTCCCAAAGTATCTTTTTTGTCTTGAACAAGCTTTTCTGTTTCTTCTTTTGTGCCAAACACCTCGTTCGCCAAAGCCAGTGTTCTAGGAGAATAAACATCTTCAATTATTTCGTTCAAGAAATCATTGATCTCTTCATTTGTTCCAAACAAAATTCTTCTTCTCTTTTCATAAACAATTTTTCTTTGGAAATTCAAAACATCATCATATTGTAAGACATGTTTTCTTGAATCAAAGTTGAATCCCTCTATCTTTGTCTGAGCCGATTCCAAAGAACGAGTAATCATTTTATTTTGAATTGGTTCGTCTTCTGGAATACCCAATCTACCCATCATGTTTTTTACCATATCCGATGCGAAAATTCTCATTAGCGAGTCCTCCAAAGAAACAAAAAACTGTGTTTCTCCGGGGTCACCCTGTCTTCCTGAACGACCTCGCAACTGATTATCAATCCTCCTAGAATCGTGTCTTTCGGTACCGATAACAAACAAACCACCCAAAGATTTTACCTCTTCGTATTTTGTTTTATCAAACGGCACTCCGCCAAGTTTAATGTCTACTCCACGACCTGCCATATTGGTTGCAATTGTTACTCTGCCTTTTTCTCCGGCACGAGCGACAATTTCTCCTTCTCTCTCATGATTTTTTGCATTCAATAGTTCGTGTTTTACTCCTTCTGCTTTTAAATATTGTGAAAGCAATTCATTTTTTTCAATAGAAACAGTACCAATCAAAACTGGTTGTCCATTTTTATTTAATTCTTTTATCTTTTTAGCAAGTGCTTTAAACTTTCCTGTTTCTGTTTGAAAAATCAAATCGTCTCTGTCTATTCTTTTTATATCTCTGTGTGTTGGAACAACAGTTGTTTCCAAACCATAGACTTTGTAAAATTCTTCGGCTGATGTCTTGGCAGTACCTGTCATACCTGACAATTTTTTGTACAGACGAAAATAATTTTGGAAAGTAATAGATGCGAAAGTACGAGACTCTTTTTGAACCTTCAATCCCTCTTTTGCTTCAATCGCTTGATGCAAACCATCAGACCATCTTCTTCCCGGTTGCATACGACCAGTAAATTCGTCAACGATAACCACCTCTCCGTCTCTAACAACATATTCTTTGTTTGCATTAAACAAAGCCTTTGCTCTGACAGCGGTTTCCAAATGGTGAACAAATTTAATTCCCCTTTCTGTATAAATATTTTCTATGCCAAGTTCTTTTTCTGCTTTTTCAATTCCCAAATCCGTCATTTTTATCGCTTTGTATTTTTCTTCAACGGTAAAATCTTGATCTTTTATCATTGTCTGTGCAATCTTTGCAAATTTTGCATAAAGATCTTCTGACTCTGTTGTCGGAGCAGAAATAATCAAGGGCGTTCTCGCCTCATCAATCAAAATAGAATCTATTTCGTCTACAATTGCAAAATTGTAACCACGCTGACGAATTTCTTCTTTTCTATATTCAATGTTGTCTCTCAAATAATCAAAACCAAACTCATTGTTTGTTCCATAAGTAATGTCGGCATCATACGCCTGTTGTCTTGTACAGGGACGCAAAAATTCATTTACAACTTTATATGATCCCTCTTCATCTCTTTCTTCATCCAATTCTTTATGGTTGGGGTCATAAATATAAGAAGCTTCGCTGTTTATTATTCCAACACTCAATCCCAAAAATGAATAAATCTGCCCCATCCAAACGGCGTCTCTTCGTGAAAGATAATCATTTACCGTAACAACATGGACACCTTTTCCTTCTAGTGCATTCAAATAAACAGGTAGTGTCCCTACCAAAGTTTTTCCTTCTCCTGTTCTCATCTCGGCGATTCTCCCTTGGTGCAAAACAATACCTCCAATCAGCTGAACATCGTAATGTCTTTCATTCAAATTTCTTTTTGATGTTTCTCTAACGACAGCGAAAGCTTCGGGCAATAAGGCATCCAAAGTTTCTCCTTTCTTTAATCTATCTTTAAACTCTTGTGTTTTTGCTTTCAAAGCCTCGTCAGACAAGGAAGAAACCTCGCTTTCAAGAGAATTTATTTTTTCTACTATTGGTTGTATTTTTTTCAAATACTTTTTATTTTCGTCACCAAAAATGTTCTTAATATTCATCATTTATTTTCTATTTAATTACAAACTATACTTTACCACATAACCACTTCTGGTTCTATATCTATGCCAGTTTTTTCTTTAACATCTTTGGTTATTTTAGCAACAAGATTTTTGATATCTTTTGATTTTCCATATCCGTGATTAACAACTATCAAAGAATGTTTTTCAAAAATACCAACATTTCCATCTTTATATCCTTTCCAACCAAACTGTTCCAAAAGATGTCCTAAGGGAATTTTGTGTTCACCTTGTATAGATGTTTTACACCCTATATCAATTCTGTAATGGGGCATATCTGGAGAAATTTCTTTAATATATGACAATGTTTCGCTATCTACAACAGGAAGCTTGAAGAAAGACCCCGCGGTTCCAATTTGTTCTAAATCTGGAAGTTTATTTCTTCTGACAAAAAGAAGGATCTCTCTCGCCTTTTTTATATCAACTTGATCTTCTCGCAAATTATTTTCTTTTAAATAATTTTTTACATCTTTGTATTCCAAATTTAATTTACCTTGTTTTGCCAGATTAAAGATAACTTTCAAAACAATATATTTTTTACCTTTTTCTGTTTTAAAAATACTCTGTCTATAATTAAAATTACACTGCTCGTTAGTTAGATTCTCAATCTCTAATGTCTCTTTATTAAAGACTTCTACCGTTTCTACACTTCTTGAAACCTCGGCACCATAGGCTTCAATATTTTGAATGACACTCGCCCCGACAGTGCCCGGAATTCCCGAAAGGTTTTCTAAACCATACAAACCTTTTTCAACCGTTTTTTCAACCAAATCATCCCAAACTTCTCCTGCTCCCACAATCACTTGGGACTCTGACATCCAAGTGACTCCTTTTATTTCCATTTTCAAAACCAAACCGTCTACTCCTTCATCGGAAATGAGAAGATTAGAACCTCCGCCCAAGACATAAATCGGCAGTGATTTTTCAGAGCCTATTTGAGAAACTGCTTTCGAGGATATTTTTTCAGATTTTGTTCGAAGCGAATTAAAAAATTTTGAGAAATATGAAAATATTTCAAGAAATTTTTTATAAGCTTTCGGACAAAATCTGGAGAAATAGAACCGAAATGAGTTTTTTGAATAGGCTCTAGCAAAAATCACTGCTTGCTTTAAATCTTCCTCATTTTTTATAACAGCAAAATACCTAGCAGGTCCACCAATTTTAAAAGTAGTGTAATCCGCAAGTAAAATATTTTCTTGAATACTTAACATATCAATATATTACCAATTTACTCTCTTTAAAAGCAAACAAAAAGGACGGGTTTTTGCCCTGCCTGCCGGTAGGCAGGTTCGCAAAAACCCGTCCTTTTCTCTACTCACTACTCACTACTCTCTACTTACTACTATTTACGGTCTTCTCCCCGCCTTAATCTCGTTAATGTAGTATTCTCCTTGTTCTTTAAATTCTGGGTTTATTTCAATTGCTTTTTGCAAAACTTCTATAGACTTTTCTCGATTCCCTATATCAAGATAACTTGCAGCCAGTGACAAATGATTTTGTAAATCATTAGGCCTATTTTCAACAGTAAATTCCAAAATCTTTATCAATTTTGAATATTGTTTTGTATCATAATAAGCTTGAATTATTCTTGGACTATCTACTAAAACAGTACCGTATGCTTCCATCAAAATTTCATCTGCCAATTCTTGGTCTCCTAGACGAATAGCGTTTGCAGAATAATAAGCAGCCGCTTCCTTAAATGTCTTGTCCAATTCATAAGCTTGTTTGTAATAGACCTGTGCCTCCTCTCCCCTTTCTTGCAACTGCAAAATTGTTCCTACCATAAATAAAATTGATTGTTTATTTGGAGATAGTTCAATCGCTCTCATGAAATGAGGTAGGGCGTCATCATATGCCCCAAAACTAGACAACAACGTCCCTGTAATAACCTCTGTTCTTGCATTGTTTGGATCTCTTTCAATTTCTTTTAACATTTCTGCAAAAGCAAAATCGGCAACTCCTTGTTTGATTTCTGTGGTTGTGTCAGCAGAAGCCACCTGAATTGCAAACTGTCCCAACTGTTCGCGAACCTCTTGATTTCCAAAAGATTCATAAGACAAAGCTTTTTGATAGTTTTCTATATTAACATTTATATTTCCCTGTGGTCGCAACGCTTCCAACAAATGAAAAGAGGTCAAAAATCCTTTTGTGTTTACAAAATAAATTGACCCAAACATAACAACAACAATTACAGGCATTGCAACAAAATATTTTTTATCACCAATCGCCTTGTCATAATTAAACAAAATTCTTCCAGAATTTAAACTGTGCAAATAAGCAAGCAGTGAGAAAAACAAAATGTAACTAATCAAATTATCAAACACAAAGAAATTGTGAACAAAATATCCCGCAAGCAACCCGATCAAAACTGCTTTTTCTATCAAAGAAAAATGCGAGTTTTTATCTCTAATCAAATAATACAAAATCGCAACGAACAAAGATAAATATCCAAGCAATCCCAAAAGACCTCCTGCAATCAGCCAATCAAAGAAAACATTGTGAGTTCTATCAAACCATTGCTCCTGAGCATACAATCCTGGATCATAATATTTATTGAATACATAATTAAAGTTTTCCTGTCCCCAACCCAACACAGGTCTTTCTTTAAAACCCTGAAACGCCATATTCCAAACCAAAAAACGAGATTTGGTTGTTGTTTCTTGTAAAGATATATCTGCAAATCTTTTTAACACAGGACTGTTTTGAACAAAGCTACTGTCTTTCACCAAAACAAAACCACCAACAAACAAAACCAAAGCAACCAATCCTCCGATAGCTGTCTTTTTCAATTTCAAATTTTCTTTTTCAAACAAAGAAATTATAACCGCCGATATCATCAATCCCGCAAGCAATCCTAAAATCGCCCCTCTCGTAGCGGTGTAATACAAAATCACTGTTTCCAAAACAATCACCAAACCGTACAGATAAGAAACCAGATTCAAACCTTTTCTTTTTACCAACAAGAAAATTGCCAAGAAAATATGCACGAGCAAATAAACAGCAAAGTAAGCCGAGTTTCCAAATGTTGCATCAAGACGTACATCACTTTGGTGAACTTCTAATACTCCTAACAACTGCATGAACCCGTAGAGAGAAAGACCGACACTGGCAACAATAGATGTATTCAGAAATCTTGCCCAAAGTTTTGAAGATGTTAAAACACTTCCCACAACAACCAAATATCCCAAAAGGTGTACCAATGTTATCCAACCCTCCATTCTTTCAAAATTGCTCCAAATACTTTTCAAAGGATTTACTCCCATAAAATCTGAAAGTCCTATCAAAGCAACAAAGATTGCCGAAAAAACTAATATCAGAGAATTCTTTAATCTGTATTCAGGATTGCGAAGTGAAAGAATCAGCCATACCCCGATCATTACCTCAACCAAAATTCTAAAAACAAAAGCCTTTCCTGTTATAAAAGGGAAAAACAAATTTCCATAAACGATAAAAGGAATAAAAGGAACTAAAAATATCGCAGTAAATAAAATGTATTTAAGTATATTATCTATTTTTGCCAAATTCATACCGTCAAAATGATTAAATTATTAATAAATTTGCATTTACATAAATGATAGCATAATGATAAGATTAATTCATACAGCACTAACCTTGCTATCAATAAGATTGATTAGTATATAATATAATCAAGAAAAACATTTCAATTCTTTTAATAATTTCCCGCAAATGACTATGTCTATATCAAAGTTAGTGCTGGAAAAATCTAGACAGAACTTATGAAAAATTTTGACGAGTGGAATAAAAGAAAAAAAGAAATAGACTTTAAACAAAAAACGATTTTACCCAAAAAAAGAGAGGTTTGGTGGATTTCCGTTGGATTGAATATAGGGGCAGAAGAAGATGGAAAAAACAACGAATTTGAAAGGCCTGTTTTAGTAATCAAAACTTTTAATCGACAGTGTTTTTTAGGAATACCAATAACAAGTGCCGACAAAAATAACAAAAAATATTATTTTCCAATCAATCACAACAAAAATGAATATTTTTTGATTCTTTCCCAAATTCGACTATTTAGCACAAAAAGATTGTCACGAAAAATATACGATATAGAAAGTGATGTTTTCAAAAAAATTAAAGACGAGTTAAGAAGTACCATAGGGCTATAAAAAACGAAAACCCTGCAAGCAGGGTTTTCTCGGCCGTTTGATTAAATCAAACATTTATACATATATAATACCAAACACACAAAATAATGCAAATAAAACAACAAATAGAAAAATACAGAAACAAAACCTACAATTTTCTCCTATTATATGAAATGGTACCTATTGACACTTTTTGACACTTTTATATAATTAAACTAATTATGACAAAAGAAATAATAAAAAATGGCATTTACACTACTGGCGAAACACAAGAGTTACTAAAAATAAGTAACAGTACTATTAAACGAATGCTTAAAAAAGGCTTACTACGAGCAAATAAAGTGGGTGGACAATATCGAATCTTGGGGAAAGAAATTCTTCGAGTAATTTCTCCAGAATTAGAAAAGGAAACTACAAAATCCTATCTTGAATTAAAAAAGAAAGTGGTAAACAAAATTAATAAATGGCAATAGTCAAGATTATAGAATGAAGACAACAATAATTAAACCTAAAAAAATATTTGGTTTAGATGATTTAAAAGAAATCTGGGAATACAAAGATTTATTATATTTTTTTACTTGGAAAGATTTTAAAATAAGATACAAACAAACCGCTATTGGTATTTTATGGGCTATCTTTCAGCCTTTCATAACAATGGTGGTATTTAGTATTTTTTTTGGAAAACTTGCAAATATGCCGTCGGACGGGATTCCTTACCCTATTTTTGTTTATACAGGTCTTTTGTTTTGGCAATTTTTTTCTTCAGCTCTTTCGGAAACAAGTAATTCTCTTATAAGCAATGCGAACATAATTACAAAAGTATATTTTCCTCGTCTTATACTCCCTATTTCTGGTGTTATGACAAAATTTGTTGATTTTTTTATTGCTTCAATAATATTAGCTGGAATGATGATTTATTATGGGTATGTCCCTAGTCTATCGGGTTTATTTGTAATCCCACTTTTATTACTTATAACCTTTATGACAGCTATCGGCGGAGGACTTTTTTTAGCTTCCGTCAATGTCAAATACAGAGATGTCAGATACGCTCTTCCCTTTTTTATTCAAATGCTTTTATTTGTAACGCCTGTAATCTACCCAGCCAGTATTGTTGGAAAATATTCATGGCTCTTGGCGATAAATCCGATGACAGGTGTTATCAAAGCGGCAAGAGCTTCCTTATTTGGAAACACTCCAATTAATTGGGAACTCTTAGCGATATCATTTATAGCTGTTTTGATCCTATTAATAATAGGCGTAGCTTTTTTCAAAAAAACAGAAAGATACTTTGCAGACATTGTATAATAAAAAAATAAAAAATATGGAACCTGTAATTCAAATAAAAAATTTATCTAAAAAGTATAATATAACCCACCAACAAGGTGGTTATATTACGCTTAGAGATATTATAACCGATGTAGCAAAACACCCGATTAAGTTTCTAAAAAACAAAACTAAAAAAATAATTGGCAAAGAGACAATGGAAGAATTTTGGGCTCTTAAAAAAGTAGATTTCAGTATAGAAAAAGGTGAGGCTATTGGTATTATAGGATCAAATGGAGCAGGAAAATCTACACTTCTTAAAATACTTTCTAAAATTACACCACCAACAACAGGAGAAATAAAATATACAGGGAATATGTCTTCTCTTCTCGAAGTAGGAACAGGGTTTCATCCAGAACTGACAGGTCGTGAAAATATTTTCCTAAACGGAGCAATCCTAGGGATGAAAAAAAAAGAAATAGCGAAAAAATTTGATGCCATAGTAGAATTTGCCGGAATAAGCAAATTTATTGATACTCCTGTTAAAAGATATTCTTCTGGAATGTATGTTCGTTTGGCATTTGCAGTCGCCGCCCATATGGAACCAGATATTTTAATAGTTGATGAAGTTTTAGCGGTTGGTGATGCTGAATTTCAAAAAAAATGTTTAGGTAAAATGGACGAAGTAACAAAAGAAGCAGGAAGGACTATCATTTTTGTCAGTCACAATATGGAGGCCGTTGAGAAATTATGTAATAGATGTATTTTACTCGAAAAAGGAGGAGTAAAAAAAATAGGACCCACAAAAGAAGTAATAAATGAATATATAAAAAATAAACCCCTACAAAAGAACACCTCAGAAAATATTCTTCACTTAGACGAGGGTGGCTTTACCGGAAAAATAAATTTTACCGATGTCGTAATTTCAGACAAAGAAGAATCTCCCTTAATTAAAAGCGATAGTGCCTTAAAAATAAAATTAAAATATAAAAGCAATTTTAAACAGGATTTATCTGATATAAGATTTTTAATATCAATAATAAGCGAAAGATCTGGTCAAATGGTTTTGAGACTGGATAGTCACGTGGTATCAAAAACACTAGATCACTTCATTAAATCATCGGGAGAAATTATTTGTGAAACAGACAAAATCAACCTAGCGGAGGGAACATATAATGTTGAAATATTAGTTCTTCCCCAAAAAAGAGTTCGAAGTAAATTAAAAATAATGAGTAATTTTAATGTTACAACAGATTTAACAAAATATGATTACAAATTAAGCCCCGACAACACAGTCTGTGATCATCTAATTAAATATTCTTTCAGTAATAATTGATTATGAAATTTTTAAGTATTTGTATACCAACTTACGAAATGAAGGGGCTAGGAAGTTCCTTTTTAGAACATAGTTTTAAAATACTAGTTAATCAAACTTTTAAAGATTTTGATGTTGTTATTTCTGATCATTCAGAAACTAACGAAATAAGAGATTTATGTGACAAATACAAAAATAGGCTTAATATAAAATATTTTAAAAACAAAGAAAAAAGAGGAAATTCATCTTCAAATATAAATAATGCGATCAGAAAAGCTGACGGGAAATTAATTAAAATATTATTTCAAGATGATTTTCTTTATAACAAAAATTCTTTGCAAAGAATAATTGATTCCTTTGAATTAGAAAAGGATAATTGGCTAGTCACTGCTTGCATCCACACAAACGATGGCATTAATTTTTACAGACCTTTTTACCCTAAATATCATGACAAGATACATTTAAAAAAAAATACTATCAGTTCACCATCTGTTCTGACAATAAAAAATCAGCAACCACTCAAATTTGATGAGAATCTATTATGGTATATGGACACCGATTATTATAAGAGATGTTATGAAAAATTCGGTGAACCTAAAATATTAAACGAAGTAAACGTAGTTAATAGAGCAGGATTACACCAAATGACACATTCTCTTATAAATGAAAAAAGAAAAAAAATCGAATATATATATTGTCTAAAAAAGAATAGAGAGAAAAATATTTTGTTTCTGATACTGGTTAATAAGATTAAAAAATATATCCGCAAGATTAAAGTGATAATTAAAAAATTAATATGATAACAACGGAATTATACAAAGGACAAGGTTTAGGCAACCAAATATGGTGTTATGTTACAACAAGGGTTCTCGCCTTGGACAAAGGTTTTGATTTTGGAATTAAGTCTCCTGAAAATTTTAAGGCACTCGATTTCATGGATATAGATTTCGGGAAACAAGTTTTTGGAGGAAATGGACCAGAAGGCGGACCTCCAGATATGCTACCAGATGGAATTAAATACTACTATCAAGAAAAAAAGTTATTTCATCCAAATAACTCTGATATTCGTGATATAGATAAAAACCTAATAAACAACCTGCGAGACAATACAAAAATTGACGGTTTACTACAAGGAGAAGAATATATTAAACACAGAAGAAACGAAATTAGAGAATGGCTAAAAGTACGAGAAGAGTTTGAGTTTTACGATTTCTCAAAAGACGATATTTGTGTAATAAACTTCAGAGGTGGTGGCTATGTAAATGAAAAAGACTTTTTCCTCAGAAAAGAATACTGGGAAGACGCTGTCAAAAATATGCTGAAAGTTAAAGAAAACTTCAGGTTTATAATCATCACCGATGATGTAAAAACAGCTAAAAAATTTTTTCCGAAATATGAAGTATATCACTTCAATATTGCAAAAGATTATGTCGTAATTAAAAACGCCAAATATTTAATTATGTCTAATTCAAGCTTTGCGTGGTTTCCTGCTTGGCTCAACGAAGATTTGAGATATTGTATAGCACCTAAATACTGGGGTCGTCATAATATTTCTGACGGGTATTGGAGTTTGAGTTCAAATATAACTGAAGATTGGCATTATCAAGACAGAGAAGGAAATTTACACGATTACAATGCTTGTAAAAAAGAGTTGGATGAATACATTGAAAAAAATAGTGATAAATTTTTAAAAGAATCTCCATTCCCTATTGATTTGGAATATAAACCAGAACTAAAAAAACAAGTTAGAAAAGACGGTGTAACCACTTATTTGAAAAAGAAAACTCGTGGTTTAGTTTACAGGTTGAAACTACTAATAAAAAGATTCTTGTCTTTTGTGTTAGGATCTATGCTACCATCAAGCTTTACCGAACGTGCCAGTTTTAAGGAAAACTTTGAATTTGCAAAAACAGAAAAAACAGCCAGAAAAAACTGGCTTCCAGAAGAAGAAATAAAAGAATACAGAAAGAAAATAAAAGTCTATGATGTTTTTACTTTCTTCAATGAGTTAGACTTACTAGCGATAAGACTAAATATTCTAGACCCTTATGTTGACTACTTTGTTATAGTAGAGGCAACCGAAACATTTTCAGGATATCCCAAACCTCTTTATTTTAAAGAGAACAAAGACAGATTTAAGAAATGGGAAAACAAGATAATTCATTATGTAGTAAGTGACACTCCAAAAGATGAAAATGAACTGCGAAGCAGATTACATCTGACAAAAAAATTAAATACCTTAGACAAACAAATAATAAAAGATTCTTTAACTAGCGACAATATAGGAAAAGATGCAATACACTGGTTTAAAGAATTCTATCAAAAGGAGACAATAAAGAGAGCCTTAATTAACTTAAACGATGACGATATTTGTTATATATCAGATTTAGATGAAATATGGAACCCTGAATTACTGATTGATTATTCAAAAGATGATATTTTCAAACCAATACAAACAGGGTATCAATATTATCTTAATAACCGATCAAACGAAGATTGGAGTGGCTGGACAGGAACAATAGTAACAAAATATAAAAATATAAAGAATGAATGTTTAAATCATTTAAGAACTCATAAAAAAATGAAATTTAAATATATTTTCCTAGAAAATGGTGGTTGGCATTTTGCTTTTCAAGGGGGTTACAGTGGTGCAAAAAATAAATTACAAGAATACAAACATTCTTGGTATAATCCAAATGAAGTTATAAAACATTTAAAAAACAGGGTATCAGAAAACAAAGATCATAAAGGTAGAAAAATAAAATTATGGAAAGATGAAAACAGCCTTCCAAAATATATCTTAGCTAATAAAGACAAATACAAAAAATTACTCAAATGACAAGATCACAAATAATAAATACATTAATAGAACATTATGGTTACAAAACTTATTTAGAAATTGGAGTTAATACTCCAGCCCAACCTGGATGGAACTTTGATAGTGTAAAAATTGATTTGAAGCACGGAGTTGACCCAAACGAAAAAGTAAATGCTGATTTCAAAATGACATCTGATGAATTTTTTGAAAAACAAATAAATATGAAATACGATGTAATATTTATTGATGGGTTGCACTTATTTGAACAAGTTTATAAAGACATTATTAATTCCTTAAAATGGCTGAACGAGAACGGAACCATTATTGTTCATGACACAAACCCTTTACTAGAAAAAACACAAAGGAGATCTCATATGCCTGGACCTTGGCACGGGGATGTTTGGAAAGCTATTTTAAAAATAAGAATGGAAGAAGCTGGAATAAGTATCTATACAGTTGATACCGATGAAGGATGTACTGTGATTCAAAAAGGTTCACAAAAATTATTTGAAGTGGAAAACAATCAAATAGATGTCTATAATTTTACATTTTTAAATTCGCATAGGAAAAATGTTTTAAATTTAATAACAGTAAAAGATTTTAAAAAAATAATGGGGATTAATAACCCTATCAAGGAGAGCTTAAAACATCTAAAAAAGAAATATTACCGAGGTATAATTAAAAAAATTTACAGAAAAATAAAATCGCCAAGTGGAAAATGAATAAAATTGTTAAAATGAAATTAGGGTTAAAAACATTGTACAGAGTTTTTAATAATGCTCTTTTTTTAAGATTTAAAAAAAATACAAAATTAAATCTGGGTGCAGGCGGAACAAGAATGGGAGACTATACAAATGTTGATTCATTATTTATGAAAGAGACAGATCTCTTATGTGAATTAAAAAACCTCTCTTATTTTATTAAAAAAGAAAGTGTAACTCATATATATGCCTCTCACATACTTGAGCATTTTTCTATAAATGAAGTTAAGGATATATTAAAAAAATCATACAATCTGTTACAAGAAGAAGGTGAGATAAGAATATCGGTTCCAGATTTTGAGAAAATAGCATCTTTATATATGATTAACAAAGATTCTTTCAGGCAAAAGGATCCAGTAGCGTGGCTTGGAGTGATATATGGAGGACAAAGTTCACGTTATGATTTTCACAAAACAGGTTTTAGTTTTGTTTGGTTAAAAACATTACTTACCGAAGCTGGATTTAGAGATATAAAAGAATACAACGCAGAAGATTTTTTAAAAAATTACAATATAAAAGACTCTTCTCTTTATAAAAAAGACTTTGGCGAATATATATCACTTAATGTTGTAGCAAAAAAATAATCTTATGATAATAATAAGAATATCTGGTGGTTTGGGAAATCAAATGTTTCAATACTGTTTAGGCAGAAACTTATCTTTGAAAAACAAGGTGGGTCTTGTTTTTGACACTAGCAATTATTCCTCAGAAAAAAATAGGTTTTTTGGTTTGAATAACTTTAATATAAACGGAAAAGAAATGACCGAAAATGATATAAAAAGTATTAAAATACCAAATATCACAGACAAAAGTATTCTTGGAAGATTCAAAAGGAAAACTTTTAGGTTAATAGAAGTATTTAAACCTATTTCGCAAAAGAAATTCATAATTGAAAGTGATTACACCTTTTCTCCTGAAGTTTTAAGTATAAAAAATGATAATATTTACCTATCAGGAATCTGGCAAAGTGAAAAATATTTTACTGATATTTCTGACATTATCCGCAAAGAGTTTTCTCTTAAAAATAAACTTTCAGATAATGCGATTATTTTTTCTAATGAAATAGAAAATAGTGAATCGGTATCAATCCATATAAGACGAGGTGATTATATAAACAATCAAAAAACAAGTGCTTTTCACGGTACCTGTTCGCTTGATTACTACAAAGAAGCAACTAATTTAATTGAAAAAAAAGTAAAAAATCCGAAATATTTTATTTTTTCAGACGATGTTGAGTGGGTAAAGAACAATTTGATGTTAAGCCACCCTGCTGTTTATGTAAGTGGAAACAACCTTCCTGATTATGAAGAAATGATATTGATGAGCAAATGCAAACACAACATAATAGCAAACAGTTCTTTCAGCTGGTGGAGTGCTTGGCTTAACGATAACCCCCAAAAAATTGTGATAGCCCCTAAAAAATGGTTCAACTCAGACACAAACACCAAAGATCTTATTCTCGAAAGTTGGTTAACTATTTAAGTTTTAAAATATAAACTTTCTCGTGAAATAAATTTGGTAAAAATGGACCAAGAACAATTTCAATAAAAAATTGCCAAACTCTAGCCAAAACAGGAACTCTCCAGATCAAAGGTAAATAAAAACCAACTGGAATAATTTTACTTATTTTAAAATTTTTTCTTATTTTATCTTCATATTCATGATATGACAAAAAATTATTATAACCGTCTCCTTTTCCAAAATAATCGTTTAGAGAACCCTTGCCCGCAAGAGAAAGAATATAAACCCCGTCCCGATTAAGGTTATTTTTTACATAGGACAACTCTTTATCAACATCCGCATAATTAACGACTCCAACCTCAACAATAACATCGAACTTTTTATCTATTTTTTCCGCCCCTCTTACAAAATAATTTATTTTTTTATCTATGGTAAGATTTTTGGCTTCTTTTATCATACCTTCAGATAAATCAATTCCAACAATATCTGAAAAATGATTTTCCATTCTTTCCAAAATTCTTCTTAGTACAATTCCGTCGGCACAACCTATTTCTAAAAGATTTAAATTGTTCCTGTCCTTAAAATTATTCTCGAGCTCTTTTAACACAATCTTTAGCCTTTTTTTAAAGAAAAAATGAATATAATCCAAAGTTATCTTTGGATATCTTTTCATAGAGTAATAAGAACTCTCTTTATTGTAAAAATTTTTATCTTTAATCATTGTTTAATATGATTTAAAATAGCTTTTGCTCTTTTTTGCCAAGTATATTTAGCAACATCCAGTAAAGCTTGCCGTGAAATATTTTCTGCTAAGTTTTTATCTTCCAAAACTTTTTTGATCCCCTCAGCTAAACTTTCGGAACTATCAGGCTCAACCAGGATAGAGTTGTTTTTATTTAACACTTCTTTGAGAGCAGGTAAATCTGAAGCCACGATAGGAACCCCTGAAGACATGTGGGCGAAAACCTTTAAAGGTGATGTATAGAAACTAGAAACTTTGCTTTTTCCTGAATTTGGTATAACAAGAACGTCAGCAGCTCTTTGATTATAAGCCAATTCTCGATAAGGTAGAAAGCCTTTAAAAATAATATCTGGATATTCTTTTTTAAATCTTTTTAAATCTGAACCTTCCCCAATAATAACCA
>JAQTWD010000041.1 GCA_028689435.1 Minisyncoccota bacterium | reverse complement strand
GAAATAGCAATAGGGAAATCGCTAGAGTATTTAAATGTATAAAAAACAGCGGTTCTTTCTTCGTAAACAATTTCATCATCAGAAATAACAGTTTGACCCTTTGGGTCCCAGTTGATTACTTTTTCTCCGCGATAAACCAAACCATCGTCATACATTTTTTTGAAAGCGGTTTTTACAGCCAAATTTCTTTGCTCGTCCAATGTAAAAGCCAAACGTGACCAGTCTAAAGATGACCCCATTGCTTTTGTTTGGGAAATAATATTACTTTGTGATTCCATTGCAAATTCGTTTACTTTCTTTAAAAATTCGTCACGACCCAAGTCATGCTTTTTTATCCCGTCTTTTGCCAAAAGTTTTTCTACTTTTGTTTGGGTAGCAATAGCGGCGTGATCCGTTCCTGGAAGCCACAGTGTTTTTTTACCCAACATTCTTTGAAAACGAACAATTGTGTCTTCAATCGCAAGCATATTAGCGTGTCCGATGTGCAATTTTCCTGTTACATTGGGAGGGGGAAGAACAATAGAAAATTGCTCTGTCCTTTCGCCTGGCAAACCTGCCTGTCGATTAGGCAGGTTGTCAGGATTAAAAAAACCACTTTCTTCCCAAGTCTTGTAAATTTTTTCCTCCGCTTCTTTTGGCTCGTAAGGTTTTAAGTATTTTTCGTTTGTAGTCATAAGACTCATAATATCATAAAAACTATTTTAAATTCAAAGTCTTATTATTTAGGTTAATATAAAAAACTACTCTGATGATTAGAGTAGTTCCTGCGATTTAATAATATAGAGATCGTAATTTTCGTATACAGATGTTATTTGCTCAAAGGTGGTAACAAAGATTTTGTCATATATTGAACCGTATTTTGATAGGTAAATGTTATTTCCCAGATATATCGCAAAGTGAGCATTTTCACCTTTTGACATATACAAAACATCGCCGACAGAGATTTGATCTTGTGAGAACGGGACAGCCTCTTGTTTTTTAAGGATAAAAGTAAAATTTTTTACCAGCTCTACGAATCCTCTACAGTCTAAAAAGTAAAGGCTTTCTCTAATAAATTTTGCTATGTTGTTTGTTTCCACATAGACAAGATTCGCTTTTTGGGACTGGATTATTATATCCATTTCCCATAAATTTGATAAGTCAAAATCGCTTCCCTCATAATAATTTATTTTTTTACGGCTACTTTTGTCATAGATTTCTACGTCTTTGACAAAGCACGGTCCTACATTTTCGCAGGAAAATTCTCTGTCCACATTTAAAACACGAAATTCTATGGATGTTGGTTTTATTTGTCCAAATAATGCATTTGGAATAAAGATAACAACAAAAAGTAAAAAAATAATTTTTCTTGTCATGAGGATACCTCATATTTATAGGGTTTTTGTGAAAAGACTTTCTAAAGAAAGAATAAAACATAAAAGGAATTTTGTAAAGAGTCTTGCTTAAATAAAAAATCGCCCGTCAAATGACGGGCGATTTTTTATTCATTTTCTTTTATAAATTCAGCGTATTTTTTGTCTTCGTGTCCGATATGATGTATCCACCAATTTCCTAGAAATGTTTCTACTTCGGAAAATATTTCTTTTGTCGGTCCCGATATTTCCAATCTGTTTTTAAATTCTAGATATCTTTAGTTGAATTTGTCGTGGATTTCTTTGTGATGAGATAATTCAGGCTTCATATATTCTTCTTCGTACTCTAAATGTCCGTGAATATATTTTTCTAGAAAATTAACAGTTTTTTTATAATAGAAATATCCTTTTCATTAAAGACGGCATCAAGGAGGATATTTATTTGATTAAGAATTTGCTTGTGTTGGGAATCTATTATTTCATCATTTACAGACATATTAGGTTTATCTTCACGTTTTTATTGATTATTATTTTGTTTTTGATAAAGAATGTAAGAGAACACAAACAGGAAGACAGCAGAGCCTATCAAAGAAAATATTGTTAGATAAAATCCATAGTTAGAAATTAACATTCCAAATAGGGTTATTATACCAATTATTTTAAATAGTAAACCGCCTATTTTGTGGGTTTTGTCCCAGACATAATCACTAGATAGTGTCCATGGTGTTCTTATTCCTACAAACCAGTTTCTTTTGGCATATTTTAAGAGATGCCCTATATAATAAATAAATACACCCATGACTGGCAAAACAAAGTTGTTCATGTTAAATTCCTTTCCGATATTCCAAGCGATTGTAAGAATAAAAATATAAAAAAGAAAGATGGAAATCAGTGCAATCAGTGTGTTGTATTGTTTTCTAAAACTTTCAATATTATTTTTGAGGGGATCTATTTTTGGAATAATGAAATATATTCCATACATAAATATTAGTATTATTGGCATCAGGAAAATTCCCCAAAATTTTGACATATAGCCGTCCACCATTCCTTGAGAGTTCCAGTGTGATGCTACTGTTTGTGGTAGAGATGGGTAAAAAAATACTCCTATCCCGAAAGACAAAATAGCAATTCCTAAAATTATTATTGTTGTTAATTTATTAGACATATGTTTATTATACTATATACAGTTTCTATAAGCTTCTACTTGAGCGTTATAATTTATAATCATTGTTTTGAGAGCTTCAACGAGGGCATTATATTGTATTATCAATGTATTATAAACACTCACTTTTTCGTTATAAATTTCACCGCTTTTGGGTGACATTGCATTGATTTCTTCGTATAGAACGGCTATTTGTGTTTTTAGTTCATTAGCAATGTTTTTTTTATCATTTATGTTGATTTCAAGACTTTCGTTAGGAATAGGGCAATCTGATGCAGGTCTTCCAAATTCTTGAACAGCCATCCAAACTTGTGAGCCTTCGTATGTGCCAAACTTTATTGCAACTCCAATTTCTTTGTATTTCGGATTTAAAATATTTTCTCTGTGCCCAGGAGAATTCATCCATGCATCAACCAAAATTTTGTCACTTTCATAATTTCCGAGAGCCAAATTTTCACCTACTAATAAATAATCATAGCCTACCGCATTTGCTAAATCGCTCGGACCTTCACCCGTAGGAGATTGGTGTTCAAAATATTGTCTGACAAACATATCATTTACTTTATTTTCGGCAGAGGTACTTAATTTTAGATTGATGGAAAGTGGAGGAAGTCCATTTATTTGTCTTTGGAGATTTGTTTCTTCCACAATTCCATTTGCTGTGAGAGGGGATTTAATTCCGGTTGCGGGTATTTGAATAGGAGGAGGTGTGATTTCTTCCGGCTTCACTGCTGGCTTTGTTTCTATTTTTTGTATTGTTTCAGGTTCTTTATTTTGTGTTTCGTCATTTGTTTGGTCACCTGCCTGCCGGCGAGGCAGGTCTTTGGAATTTGTGCTTTGTGTCTCTTCGTTTGTTGTTGTTGCCGTTGTAGAAATACTCGGAAAATCTTTTTTCTGTGGGGCTTGTATATTTTTTAGATAAATTAAAGCAGAGGAAAAATTTATTCCAATAACAATAATCAATATTATTATTTGAACGAGTTTATGAGCATTCATACTAATATTTTAACAGAAATTTATTCAAAAGTAGAAACAAAAAATGCAGAGACCGAAGTCTCTGCATTTTTCTAAAAGATTTAAACTCTGTTTACGTTTACAGCGTTAAGTCCTTTTGGACCTTCAGCTAAATCGAAAGTAAGTTCATCTCCTTCTCTAAGTTCGTTGAATTGTACATTCTTTAGTTCGTTTGCGTGAAAGAAAAGATCTTTTTCTTCACCCTCACGAGTTATGAATCCAAAACCATTGTTTAAACGAACGATTTTTCCATTATTCATTTCTATAAGAGAAATTAATTTTAATAAACTGGTCAAATACAAAAGACTGTTTGATAAAACCCGACATAATTCTCCTACAGCTACGATTTGATTGATGTAATCATATCACATCAAATGTATCTTGTATACAAGATGTACTAGATGAGTACATCGGTAAAACTTTGGCGGATTTTTCATAAAACGACCAAGGCGTTTCGTAACCGAGAGTTTGGTGAGGACGAACAAAGTTGTACTCAACCAACCACTCGGTTAGCCTTTG
>JAQTWD010000014.1 GCA_028689435.1 Minisyncoccota bacterium | reverse complement strand
CGACTGAAAAATATTAAATGAAAAATCATCCGTTAAGCGACGGGTGATTTTTTATTTACCCAGCACTCAATTTTTTTAAAAATTCTTTGAATTAAAAAACGCCGTGGATTTATTGCTCCGAATTTTTTGCCTAAAAAATCCGAAGTTCACTTCGTTCGCAAAGACGAACCACCAAAAGTGGTCCGTCGACGAATTTCCGAAGGAAATTCGTCTTCGCGAGCGATAGCGAAGCGATCCATAAATAATTGAATTTTGTGATTTAAAAAAATTGAGTGCTGGATTTACAAAACAATATAAATAGTTTAGTCTTTGTATCAGAGTTGATTTTTGAAAGAATATAATAACGAGGAGATTTTCTTATGTTAAGACACGGCGGGATCTTTATTTTATCGGTACTTTTTCCTTTTTTTGTGGCGTTTGAAAATGAGGTACTTGGTAAATTACTGGTCTTTTGGTTTTGTATGGTATCGTTTTTTATTCTTTTCTTTAATATTCCTCAGATTTCGTGGATTCTTGTTGTTGTCACCACATATCTTATGATTTGGATGGTTTCTTTCTGTCTTTGTATTTTTGTAATGACGGAAGAATCCAACTCGTGATTTGTTTTCAAGGCAGACAATTTCCCTTCGGGGAATTGTCTGTCTTTTTAAATTTGACATTATTTTAATTTTTGCTAATATTTAGCAAGCTCGTTGAGAGCTTTTTGATTTTAATACTTTATGACAAGATCCGTAAAAAAAGGTCCTTATGTGGACGAAAAACTTTTGAAGAAAGTTCAAAACAGAAAACCAGCAGATGGTGCTATTAAGACATGGGCAAGATCAAGCCAAATCTCACCTGAAATGGTTGGTTTTACTTTTGGAGTCCACAACGGAAAAGAACACCTAGAAGTCTTTGTAACAGAAGATATGGTGGGTCACAGATTGGGCGAATTTTCTCCAACAAAGAAATTCTACAGACACGGAGGAAAGATGCAAAAAGATTTGGATCAAAAGAAGAAAGAAGCCGAAATTTCCGCAGCAAAAGCAGCTAAAGCTTCGGTAAAATAAAGATTTATGATAAAGGCAGAATTAAAAAATTATAGACAATCACCAAGAAAGGTTCGTTTGGTTGCGGATCTTATTAGAGGCAAGCAAGTAGAGCGTGCTTTGGTTGAGTTGTCACATTTGGATAAAAAAGCTAGCCTTGTTTTGAAAAAACTGGTTGATTCTGCTGTAGCAAACGCAAAACACAATTTTAATATTGAAAAAGACAATCTTTTCATCAAAGAAATCAGAGTAGACGAAGGTACTACAATGAAAAGATGGATGCCAGGAGCAAGAGGAAGAGCTTTTCCTTTTAAGAGAAGAACTTGTAGAGTTTTTGTTGCTCTGGACGAAAAAGGAAAAACTGTTGTAGAAAAAATAGAAAAGAAAGTTGCAGAAAAGAAAATAGTAGCAAAAAAAGCAGTAAAAAAGACAGTTAAAAAATAATTTCAAATTTGCTATCGGCTATAAGCTAATAGCTATAGGCTTAAAAAATCATGACACACATAGTACACCCATATGCGCATAGACTAAAAATACTAAGAGGTTGGAAATCTCGCTGGTTTGGTGTTGGTCAAAAATACAAAGACTATTTGAAAACAGATGTTATCATCAGAGAATATTTGGAAAAGAGACTAAAAGACATGTATGTTAGTTCTATTGATATGGAAAGAGACGAGAAAAGATTTAAAATTATCATCAAAACATCAAGAGCAGGAATGATTATTGGAAGAAGCGGTGATGGAATCCAAAAAATCAAAGACGGAGTGGTAAAGATGATGAAGAAAAACAAACTTTCTATCCCAACTGAAATAAATATTGATGTAGAAGAAGTAAGATACCCCGAAGCAGACGCAGGAATTGTTGCTTCAATGGTAGTTGAAGGTTTAGAGAAAAGAATGCCTTTCAGAAGAGTGTTGAAAATGACAGCCGACAAAGTTATGGCAAACAGAGAAGTAAAAGGAGTAAGAATCTGTGTGTCAGGAAGACTGGGGGGTGCTGAAATGGCAAGAAAAGAAGAGGTAAAACAAGGAAGAATTCCTCTTCAAACACTGAGAGCAGATATTGATTATTCAGTAAAAAGAGCAAATCTTACTTACGGAGTTATCGGAGTAAAGGTTTGGATTTACAAAGGAGACGTTTTCAATAAGTAAAACTTATTGAATTATAAATTATAAATTTTAAATTAAAAATTAACATTTATAATTTATCATTTAAAATTTATAATTAAAATTTTTAGAATAAAAATTTACCATGTTATTCCCAAAGAAAGCAAAACACAGAAAATGGCAAAGAGGCCGAACACACCCTGATAAACTAGGCGTGGCTGTTCGTGGAGCAAAAGTTTCTTTTGGTTCTTTTGGACTTAAAGCATTGACTGGTTCAAGAGTTAGATCAAATCAAATAGAATCAGCCAGAGTCGCTGCCAACAGAAAGATTGGAAAGTTGGGAAAGATGTGGATTAGAATTTTCCCAGATATGCCTTTTACAGCAAAAGCCGCCGAAGTGCCGATGGGTAAAGGAAAAGGTGATCCAAAAGGATATTGTGTTCAGGTTAAACCAGGAAGAATTTTACTTGAGGTAGATGGAGTTTCAGAAGAAGTAGCAAGAGAAGCTTTGAGAAAAGCTGGAACAAAATTACCAGTAAAGACAAAAGTAGTAAGCAGAGAAGAGGTAGACAATATATAATTTGACTTAATGTCGAAAATAGATAATATAGAACAGATATGAAAAAACAAGATAAACAAAATATTGATGATTTGCAAAAAATGCTTGCAGAAAAGAGATCAGCTTTGAGAGCTTTTCGTTTTGGAATATCAGGAAGTAAAAGTAAAAATGTAAAAGAAGGTCATAATTTGAAAAAAGAAATTGCGAAAATATTGACTGAATTGAAAAATAGAGAAATGGCGGACGAGAAAAAATAAATTTTTAATATATTAATTTTAAAAATTAAAAATTAAAAATTTGATTAAAATAAATTATGAACAAAGAAAAAACAACAAAAAATAATACAAAGAATGAAACAAAAGGAAAAGTTTTGTCCGGTGTTGTTGTTTCTGACAAAATGAAAGATACAATAGTTGTTAAAGTTCAAAGATTTGTTAAACATCCAAAGTATCAAAAATATGTAAAGATTGATAAGAAAATCAAGGCACACGATGCAGGGAACACCGCAAAAATAGGAGACAAAGTAGAAATTGTAGAGACAAAGCCGATTTCAAAAGACAAACACTTTATTTTAGTTAAAAACTAAAATAAAGAATTGTAAATTAAAAATTATAAATTCTAAATTAATTTATAATTTATAATCTATAATTTTTAATTGAAATTTTTAAAATAAAAATTTATTTATGATTCAACCACAGACAATAGTAAAAATAACAGACAATTCGGGAGGAAAAATCGGAAGAGTTTTTAAAATTCCTGGAGGATCTAAAAAGAGATATGCAAGAATTGGTGATATCGTTATTTTGTCTGTGCAAACAGCAGAACCAAGAAAACAAGTAAAGAAAAAAGATGTTTTGTCTGCTGTCGTTGTAAGACAAAGACAACCTTTTAGAAGAAAAGACGGTTCTTACATTTATTTTGATGAAAATGCAGTTGTGATTATTGATAAAAACAAGAAAGAACCAAAAGCAGGTAGAGTTTTTGGACCAATTCCAAGAGAGATTTCAGAAATGGGGTATCAGAAGATTGCTTCATTAGCACCCGAAATTGTATAAAATTCCCAAAATCGGCACATTTCAGCTTTGTTTTGTGAAAAATGTCAGTCGTCGTAATAAAAATACGCCTTCCTCCATTTTCCCCAAAACAAAGCTGAACTGCACTCGATTTTGAAAATTTTTGGTAATATATAAATAATATGAAAATTAAAAAAGACGACAAAGTAATAGTAATCGCTGGAAAAGACAAAGGCAAAACAGGTAAAGTTTTGAAGGCTATTCCCGCTGAAGACAAAGTTGTTGTTGAAGGCGTTAACTTTAAAAAGAAACACCAAAAAGCAAACAAAAGCGGAAAAAAGGGTCAAATTATTGACAAAATCTTTCCAGTCCACGTGTCCAATGTGATGTTGGTTGACCCCAAGACAAATAAACCTACGAGAATTGGGAAAAAACAGATAGGTGACAAAATGGTTAGAGTAGCAAAAAAAAGCGATACAATCCTAAAATAATTTTTAACTTTGAGATTTAAATTTTTAATTTGAAACATGGAAACATTAAAAGAAAAAAAGAATAAAATTTTTGATTTGATGAAGAGCGACTTTGGTTATACAAATGTTATGCAAACTCCTAAGATAGAAAAAATAGTTGTTTCTGTTGGTATTGGTTCTGTAAATGACAAAAATAAAATTGCTCTTATTGAAGACCGAATCACAAAAATCACAGGGCAAAAACCTTCATCAAGAAAAGCAAAGAAATCAATCGCTGCTTTTAAGTTGAGAGAGGGAACAGAAGTTGGATATCAAGTAACATTGAGAGGTTCAAGAATGATGTCTTTTTTTGATAAACTAGTAAATGTTGCATTGCCAAGAATGAAAGACTTTAGAGGTTTAACAACAAAAGGGGTAGACTCAATTGGAAATTACACTTTGGGGCTGAGAGAACACACAATTTTTACAGAAGCCTCTGACGAAGAATTGAAAAATGTTTTTGGTTTGGCAATTACGATCGTAACAACAGCAAAAACAAAAGAAGAAGCTATCGCTTTGTTAAAAAATCTAGGATGGCCTTTTAAGAAGACAGAAGATGAGCCAAAAAAGAAAAGAAAAATTAAATAATCTAAAATAGAAAAATCTCGGCACAAGCCGAGGTTTTTTGTTGGATCATTTTTTTGACTTAATCCAGAATAATTTAAAGAGGTATGCGTGGGGTGGAAGAAGAGACATAAGAGTAGACAGTAGATAAATAATAAATAAACAGTAAATATGCAGTATATAATATTATAAAATATAAATTATAGAATACAAAATACCACTTTTTTCACGGTCGTGAAAAAAGTGGTATTATTTAATAAGTTAATTAAATTTAAATTAATAAATGAACAATATAAATTACAAAAAAATAATATTAACAACTGTTGCAACTGTTGGTTTGATTGGTGTTGCTGTGGTGGCACCGAATGTTTTGCAGGTTATTAAGCAAATTTCTCCAAAGAAGAAAAAATTTATTAGAGAAAAATATTACACTAACAAAATAATAGAAAAGATGTTAAAAGATGGTTTGTTTAGCAAAGTCAGGAAAGGGAATGATGAGTTTTTGGAATTAACAGAAAAGGGAAAATATTTAGTAGCACAATATAATTTAGGTGATTTAGAGATAGAAAAAACAAAGAAATGGGATAAAAAATGGAGAGTTGTTATATTTGATGTTGAAGAAAAGAAAAGATCATTACGAGATTTTTTGAGATTAAATTTGGAAAGAATTGGATTTAGAAAATTGCAAAATAGTGTTTGGGTTTTTCCGTATGATTGTGAGGAATTAGTTTATCTTTTGAAGACAGAATTTTTTGCGGACAGTGATGTTTTGTATATGGAGGTTAACCATATAGAAAATGAAAGTTGGTTAAAAGAAATTTTTGGCTTGTCTTAGTCGAGAATATTTTTTAAACATTCTAATTCTAGATTAGATTAGGATATTTTGAATTACGAAATACACATATTTATGGACTTGCTTACCGGCAGGCAGGTCGCTTCGCTGTTGCTCGTGAAGATAGACGAAAAAGCAAAGCTTTTTCGTCTATCGACGACGGTAAAGTCGTCGTCATTTGCGGGCGCTCCAAATTTTTTGAAAAAAAATTTGGAGCAGTACCACGAAGCAACATCGGGCACTTCGTAATTTAAAGTATAATAGTTTATTTTTTAAATAATACCACTTTTTTCACGACCGTGAAAAAAGTGGTATTATTTTTGTTTTAAGATATTAAGATATTAAAATAAAAAAGTTTAAGATAAAAAAAGACAGGGGGAGAGCCCTGCCTTTTGTATTTTAACAACGACAATCCGTCGTTGAGGTTTTTTGTTTTGGGAATTTGGTTCCGATAATATGGCCAACGATTTCAAATTTTTCGTTGGGACAAAATTTGAAAAGAGGACCTGCCTCAGACCGTGTTTCTCTAAAGTATTTACCACAAATATGATTAACAATGACGAGGATCTCTTTTTCCGTTCCGTTACAGATAATTTTTTTTGTGAGATTGGTTTCTCCAATAGAAAATACCTCTCCGGGCTGTATATCACGGTATGCTTTGGTTGTGGTTGTCTCATCCATTGGCCACCTCTTAAACACTCCAAAGGTTAATATTAAAAAATACTTTTATCTATATCAAGATTATCATAAATTTTAGAACCCTCAAAATTTACGGGGACCGAGTCACTGTAAATTTAGTTTTTCCTTCAAATTTTTTGAAAAAATATCAAAGTTTAACTTTGGTAGTGATGATAAAATAATACCACTTTTTTCACGGTCGTGAAAAAAGTGGTATTATTTTTTGTTGTTAAAAATTAAAAATTAAAAATTGAAAATAAAAACCCCCAGCAAAGCGCTTTGCTGGGGGAGTTGGCCGTAAAGATTCGGCCGTTCTGGATCCCCTAGGACCCAAGGTAGTCATTTTTGGCTACCTATCTGCCTGCTGGATTTTCCACTGACAGGCTGAACATAATCATATTAACATGCTTTTATTTTTTGTCAAGACATCCGTAATGGTTCAATAGCTTGGTATCACTCTGGGACATAAAAACGTCATTTTGAAATATTCGCATTGCATTCGTATAATTCGTATCATTTGTATATTAGTATGTTTATCTCAAAAATTTGACTTTAAACCATGTCTTTGATAAGATACTGTCTAGTTAATTAAAGCCTTTGTTGTGCTTTTTTAATTTTAAAAACAATGGCAAAAAAATCAGTAATCGCTAGAGCAAATAGAACACCAAAATATTCTTCAAGAGTTGTTAGAAGATGTTTTAAATGTGGCAGAAAACACGGATATATGAGAGATTTTGACTTGTGCCGTATTTGTTTCAGAGAATTGGCTAACGAAGGAAAACTTCCGGGTGTAACAAAGTCTTCTTGGTAGTTAATACAATACGAATACTACGAATTGTATCCGAATACTACAAATTCGAATACAACCCGAATTAAATTCGGAAAATTCGAAATTAGGGGTATTCGGATGTAATTCGGGTCATTCGGATTATTAAAATTTAAACGATTAGGCAGTAGTGCAAAAGCACTAGACGCTAAGCGAATATGGATAAAATTTCAAACTTAATAATAAATATAAAGAACGCAGGAAGTGTTGAAAAAGAACATGCTTCTGTTCCTTTTTCTAATTTCAGAATGGAAATAGCTAATCTTCTAAAAAAAGAGGGTTATTTGAAAGATGTTGTAAAAAAAGGCAAAAAACCAAAATTTACAATTGAAATGTCGATCGCTTACAAGGAAGACGGAACTCCAAGAGTAAGTGATGTAAAAAGAGTTTCAAAACCATCAAAGAGAATTTATTTTGGAGCAAAAGATATCAGACCTGTTAAAGGCGGAAGAGGTATCTTGGTACTTTCTACTCCAAAAGGTATTTTGACAGACAGACAAGCAAGAAAAGAAAATGTTGGAGGAGAAGTTTTATTTAAAATTTGGTAAAAAATATTATGAGTAGAATAGGAAAAAGAGAAATATCAATACCTGAAAAGACAGAAGTCATCATTGATGGTGGCAAAGTTACTGTTAAGGGTCCTTTGGGTGAGCTGACAAGAGAAATCAGATCTGAAATAAAAATCAAGATTGAAAATGGTATTATTACAATGACACCAATAGACGAAACAGTTTTTGTAAGATCTTTGTGGGGAACAACATCTTCTCATATTTCAAATATGATTGATGGTGTAAACAAGCCTTTTGAAAAGAAATTGATTGTTGAAGGAGTTGGTTTCAGAGCAGATGCAAAAGGAAAAGATTTGGTTATGAACCTTGGATTTTCACACGAAGTAATCATTCCTATTCCTGCCGATCTTACCGTAACAACAGAAAAGAACACGATCACAATTTCTGGAATTGACAAAGAAAGAGTTGGAAAATTTGCTGCAGATGTCAGATCAAACAAAAAACCAGAACCTTACAAAGGAAAGGGAATCAGATATAGCGACGAGGTAGTAAGAAGAAAACAAGGAAAGAAAACAGCATAAGTATAATCCGAATGACCCGAATTAAAATCCGAATGCCCCAAATAATTATAAATACGAATAAATTCGGATGAATTCGTAATTTGGGGAATTAGGATATAATTTGTAGTATTCGGATTGTAATAAATATAAAGAATTATGGATAAAAGTATTATAAAAAAAGAAAAAAGAAATAGAAGACATAATAGAATCAGAGCCAAAGTAAAAGGCACAGCTCTTATGCCTAGATTGAATGTATTTAGATCAAATACGGCTATTTATGCTCAAATAATAGACGATGACGCAGGAAATACATTAGTATCTTTTTCTTCAAAAGAAGTGAAAGGAAAGAAGGGTCTTGAAAGAGCAAAACAAGTAGGGGTTGAATTGGCAAAATTGGCTGTTGAAAAGAAAATAAAAAAGGTAGTTTTTGATAGAGGAGGATATATCTATACAGGAAATATCAGAGCGTTGGCAGAAGGAGCGAGAGAAGGAGGCTTAATTTTTTAATAAATTAAAAAATAAATATTTAAAAATTTAAATATTTAAATATTGATAAAATGGAAAATCAAGAAGAAAAAAATAATATTGTTGCCGAAGCAGATGTAAAAGAAGAAAATAATTCTGTGGCTGTTGAGGTTGCGGGCGACATTTCTGATTCAAAAAAACCTTTCTTGAAAAAGAACTTCAAATCAAGAAAACCAAGAATGAAACCTGAAAGACAAAAATCTGAATTTGATCAAAAAATAATTGATATTAGAAGGGTTACTCGTGTTGTTAAAGGAGGAAGAAGATTTAGTTTCAGCGTGGCTATGATTCTTGGAAACAAAAAAGGATCCGTTGGGGTTGGTTTGGGAAAAGCTTCCGACACATCTTTGGCAATTGATAAAGCAATGAGAGACGCAAAAAGAAAGATGGTTAGAGTTAAATTGACAAAAGATATGACAATCCCTCACGAAGTTAACGCAAAATACTGTGCTTCTGATGTCGTGATTAGACCTGCAAAAGGAAGAGGGGTAGTAGCAGGTAGCTCACTTCGATCTGTTCTAGAATTGGCAGGAGTAAAAGAAGTAGGTGGAAAAGTTTTGTCTAGAAGTAAAAATAAAATTAATAATGCAAGAGCTGCTATAAAAGCTTTGTCAAAGTTAAAATAAAAATATGCAACTTAATAACGTAAAAAAGAATAAATCAAACAAGACAAGTATCCGTATCGGAAGAGGAGGAAAAAGAGGAAAGACATCTGGAAAGGGTACCAAGGGGCAAAATGCCAGAACAGGTAATAGCACAAGACCTGAAATTAGGGATATGATAAAAAAACTTCCTAAATTGAGAGGTTATCGTTTCAATTCTTTCAAAGTTCCAGCTACTCCGGTTAATTTGTCTGTGTTGAATGAAGTTTTTGCTAACGGAGAAAAAGTGACTCCAAGAGTTTTGGTTAACAAAAAAATTGTTAATTTGAAAAACGGAAAAGTGCCTGTAGTAAAGATTTTGGCAACAGGAGAAATTTCAAAGAAAATAAATATTTCTGGTTGCGTATTTTCTCAAACAGCAAAAGAAAAAATTGAAAAAGCAGGAGGAACCATTAAATAGCTGAAAGCCAATAGCCAATAGCCGATAGCATAAATTTGTAAGAAAATTTAAATCGCTATAAGCTATAAGCTATAAGCTATAAGCTTAAAGTTATGAATTTCACAAACAAACTAAAATTAATATTTCAAGACAAGAACCTAAGAAGTAGAATTTTATTCTTGCTTGGTTTTTTGGTTTTGTTTAGAGTATTGGCAGCTATCCCAATCCCCGGAGTTGATGCAGAAAAATTGTCACAATTTTTTTCAAATAACCAATTCTTTGGCTTGATGAATATCTTTTCAGGAGGAGGTTTGTCTACTTTGTCTATCATAATGCTTGGAGTAGGTCCTTACATCACCGCATCAATTATTATGCAGTTGATGACAATGATGTCTGAAAGATTGAAAGCTTTGTATCACGAAGAGGGTGAAGCGGGAAGAAGAAAAATTTCTCAATATTCAAGATTATTGACCCTTCCGCTAGGAATGTTGCAAGGTTTTGCTTTCCTAAATCTATTAAAAAGTCAGGGTATTTTGGGTGAATTGACCAATTTTGAGATGTTAGTAAACATTTCTGTCATCGTTGCTGGTTCTATTTTACTTGTTTGGATTGGAGAATTGATGAGCGAGTTTGCTATTGGAAATGGAGTATCAATAATCATTTTTGCAGGTATCGTGGCGAGTTTGCCAACGACAATCAGTCAAATGGCGGTTACTTTCGATGTATCGCAAATCCCTGTTTATTTGGCATTTTTGGTTGTGGCTATTGTTATTGTCACCGGTGTAGTGGTTGTCACAGAAGCAGAAAGACCTATTCCTATCAATTATTCAAAAAGGGTAAGAGGAGGAAAAGTTTACGGCGGTGTTTCAACATATCTTCCTCTAAGGGTAAACCAAGCTGGTGTTATTCCGATTATTTTTGCGCTTTCAATTTTACTATTTCCACAAATGATTTTTAGTTTCTTGTCTCAGTTAAACAATGAAGTGGTAAAGAATATCTCTGATGTTGGTTTGGATTTGTTGGCAAATCAGTGGGTATATGGAATATCATACTTTGTTCTTGTATTCTTGTTTACTTATTTCTACACAGCCGTTACTTTTGATCCAGAAGCAATCTCAACAAATCTACAAAGAGGAGGGGCCTTTATACCAGGGATTAGACCAGGATCAAATACTTCTCAATATATTGCAAAGGTTTTGACAAGAATTACTCTTGTTGGAGCGTCTTTCCTTGGTTTTATTGCAATCTTGCCTTTGATAATGAAAGGACTTACAGGTATCGCATCTTTGGCAATTGGAGGTACTGCGCTCTTGATCGTGGTTTCTGTCGTCCTAGATTTGATTAAAAAGGTGGACGCACAGGTTTCTATTAGGGAATACTAGTAAAAAGGTGTAAGGAGTAAGGTATAAGTAGTAAGTGGGCGGGAAATTTGCTTCGCAAATTTCCCGCCCTGTTCGTTTCTAAATTTTAACATAATTCGTCTTTGCGCCTGCCCGCCAGTGCCAGGCTTTGGCAGGCGGGAGCCGAAGGCGAAGCAATCCAGAAGAATTTTTAATTTATAATTTATAATTTATAATTTTTAATTTTTAATTCCTATCTTCTAAATTCTCACTACTTACCCCTCACACCTTACATCTTTCTCCTTACCCCTTACTACTTAGAGTTAATATGTTATAATCCAACTCATATAATTAAACATATTATGGAAAAATATAAAGCTACAATCGGTTTGGAAATTCACGCAGAATTAAAGACAAAAACAAAGATGTTTTGTGATTCCAAGAATGATCCAGACGAAACAAAACCCAATGTAAACATTTGTCCTGTGTGTATGGCACATCCAGGGACTTTGCCTGCGATAAACAAAACCGCTGTCAAAAGTGTTTTGAAAGTAGGACTAGCATTAAATGGAAATTTGGCAGATTTTACCGAATTTGATAGGAAAAATTATTTTTATCCAGACATCCCAAAAGGTTATCAGATCAGTCAATACAAATATCCTCTTGTTTCAGGAGGTGAATTAAACGGGGTTAAAATTACTCGTGTTCACCTAGAAGAAGATACGGCTAGATCTAGTCACGACACAGTTGGGCATAGTTTGGTTGATTACAACAGAGCGGGTATCCCGTTGATGGAATTGGTTACAGAACCAGTCGTAGAAAATGCACAACAAGCAAGAGATTTTGCAAAAGAATTGCAATTGCTTTTGCGATATCTTGGTGTGGCAGAAGCAAATATGGAAAAGGGCGAGATGAGAATAGAGGCAAATATTTCTGTCAGTGATAACGAGCATTTCGGTACGAAAGTAGAGGTAAAAAATCTTAACTCTTTTAGGGTGGTTGAAAAAGCAATAGAGTATGAAATAAAAAGACAGATAGGTGTATTGGAAGATGGGGAAAAAATAGTTCAAGAAACTCGGGGGTGGGACGAGAATGGACAAAAAACTTTTTCACAAAGAATGAAAGAAGGATCTGCTGATTACAGATATTTTCCTGATCCAGATTTACCAAAATTAAAAATAAGTGAGATTCCAGAATTTTCAAGAGAGAATTTGAAAAAAGAAATTCCAGAATTGCCAAAGGAAAAAAGAGAAAGATACACAAAAGATTATGGAATTAAATCGGAAGATTTAGAAATGTATGTCACGGACAGTGACTTTGGAAATTTCTTTGAGGGAGTAGCAAAAGAATTGAAAGGGGATAGAGATTTGATAAAAATTGCTTCAAACTATATTACATCTGATATTGTTGGATTGAATAAATCTTCATTGACGAATTTTGCTTCGCAAAATTCGTCTTTGCGAACCGAAGGTGAAGCAATCCAGAATGAAAACGCCGTGGACCTGCCTGCCGGCGAGGCAGGTCGCTTCGCTATTGCTCGCGAAGACGACGAGGAGGTTGTTGTCGTTCGTGAAGATGAAGAAAAGGATAAGTTTGGAAAAATAGAAATTAAAAATTTTGCAGAATTGATAAAGATGGTCGGAGAGGGAAAAATTTCTTCTCGTGGGACAAAAGATATTTTGAAAATTATGTTTACTGACGGTGGTACTCCAAATGAGATAGCTGAGAAAAATAATTTACTTCAAAAGAGTGATGAGGGAGAGTTGGAAAAAATCGTTTTGAAAATAATTGAAAACAACAAAACAGTTGCTGATGAATACAGAGCTGGCAAAGAAAGTTCTCTACAATTTTTGATTGGGCAGGGGATGAAAGAAACAAAAGGATCTGCCAATCCAAAAATCCTAACAGATCTATTCAAGAAAAATTTGAAATAAATTTGCATATATTATAGAAATAACAAAAAAACGAGTTTTTAAACTCGTTTTTTTGTTATTTTAGTAACCAAATTAGTATATTAATTTAATTAAGTTTATTTTTTATTATTATTTTATAAATCGTTATTATCTGAGGGTTTTTTGGGGACTCTACTATTAAATTACAAAATTTATGCGACCGCATAAATTTTGTAATTTAATTTTTTTAATGTTAAAATCCTCATAAAAGATATTTGATCAATAAAGAAAATATTTCAAAATTAAAATAATACTAAATAATTTAAATCAAAAATTAAAAGTTAAAAATAATGAGTAATATAAATTTTCAAAAAATAATTTTAAACACTATTGCCACAGTTGGCTTAATTGGTGTTGCTGTTGTTGCTCCAAACATTTTGCAAGTGGCTAAACAATTATCGCCAAAAAAGAAAAAGTGGGTGAGAGAGACTTATTATATGAATGATTCTATAAAAAATCTTTTAGAAAAAGGGTTGATAGAAAAGATTAAAAAAGGCAACACTGAATTTATGAGACTCACAAAAGAAGGGGAGAAATTGGTTAATAAGTATAAGTTAGGAGATTTAGAAATAAAGAAGCCAAAGAAATGGGATAAAAAATGGAGGGTGATTATTTTTGATATTTCTGAAAAAAAGAAAATTTTAAGAAATTTGTTAAGATCAAATTTGATTAGATTTGGTTTTGTAAAATTACAAAATAGTGTCTGGGTTTTTCCCTATGACTGTGAAGAATTAATTTTTCTTTTAAAGACAAATTTTTTTGTTGATAGTGACGTTTTATATATGGAAGTAAATAGAATTGAAAATGAAAAATGGCTAAAAGAAATCTTTGGGTTAGAGTAGTTTTTGTCAGGCAAGGTTGTTCATTGTATATTAAGAATATTAGGCACATGATAGACAAAAAAGCTTTACAGCGATGTTGCGGTAAATATTTTAATACCAAACATTAGACACTCGATATTATTAGCATTATTAAGTTGAAAACAAAAAAATTACAAAATTTATGCGGTCGCATAAATTTTGTAATTTTTTTTTGGAGAAAAGGACTATGCTGTTGTATTCGCGAAGGCGAAATTTTACCTTAGCAAAACTTAGTCCTGTTCGTCGACGATGGCGAAGTTGCTGTCCCTGCCTCTTTTCTAAAAGAAAAGCAACGACACGACAGACAGGTTTGCGAGTCTTTGATCTTTCTTAAACGGGGAATGAAACACTTCAAATTTCAAGAAAATTTGAAGCAGTACCATGGAGTGGCGAAGCAATCCACGACAAACGATATTATCGACAAGTTCATAATTTTTATATTTTTTGTTGTTCTAATTTCCAAAAAATAAAAAGTTATCCACATTTAAAAATATAATATTTTTTGTGGTCTAAAAAACCCATATTTTAAGCCATCTCGTTTTGACGAGATGTATTAAAATATAGGTTTTTTGATGGTGAAATTTTTCATATAAAGAGCTATTATTATATTAATAGAGATGAGGGAAGAAATTATTTTAAATGGTAAAAAATTTCTCTCACTGAAAACTGCTGCGAGAGAAACAAACTACACCAATGACTACATTGGACAGCTTTGTCGTTCTGAAAAAATCAACTCTCAAATGGTAGGGAAAATTCGTTTTGTGGAAGAAGATTCTTTGTCTGATTATGTTAAAAAAGCGAACGGTTTTGTAAATATAAAAAATACAGATATTGAAAATGCTGTCGTTGAAAATGCCAAGGATCTCGGCGATTTCTCGTCTGTACGAGATACCGATTTTTCGCATTCGTCTTTGCGAGGGACGAAGCAATCCAGTCCATCCGTTTTTGCGAGCGACAGCGAAGCCCTGCCTGCCGGCAGGCAGGAATCCACGACGGACGTGGATCGCGTCGTCGCTCCGTTTCACTCCACTCCTCGCGAAGACGGAATTCCATCCGTCTTTGCGAGCGATAGCGAAGCAATCCACAAATATGAAGACAAAGCCAACAATTTATATACAAAATTTTTTAATACCATCTTCTCTAAAAAAACAGTTCCTATTTATACAGCGATACTTGTTTTGTGCGGGGTGGCTTTTGGTAGTACTTTGGACCTACAAAAAGGTTTGGCAGAAATAAAAAATAAATCTGCCGAAGGATTGGCAAAAATTGTTATGGGGGCAAAAGTAACATCTGATAAAATTTCAGAGACAGCACTAGCTGTTGTAAATGGAGAAATTGATTACGAAAAAGTTTATAAAAATTATTCAAATTTTTTGAGAGAGACATCTGTTGATTTCGCAGAAGGGGAAGTAAAATATTTTAAAAATGTTACTGGTGTAGGTAGCAAAGTGACCGAAGCGATTTTTAATCCAAGCAAAACTTTTGTGGCAGTTAAAAGTGAAACGGAAAAAATTCAGAGAAGTGTAGAAGAAATTATTTTTGGTGGTGTGATTTATTTTGAAAATCTTTCTACTAATTTAATTCGTGTAAATGAAAAAATTTCTCAAAATAATTTTGTGCAAGAAAAAAATTTAGCACTGTTGAATCAAGACAGTTTTGGATTTATAAAAAACTTTGCAATCGTTTGGCATAGAACGGTGAACAGCGTCTTTGCGAGAAGCGTAGGGAACCGAAGCGACGAAGACCTGCCTGCCGGCAGGCAGGAATCCACGACCGCCGTGGATCGCGTCGTTGTTGTTACTCCTCGCGAAGACGACGGTGCCGTTATTGCGAACGCAGTGAAGCAATCCACAACAAATACCGTTCGTGAAATAATCAAAGAAACCGTAGTAGAAAGAGTAATCCAAACGACAGGCATCACACTGGAAGACCTTCAAAAACTAAACAATGAATTAAGAAGTGAAATCTACAAACTCTCATCCAATACTGCCAGTCAAATCACCAACACCTACCAAGTAATCTCTGCTACCAACAACATAGACAACCTTGGTGGTGTTACTATTTACGACTCCAACATCACCAACACCAACATCTCTGGAACTACTTCAAACTTTACCAATAGCACAGTAGACACTCTCACAGTAACCGGCACATCCAATTTAACCGGATCACTAACAGGCACAACCGCAACATTCACAGGCAACCTCTCAACCGCTGGACAACTCTCAATAACAGGCACCGCCACATCAACAGCAAGTGGTGATTTTGCTTTTGACACTAACACTCTTTACATTGATTCCATCAACAACAGAATAGGTATTGGAACATCCACACCCACAGACACTTTTTCAATCAACGGACCAACCTATCTGGCACCTATCTCAGCACCCGCTGTAACAACCGACAGACTCTACAACATCTCCAATGATCTCTACTGGGGTGGTAATCTAGTCGCAGGTTCTGCTGTTGGCAACTGGACATCCAACGGAACAGATGTTTGGAGAGCGTCTGGCAATGTCGGTATTGGAACATCATCACCCTCTTCAGATTACAGACTATCTGTTCAAGGTGACACTTACATCAAAGGTAATCTTAGAGTAAACGGAAATACTACAATTTCAGATAGCGGAGAATTAACAGTCGGAGACAAAGTTATCTCGGAAGGAGAAATCGGAGTTGGAACATCTTCTCCCTATGCCAAACTAGCTATCCAAGGTACAACTGTTTCCACAACTACTTTTGGTATCTATGGTTTTGAAAATCAAACACAACCTCTTGTTGATATATGGGATAACCCAACCAACAATTCAAATGTGTTTAGAATTACAAGTGGAGGAAATGTCGGTATTGCTACATCATCACCTTTCAGAAAACTAAGTGTTAACGGAGACGCTTGGATATCGGGCAACTTAACAGCCAATAGTTTTACCGCGACTTCTTCAATGTCCTCACCATACTTCACTGCAACAGACTCTTCTGCAACTTCTACTTTCGCAGGAGGTTTTTCTGTTGGAACAAACAAATTTGTGGTTGATTATTCTACGGGGAATGTGGGGGTGGGGACGGTTAGTCCGACAGCAGGAGCAAAACTTGATGTATCTGGAGTAATTATGATTGCAGATGGCACAGTTACTAACCCCGGATTAGCCTTTAGAAGTGATGTAGGTCAAAATACTGGTTTATTTCGCCCTACAGAAAATCAAATAGCTCTTGCTATTGGTGGTGTTTCATGGACTTTCAGTCAAGGTTCATTAACTTCTAGTTTATCAGGAGTAAAATATCTCGGAGGATATTCAACAGGTGCTGCTAATCCAACATTTAGCTTTAATCATGATAGTTATGATAATGCTGGAATGTATCGTGACAATGACGGTACATCTAATCTTCGTTTTTCAACTAATGGAGTGGAAAGGATTGCAATATTAAATTCTGGCAACGTCGGCATCGGCACCACTTCACCCCTTGCAAAACTTTCAGTCAAAGGAGCAGGAACAACCACAGGCATAAACTTTCAAACTACCAACTCGGCTGACACTCCTTTGGTGACTGTTTTGGATAGTGGGAATGTGGGGATTGGGACGGTGAGTCCTGTTTATAAGTTGGATGTAGTTTCTGATGTTACAAACATTTCTTTAAGAGTTAAA
>JAQTWD010000013.1 GCA_028689435.1 Minisyncoccota bacterium | reverse complement strand
ATTGTTGTAAAAGGTTTGGGATATATTCCAAAAGAAGAATTGCACAAAGACAAAGTTGAAATTGGTTCAATTGCTTTGGATGCATACTTTACTCCTATCAGAAGAGTAAGTTATGAAGTTGAAAATATGCGTGTTGGAGACAGAACAGACTTTAATAGATTGAGAATCTTTATTGAGACAGATGGAATGATAACAGCAAAAGAAGCTTTGGAAAATTCTATTGATATAATGATCAAACAATTGAAAGCAATTGTTGGGTTCAAGGAAGAAGATGTTGTTGAAGAAAAACAAGAAATGGGTGCGGAAGACAAAGAAGAATCAAAAGATTCAGAAGATACAGAATTTTTGAAAACAAGAGTTGAGACTTTGGATCTATCAGCAAGAACAATGAATGCGCTTGATTCTGCAAACATCAGAACAGTTGGAGGGTTGGCAAGAAAGAAAGAAGAAGATTTGCTAGCAATCGACGGTTTGGGAAGTAAAGGTTTGCAAGAAATTAAAAGAGCATTGAGTAATTTTGGAATAACTTTAAAAAGCTAATAGCCAATAGCTAATTGCCGATAGTAAAGAATTTTTGTTGATTTTTTAAAAAAAGCTATCAGCTATCAGCTATAAGCTATAAGCTCAAGAAAATAATATGTTACATCACAACAAGACAAGAAAATTAGGAAGAGTAAGTAAGCAAAGAACAGCTTTGTTAAGATCTTTGGCTATCTCTCTGATTGTTCACGGAAAAATAAAAACAACTACTGCAAAGGCTAAAGAATTGAGACCTTTCGTTGAAAAAATAATCACAAAAGGAAAAACAGATTCTGTTGCTTCAAAAAGATTGGTTTTGTCAAAATTGGGTAGTGGAGGAGATGAAGCAATGAAAAAAGTTTTTGAAGAAATTTCACCAAAATACAAAGAAAGAGAAGGAGGATATACAAGGATAGTAAAAGTAGCAAGTAGAGTGGGGGATGGAAGCCAGATGTCAATCATTGAGTTCGTTTAAAATTTAAAATTGAAATCTCAAAATGGAAAATGACAATGTAAAATTTTTTAATTTACGACGTCGTCAATTTTGACTTTTGAGATTTGCATTTTAAATTATAGTTTTGTTGCAATAAACTAAAAAAGAGTTATAATTCAATAGCTTAAAATATATTAAAATTATCATATAAATTAACGTGGAATATACAATAGACGCAAAAGGAAAAAAATTGGGAAGAATCGCAACTGAAGCGGCAACTTTGCTTATGGGAAAAAATTCACCCGATTTTACCAGAAATACAGTAGCCGATGTAAAAGTAAATATTACCAATGCGTCAAAATTGGATGCCGACGCAAAGAAAATGGATACAAAACTTTACAACCGATACACAGGTTTTCCAGGAGGTTTGAGAACAGACAAAATGTTAAAAATCGTTGAGAAAAAAGGGATGGGAGAAATTATCAAAAAAGCTGTTCATGGAATGTTGCCTTCAAACAAGTTAAGAGCAATTATGATGAAAAATCTGATAATCAACGAATAATAAATTATGGTAAAAGACACAAACAAAAATAAATATTACGAAGCTGTAGGAAGAAGAAAAACTGCTACTGCAAGAGTAAGATTAACAGAAGCCAAAGCAAATTCTTTTGTTATTAACAAAGACAAAGATTGCGATTCTTATTTTGATACAAAAGAGTTGAGAGATATCGCACATGACGCTTTGATAAAATCAGAAGTTGCTACAAAATTCTCAGTTTCAGCCTTGATAAATGGAGGAGGAATCAATGGACAAGCAGAAGCCCTAAGACACGGAATTTCAAGAGCACTTGTAAAATTTGATGAAACATCAAGAGGCAAATTGAAAAAAGAAGGTTTTCTAAAAAGAGATTCAAGAATGAAAGAAAGAAAGAAACCGGGACTTAAGAAGGCTCGTAAAGCCCCACAGTGGAGCAAACGATAATATAAAAACATCCGTCAGACGACGGATGTTTTTATATTATCGTTTGCTCCTAGTAATAAGGTGTAAGGTTTAAGTAATAAGCAATTTTATCCAAATTTTTCAAAATTTAGGTGGTTTCATCCACAGTTGAAGAAGCCTCGGTATTTAAATTGTGGTAAAATTAATTTATGAATAAGTCGTCCATAGCAATTTCGCTTCAAAGGGAATATGGTTTTAACCATATTCTTGCTAATTCTGTTGCCTCAAAAGCAGAATCAAAATTAAAAGATTGCTCAGATGTTGATTGTGTAAAAAATTGGTATGATGAAAACAAACCGAAGCCATTTGTTAAATGGGTGGGGGGAAAAAGACAATTATTGAAACAGTTTAAATTGATGAAATTATATCCTCCTGATGACTTTAAATCTGACGAGAATAAGTATTTTGAACCGTTTGTGGGAGGAGGTGCCGTGTTCTTTGATCTTTTACCTCAAAAGGCAATTTTATCCGATATGAATCGGGAATTGGTTATTACATATAATATAATAAAAGATGATGTGAGGAATTTGATAAAATCTTTAAAAAAACACAAATACAACAAAGATTATTATTTAAAATTAAGAGATAAGGATCCAAAAAAACTTTCTAATGTTGATGTTGCTTCGCGATTCATTTATTTGAACAAGACGGGTTTTAATGGTATGTATAGGGTTAATAATTCTGGAAAGTTTAATGTTCCTTTCGGGAATCAAAAAAAACCGTTAATTTGTGACGAGGACAATTTAATAAAGGTCAGCGAATCTCTAAGGAATATAAAAATTGTTAACAGAGATTATAAGGAAGTTTTGAAAGAGGCAAAAAGGGGAGATTTTATTTATTTTGATCCTCCATATCATCCATTAAACGAAACATCAAGTTTTACCGGTTATACTTCTGGTGGTTTTTCGACAAAAGATCAAGAAGATTTAAGAGATGCTTATTTTGAATTACACAAAAGAGGTTGTTTTGTAATGCTTTCAAACTCAAATACCAAATTTATAAAAAATATTTATTCTGGTTTGGATGAAAAAATAAAAATTCACGAGGTAGATGCAACAAGAATGATAAATTCAAAAGCAACAGGTCGAGGAAAGATCAAGGAGGTTTTGGTGGTTAATTATTAAATAACTTTTAGATTTATGAAAGAAAAAGGTAAAGGGGGTGGAAACACTATAACAGGTCTTCATTTTGAAAAGAAAACAGATATATTGAGTTTACTTAAAACAAAAAAAGATTATAAAATTGTAAAAAATATTATTTATTATCGAAACAAAGAGGTAGCTAAAAGTTTCAAGAAATATGCCTTGTATAAGTTTCTTGAATTGGAAGGAATTGATTATAAAAAAATACTTTCTAAAAAATTATTACCAGATGAGGCTATTTATGTAATTATAAATAATACACTTTTTATAATAGAGGTAAAATTTCAAAAAGTTGGTGGCTCAGTTGACGAAAAATTGCAGACATGTGATTTTAAAAGGAAACAATATGCTAAATTAATGGCTCCTCTCAATATAGAAGTTGAATATATTTATATATTGAGTGATTGGTTCAGAAAGGCTGAATATAAAGATGTCCGTGATTATATAATATCTGTCGGTTGTCAGTATTATTTTGACTACCTTCCTTTGCAAAAATTAGGATTGCCAGTTCCTGAAAATTAATTTTTTATAAAATATTTTATTTACACAAATATATGTCAGAGATATCATCAGAGAAGGTCAAGTTATTAGATATATTAGAAAATAGTGGCAGAGTTATTATTCCTCGTTATCAGAGAAGTTATTCATGGGAGATAGAAAATGTTTCGGAGCTGTGGGAGGATATATTAACTGTGATTTTTGATAAAAATCGTGAGCATTTTTCTGGGGCATTGATTTTTTGTGATTCGTCGTCTGATGATAGAAATAACGAGAAGTGTTCTTTCGAAATTGTGGATGGTCAGCAGAGATTGGTTAGTTTGACTATTCTTTTGCGTGCAATGTATGACAACCTCGATCCTAAAACAGGCCTAGCTGCTGATATCTATGATCATATAGAACAGGGGAGATATGAAGAAAAGAGATATTTTAAACTAGTTCTTGGCGAATCAGATAAAGATTTTTTTAAGTTATTTATTCAAGACAAGGACAGACCTCATCAGAACAAACGAGGGAAAGTAAAGTCACATAAAAGAATTGTCAGCGCTTATAATTATTTTGATTCAGAAATAAAGAAATTGGTTGAAGAAAAAAACGTGATAAGGACGAACTCTTGGGAGAGTTGTTTAAAAAATTAAAAATGAAATTAGTTGCTGTTAGAATTAAGGTTGCATCAGAGGTTGACGCTTACGCTATCTTTGAAACAATTAACTCGAAAAAAGCAGATCTCACCGTTTCTGATTTGCTTAAAAACTTTATTTTTTCAAATGCACATCATGTTAGCGAAGAGCAACTTGAAACAGCAAGAAAAAACTGGGAATTGATGTCAAATTCTTTGGGTCAAGATATTGAAATATCCCAATATGTTAGACATCTTTGGATTTCGGCTTATGAGAGATCTCGTGATAAAGATTTGTATAGGAAAATCAAAGATTGTTTTAAGGGTAAACATGAAGAACTTTTTAAATTTTCTGATATGCTGGCTAAAGAAGCCGAATTATATAGTTCAATTATTGACCCTCAGGAGAATGGTTGTAATAAATTGACTTATGAATTATTGTCGGATATAAACAAATTAAGAATAAGGCAGTGTTATCCTTTAATTCTTGCTTTTCTTGTTAAAGAAATATCTCAGAAAGAATTACAGCAAATATTACAAAAAATTACCTCAGTTTCTATAAGGAGAAGTATAGTTGATAAAAATCCTAACGAAGTTGAATCCTATTATGCAATTTCTGCAAAAAAAGTTCGTGTTGATGGTCTGTGCATGCTCGAAAGTATTCTAAATGGTTTCGATGATTATAATCCAAAAGATAAGGAAATCAAAAGTTATTTGGAGGAAAACTTAATATCGGAAAATCTCGCTAAATTTATTTTATTTAAATATGAAATTTCTAAATCTACAGGCGAAAAAAGTATTTATAATGTAACTCTTGAACATATTTTACCAAGAAATCCTGAAAAGTTGAGTGATTGGTGTTTGTCAAAAGAGGAACATAAAATTTATTCAAACAAACTTGGTAATCTTACTTTGGTTGGTAGAAAATTTAATTCTATTATGTCAAATAAGAAATATGCAGATAAGGTTTTAGAATTATCAAAATCAGAATTTTATATCTCTAAAGATGTAGCAGATAAAAATAAAAAATGGGGGAAAGAAGAGATTGAAAAAAGAGAGAAGGAAATTTTAGACTTTTTCTTTTTGAGGTGGAAATAATTTGTATGCACGTTTATCTCAAAAATGTAAACTTTTTAGTTTACATTTTAAAATATTTATAAAAATGAAACTACACCCTGAAAATTTTGAGTTGGAATGTTCAACCGTCTGGTCTTTTCCGAGACGTGGTAATTGGGCGACTCATAAATCTGATTGGCGAGGAAATTGGTCGCCAGAAGTGGCGAGAAATTTAATTCTTAGGTATTCAAAAGAAAAAGATCATTTACTTGATTGTATGATTGGTGGGGGAACGACAGCAATCGAGGCAAAGATTTTAAATCGTCACATTACTTGTACTGATGTTAATGAAAATGCAATAAAAAGAACAGAGGAATCTTTAAATTTTTATGTAGATACACAAGCAAGGCATCGTGTAATATTGTGTGATGCTCGAAACTTGGACTTTATAAAAGATGAAGAAATTGATTTTATACTTACACATCCTCCCTATGCTGACATAATCAAGTATAGCGAAGGAAAAATTGAAAATGATTTATCAAATATTCACTCTATTGATAATTTTACCGATGAAATGGAGAGAGTCGCAAAAGAACTTTATCGTGTTCTAAGAAAAGGAAAATATTGTGCGATTTTGATTGGTGATACTCGCAGACAAAAAATGTATCAACCGCTTGCGTACAAGGTGATGGATAGATTTTTGAAACAAGGTTTTGAATTAAAAGAAGACATAATAAAACAGCAACATAACTGCAAAGCGACTGGTTTTTGGGTAAATAAATCAAAGGAGCACAATTTTCTTTTAATAATGCACGAACATTTGTTTGTTTTTAAAAAGAGTTAATTATAAAATGTGTATTAGTTTAAAATAAAATTATGAAAAAGAAAGAAATTGTATTACCTCAAATAAAATTTAAATATTCGTCTTTAACTGATGAAAATGGTGAAAGATTAAGATACCCCGACGAAACATGCTATTTTTGTGGAAAAGATAATATTATTTTTGGGGGGATAATTGATGCTCACAGAAAGAATCCAAAGATAATGTGTGAAAATTGTGCTATAAAAAAGTTTGCAAAAGATAATGGATATAAAACTTTAAAAGTGGCATCTGCCAGACGACGCAGGCTTTTTGATGTTTCATATTTGTTTACTGATATGATAACAGAAAGATATTTAAAAAAACACGAGAAATTTAATTTAGATGATATCAGTGAAAAAGAATACAATATGATTGTTCAAATAGCCAGAGATATTTTCAATGCAATAGATAGAAATGAAAAAGAAAGAATTGAAGAAATTTTTGACCAAAAAGATATTGAAAAAGAATTGAATTTTTATATTAAAGATTTGTTTAAATAATTTATGTATATTGAATTTACTGTTAAATATAGTCCGGTATTGGAAGCAATAGTCGGGACAGACCAAGACACTTTTAGTGCAGATTTGGGGACAGAAGAAAATGTTGTTGTTCCTTTTGGTTTTGCAATGTTTATGACAGAGCAGGCTCATCCACAACTTTTTCAAAAATTTCCTCCAGGGAGATTGGATTTTAAATTAAATGGCGAAGACCCTCAAGAAGATACCCCTATAAATAATGGCGACGAGGTTTGGTTTGGTGTGTTAAATTAAGATTATATTTTCAATAATTATAATCATAACTTTAAGAAACGATCGTTTCTTAAAGTTATGATTAAATTAAGTTTAAGATAAACCAGACATTTTATTGCAATATTTGTATCAAAAAATTAGAAATGAAAAAACCGCGCTTTGTGGGCGCGGTTTGAGACATTTGGGACGAATGAATTAATCGGGGATTTTGATGAATCTGGGGGTGTTTTTCGCCCCAAGTTCTGCCAGTTTGGCAATGGCTTGGGGTATCGTAAAGTTTCCTAATAAGACAAGTCTATGAACTACCTTGCTTGTTTGTTCATCTATTTTAACCTTTTCGCCATTGATTTCGATTTCCATGTTTGAATCCTTTTCAAAGATTTTAAATAAAGGGATATTTACAAAAAATGCACTTCCTTATTTTTTTCAGCTTGCATTTTTTGTAGCATTTCGTACTGTTCTTTGTGAGGGAGACCAGACAACTTTTTCTTGATCTCTTCGGTAAACTCCACGACGAAACCGAAACACATGTACTCATCTTCCCAGATTTTTACAACAGGAATGTTGTCTCTCCCATATCCGAGAAACTTTCCCGTAATAACAGGTTCCGTGAAGACGTTTGTTCTTATTAAAACCTTCATCTTCTTCTCCTCCCTAAAAATTTAAAATAAAAGTAATATTTATCTACTTTTCATTTTATAATAAATCACTCTATTTGTCAAGTTTTTTTAAACCCGAAATTTTGGTATGATTGTTGTGTTCGTTTACAAGTTTTGTAAAAAAATCTATTTAAAAATATGACAGAAAACAATAAAGAAAATCAAAACAATAATGAAGAGAATAACGAAATTATTGAAGACGATATCTCTATTGAAATGGATGAAGAAAACAATAAAATAAATTCTTTGTCTGACGATGGTTTGAAAAAACTTAGAGAAAAACTGAAAAAATGTACGGAAGAAAAACAAGAATATTTAGAAGGGTGGCAAAGGGCAAAAGCCGATTTGATAAACGCAAAGAGAGACTTTGAGGGGGCTAGAAAAGATTTCGTTAAATTTGCCAAAGGCGATCTGATTCTTCAAATAATTCCTGTTCTTGATTCTTTTGATATGGCTTTTTCAAACACAAACGGAGTTCCCGAATCGTGGCTGAAAGGTATTGAATATATTCATAATCAATTCTTAATGATATTGAGAGATAATGGAGTAGAGCAAATTGTTCCAAAAGTAGGAGATGAATTTGATATCAAATTGCACACTGCGGTAGAGATGATAAAAGTTGAAAATGAAAATGAGAGTGGTAAAATAATTTCGGTTATGCAAAAAGGTTATCTCTTAAATGGCAAAGTTATAAGAGAAGCGAAAGTAAAAATTGGAGAATAAAAATTGGAAATTTTTATTCTCCAAATTATAAATTATAAATGAAAAATTAAAAATTTTTGGTTTCATTTATAATTTATAATTTTGAATTTATAATTTAATTTTTGACAATTAGTTTATAAATTTTAGGTTTTGAGGTAATTCAAAAATTAAAACTTATAAGTTAAATAAAAAATAAAAGTTATGTCAAAAATTTTAGGTATTGATCTAGGTACAACCAATTCAGCAATGGCTATCATTGAAGGAGGCGAATCAAAGATAATTGAAAATGCCGAAGGAAACAGAACTACACCTTCTATTGTTGCTATTTCAAAGACAGGAGAGAGATTGGCAGGACTGTTGGCAAAGAGACAGGCTGTAACCAATCCTACAAATACTATCTTCGGTATAAAAAGATTTATTGGTCACAATTTTGATGATCCTGCTGTTCAAAAAGACAGAGAAACAGTGCCTTACGAAATAAGAAAGGCAGACAACGGCGGAGTAGAAGTAAAGATGGGAGACAAATGGTATAAACCAGAAGAAATTTCTGCAATGTTTTTGCAAAAAATGAAAGCAGATGCCGAAGCAAAATTGGGAGAAAAAATTACTGAAGCGATTATTACTGTTCCTGCTTATTTCAATGATGCACAAAGAAAAGCAACCAAAGATGCTGGAAAGATCGCAGGACTAGATGTAAAAAGAATTATCAACGAACCAACTGCTGCAGCGCTTGCTTATGGATTCAATAAAAAGAAAGATCAACAAATTGTCGTTTTTGACTTTGGTGGCGGAACTTTCGATGTTTCTGTTTTGGAAGTAGGAGACGATGTTGTAGAAGTAAAATCAACTGATGGAGATTCTCATATGGGAGGAAAGGATATTGATCAAAAGATTATTAAATGGATTATAGAAGAATTTAAAAAAGAAACCGGTATCAATATTTCTAATGATCCTTTGGCTTTGCAAAGATTGGACGAATCTGCAGAAAAAGCAAAGATAGAACTTTCTTCTGCTCAAGAAACAGAAATAAATATTCCATTTATCACATCGGATGCCAGCGGTCCAAAACACTTGCTCATAAAATTTACTCGTGCAAAATTGAATGAATTGTCGGATGAATATATCAAAAGATCTATTGAAATAACAAAACGAGCAATGGAAGCGTCACCTTTTAAAATAGGAGATATTGACGAAATTATCCTGGTAGGAGGACAAACAAGAATGCCTGCTATAAAAGATGCGGTAAAAGCATATTTTGGAAAAGAGCCAAACCAATCCATCAATCCAGACGAAGTAGTTGCCGATGGTGCCGCTATTCAAGCTGGTATTTTGCAGGGAGATGTAAAAGATGTTCTTTTGTTGGATGTTATTCCTCTTTCTCTGGGGATTGAAACAATGGGAGGTGTTGCAACAAAATTGATTCAAAGAAACACAACTATCCCAACATCAAAATCTCAAGTCTTTTCTACCGCAGTAGATAATCAAACATCAACAGAAATTCACATTGTTCAAGGAGAAAGACCGATGGCAGGTGATAACAAGAGTTTGGGTAGATTTATTTTAGATGGTATTCCACCTGCACCTCGTGGTATTCCTCAGATAGAGGTGACTTTTGATATTGATGCCAATGGTATTTTGAATGTAAAAGCAAAAGATAAATCATCTGGAAAAGAGCAATCAATCAGAATAGAAGCAACATCTAGTCTGTCAGACGCAGATATTGAAAAAATGCAAAAAGACGCCGAAATGAATGCCGATGAAGATAAAAAGAAAAAAGATTTGGTTGATGCAAAAAATTTGGCAGAGCAAATGATTTATACTGCGGAAAAAGCACTGAAAGATGCCGAAGGAAAGATAGGAGAGGATATCAAAACAAGTGTTAATGCAAAAATTGAAGAATTGAAAAAACAAAAAGACACTAGCGATTTTGATTTGATCAAAAAAGCGACCGAAGATCTTTCAACAGAAATGCAAAAAATAGGAACAGCGATGGCTTCGTCTGCTGGATCAGCAAGCGCCGGAAATCAGACCGATAATCAAGGAGAGGGAAATGTTCGCGACGCAGAATTTGAAGAAGGAAAAAAAGATGACGAGACTAACAGCTAATAGCAAAGATGAAGCTTATAGCCGATAGCTTATAGTACGAACGACATGGATCGCTTCACTATCGTTCGCGAAGACGGATTTTGCTTCGTAAAATCCGTCACGAATTTCCGAAGGAAATTCGTCTTTGCGAGTGTAACGAAGCAATCTAAAAAAATTTTTAATTTTTAACACCGCTCATTGCGGATCGCTTCGTGGTATTGCTTCAAATTTTTTGAGAATTGAAGCAATCCACAACAAAATAGATTTTTGATTTTAAACCGCGTTTATTGTAAAATGTACCAATATGCAAGAAGATTATTACAAAATACTGGGAGTAGAAAAAAATTCATCAAAGACTGAAATCAAAAAAGCTTTTCACAAATTGGCCCACAAATATCATCCTGACAAAAAAGGAGGTGACGAGGCAATGTTTAAAAAAATAAGTGAAGCTTATAGCGTTTTGTCAGATGACAATAAACGATCAGAATACGATGCTTATGGCAGGGTTTTTAGTGGTGGTGGAAATGGTGCAGGATCGCAAGGGTTTAACGGATTTGAAGGTTTTGATTTTTCTCAATTTCAACAAGGCGGTATGGAATTTGACCTAGGAGACATTTTCGGCGATTTGTTTGGAGGAGCAAGAAAAAGAACCAGAAGAGGAAATGATATTTCTATTGATTTGGAATTGGATTTTAAAGATGCCATTTTTGGAACACAAAGAAAAGTTTATGTAACAAAAAATTCTATTTGTGATGTCTGTAGTGGAACTGGTGCAAAAGAGAAAAGTGAAAATATAACTTGTCCTGTATGTAATGGAAACGGACAAATTCATGAAACAAAGAGATCAATACTTGGAACATTCTCTACTGTGAAGACTTGCGAGAATTGTAGTGGGACAGGAAAAGTTCCAAAAGAAAAATGTCACAGTTGTCATGGCGCAAAAATAAAAAAAGGACAATCCGAGATAAAGATAAATATCCCTGCCGGAATTGATAATGGTGAAATGATCAGACTGAGTGGCGCAGGAGAGGCCATCGCAGGAGGGCAGTCAGGAGATTTATATATAAAAATCCATGTCGCAAAGCACAAGTTTTTGAGAAAAGAGGGAAACAATCTGGCAATGAATTTAAATATCAAACTTTCTGATGCTTTGATGGGTGGAGAATATAATATTGAAGTATTGGATGAAAAAATAAAATTGAAAATTCCAGCGGGAATCAATTTTGGTGAGGTGCTTCGAATCAAAGAAAAAGGTGTGCCAATGGGCGGAACACGAAGAGGGGATTTACTTGTGAAAATAAATATTCAAATTCCTACAAAACTGAATAAAAGGACGAAAAAATTAATAGAAGAATTAAAGGCAGAAGGAATTTAAAACTGACATGAATTATTCCAGCAAAATGAAAATATTTCATTATGTTTCTCCTTGGGTGTTACAAACTCTTATTTGGGTTCCAACACGAATTTTGCTCCGAATCTTTTTTGTTTATAAAGTAAAAGGTTTAAAAAATTTGTCTGTCTTAAAAAATGATGGGACGGGTGTTATTTTTGCTGTGAATCATTCAAGCGAGCTTGATCCTATTTTGATTCCAGCATCTCTGCCATTTTTATCTCGTTTTATGCCGATGTTTTATGTATCAAGAGAAAAGTCTTTTTACAAAAATAGTGGTTGGCGACAAAATTTTTATGGCGGGCTATTCTTTCGTATGTGGGGTGCACACACTGCTTATGCAGGAATGAATAATTATGATATCGCTTTGAGGTATCATATCAAGATCTTAAATGCGGGCAGAAGCTTGTGTATTTTTCCGGAAGGAAAAAAAACCACAGATGGAAACATTGGAGATGGAAAACCAGGAATAGGATTTTTGATTCACAGAACAAATGCATCTATTGTCCCTGTCAGGATTATGGGATTATACAAAGAACACAAACAAAAAGATTTTCTTGGACGCACAAGATTAAAGATTGTCTTTGGAAAGCCAATGATGGCGAAAGATTTTTATAATGGTAAAAAGGATATAGGAATAGAAGATTACAGAGAAGCTACGAGGGTTATAATGGATAAGATAAAGAGAAGTCTCAATTAGATTAAATAGGGGGCTTTAAAAGCCAATTTTGGGCTTAATTCAAGGCTTTTTCACAAGGATTTATCTACAAAAGTCAGGTTTGACAATAGATTTGTAATGTATATACTTATGTATATACATTGAATAAATATAAATAAAATTATATGAAAACGAGAATTAAAAAATGGGGAAATAGTTTGGCAATAAGATTGCCAAAAACAAGTGTAGATTTGTTGAATTTAAAAGAAAACAACGAAGTTTCTTTTGATTTTGATAAAGATCAAATTATTATTAAGCCTGAAAATAAGAAAGAATATAGTTTGAGCGAGTTGATAAGCAAAATAAATTCTAAAAATATTCATAAAGAGATTGATTGGGGTAAGCCTGTCGGCAAAGAAATATGGTAAAAAAATATATTCCAGAAAGAGGCGATATTGTTTGGCTGGATTTTGATCCAACCAAAGGACACGAACAAAAAGGTAGAAGACCAGCGTTTGTTTTGTCTTTAAAGAGTTATAATAAAAAGTCTGGCTTGGTTTTATTTTGTCCGGTGACCTCCATTTCTAAAAAATATCCGTTTGAAGTTATAGTAAATAATTGTCCGATAGATGGAGTTATCCTTGTTGATCAAATAAAAAGCCTAGATTGGGATAAAAGAAAAATTGAGTTTATTTGTCGGTTAGATGCAGACATATTGGAAGAAGTTATTAAAAAAGTTTTAGTTTTGGTAAAATAAAAATTATGGACCAAGTAGAAAGAGACTTAACATATCGTTTGGATGCTGTTAAATCAGTATGTAATAATTATGGTTTAGAGAGTAGCGAGTGTTTGCAGTCTCAACAAATTTGGGAAAATCAATATAAAACAAATTTACTTTCGTCTAAATTTTCAAATATTTTGTCTGGACTGTTTGTTATTATCGTAGGGATTATTTTATTTATATATTTATCAGGAGTATTTATCAAATTTTTATCAAACAAAGAACAGAAATATGAATAAAAAAATAATGTTATCAGGCGTAAAGCCAACAAGACGACCACATATTGGAAATTATTTTGTAATCTAGAAATTATTTAATCAAAATGTTAATATAAAAATATGAAAAGAGAATTTACAGCTGTATATGAAAAACAAGGTCGTTGGATAAACGCTTGGATCGAAGAAATTCCAGGTGTTAATACGCAGGGCAAAACCATGAGAGAGGCACGCGCCAATTTAAAAGATGCTTTGTCGCTGATTCTTGAGGTAAATAAAAATTTATCTTTCGGAAAAGCAGTAGGAATAAAAAGAGAAACTCTCTCTATTGTTTTACCTGCTTAATTAAATGAAAAGAAATAAATTTCTAAAATATCTAAATGATAATGATTGTGTTTTGTTAAGAGAGGGTGGCAGACACTCTGTTTTTTATAATATTAAAACAGGGAGAACATCAACTGTCCCAAGACATTCTGAAATAAATGATTTTTTAGTTAAGAAAATTTGCAAAGATTTAGGGTTTGAATTTAAAAACAAATAATTAGATATATTTGAAAAAGACTTTAATAAATTTATTTTTATGAAAAAAACATTACTTACAGGGATACAGCCATCAGGCAACCCACATATTGGAAATTATTTTGGTATGATGAAACAAGTTGTTGATATGCAAGATGAATATACAACATTACCGTTTATTGCCAATTTGCATTCGTTAAATACAATTCAAAACGCGGAGGAAATGAAAAAAAATATAACAAATGTCGTTATTGATTATTTGGCGATTGGATTGGATCCAAAAAAAGTAACTTTGTTTAAACAATCTGATGTCCCTCAAACGACAGAGCTTTGTTGGATTTTTAATACAATAGTAACGATGCCTTATTTGATGAGGGCCCATGCTTTTAAAGACGCGGAAGCAAAAAATAAAGAGATTAGCGTTGGAACATTCGACTACCCAATTTTAATGGCGGCAGATATTTTGATTCAAGATACTGATGTCGTTCCTGTTGGTAAAGATCAACAGCAGCATGTTGAAATGGCTCGCGATATTGCTGAAAAATTTAACAGAATTTATGGAGAAACTTTTAAATTGCCAGAAGCAATTATAAAAAAGGAAGTCGCTGTAGTTCAAGGAACTGATGGACAAAAAATGTCTAAATCTTATGGAAATACTATACCGCTTTTTACAAGTGAAGAGGAAACAGAAAAAATTGTTATGACAATCGCAATGGATTCAAAGGGGATTGAAGAAAAGAAAAATCCTGATGATTACAATTTGTATAAAATAGCAAAACTTTTTGTTAATAAAGAACAGGACACCGAGATAAGAGCGATGTTTGAAAATGGTGGTGTTGGTTATGCAGAAATCAAAAAATATACAGCAAAAATAATCAATGACTATTTGCGACCAATGAGAGAAAAAAGAAAAGAATTGGAAAAAAATCCTGAAAGAGTTTTAGAAATTTTGGAAAAAGGAGGAAAAATAGCCAATGAGAGGGCGGAAAAGAAGATGATGAATGTTCGTAAAAAGTGTGGATTGAGATAATAAACGAAGTTGATAGCCAATACCTGCCTGCCGGCAGGCAGGGCTGATAGCTTATAGCACAAACAACGTGGATTGCTTCGCCTTCGGCTCGTAAAGACGGACATCCTTCGGATGTTCGTCCCGACGTCGTCTTTGCGAGCGAAGCGAAGCAATCCAGTCCACCCGTCTTTACGCCTGCCCGCCAGTGCCATGCTTTGGCAGGCGGGAACGCAGCGAACTTCGGATTTTTTAGGCAAAAAATTCGGAGCAATAAATCCACGTCGTTTTAAAAACACAGAACACAGATTCTAAAAACCCTTTGTAACCTCATACCGTCATTTTGCAAAATGACGGTATGAGGTTTGCATTTTTGTTGTTTCTTTGGTTAAATTATTCGCAGAAATGTCATTTTTAAAAAATTTTTATTGAGGATGGTATGAAAACAATCAAAGGCGGAATTGCAGATTTGCAGGGAATTAAATATATTTTAAATCCAAAAACATCCTTTGTTTTATTTTCAGTAATGAACAAGGACCTTGTGTCAATTTCTAGAAGAAAGAATTTGTGCAGAAGAAGATTCGGAAGGAGGGTAAGATGAAAAATAAAGTAACTCTGGAAAGAATCTTTTTATCTTTTTTTGCAGGATTGTTGTGGGGTTTTTTTCTTTTCATTGATATTTACAAAGGAGATTCTGATTATGAATATGAAGGAACCGGAGTCTTGTTTGTTGCAATTGGTTTTTGTTGTTTATTTTTTGTCCCAATAATTGTTTCTTCTTCTTTTCAGGGAGAAATTTATAAATTGATTTTGGCTGGAGTCGTCGCCTATCTCGTCATTGGACTCGTCGCTATTTCAGAAATGCGATATCGGTGGGGAGGTAGTAGCAAAATAACTTTTATGCCTAATATATAAATCAAAAAGCCCAGCTTGGATGTCGTCGGACATCCAAGCTGGGCTTTTATAATTTGTTATTTAGTATCTTTTAAGGTCATTTCGCGGGTGATTCCTCCTATGGCTACAAATGCTCCCAAAATAACGAATAAATAATTGATTTCAATAAAGATCAAGAGAATACTGGCGGTTAATGGCCCAAGAATATATGCAGAAGGCCCAGTCATTCTAAATACATTTAGAATATTTGTATCACTTCCATCTATTTTCTTAAAGAAATAACTCTCCGATGCAATCTCTATCATACTTGCTCCTACTCTGGTCATAAACAATAAAAGTCCCCAAAGGATTACGCTGTGTGATGTTATAAAAGTGAGCATTGCGGTGGTTATTCCGGCAATTAAAAAACCAAAATTTAAGATTTCTTTTTCTCCAATTTTTTCATCTGCTAATTTTCCAAGTGGAATTTCTAATATAACAAATGGTAGTAGCATCATTGTAAATATTATTCCGATTGTACTCCAATCAAAACCAATATATTCATGAAGATATATCGGCATGTAGATGATCATCCAAGAATAAAAAAATCTTAACAAAAAATGTGCCCAAAATATTTTGGAAACATTTGGTCTTTTAAAAATAATTTTTAAAGTATCTAAAATATCTGTTTTTACATATTTGGGATCTTCAAAATTTTTTAAATTTTTAATGATGAGATAAAGAATAGGAATAGTTAGTATTCCTGAGAACAGGTATACTTTCCAATATTCATTATTGAGTAAAATAAATCCAGAAATCATTGGCGAAATAAGCCATGCCAGATTGTTGAATGACAGATATGTTCCTCTGATTTTTCCGGTACTTGAATCTTCAGAAAATGATTCAAGGAAAACATCAATATTGAATGCAATTAGAGCGATAATAACGAGATGCGTTGTCAGTGCAGTGATTACAACAAACAAATTATCCCAAACAACAAGAGACACAAGGGAAATTATATTGATGAGGAGAGCATAAATCATGGTTTTATAATTTCCAAACTTTTGGAGAATTTTCCCTGCCGACATCATTAGTAATAAGGTAAATATTGATGAGAGTATATAGAAAATACCAACAAAACCCTCCGAAACATAATTGTTCAAAAAGGTTGAATTTATATAAGTAGGAATTGCCAAGCTAAAAGAAAAAATAAAACCAATTAAAAATATAGAAGTTATTTTTTGTTTTTTAGGTATTATCATAGTATTATTTTTTATACTCCTAAAACCACAGGAATAATAATTGGTCTTTTGTTTGTTTTCTTTAACAAGAATCTTCCTATTCCATCGCTCAATTCTTTTTTAATCAATTCAAAATTGATTGGTTTCATCCCGACAGCGTTGTCTTCTGCTGTTTTCTTTACGATTTTTCTGGCTTGGGAAAGAAGATCTTGTGATTCTCTTAAATACACAAATCCTCTAGAAATTATATCTGGTGATTTTCGAAGTTTCCCTGTATCTAAATCAATTGTAGCGATCACTACAAAGATTCCATCTTGTGCTAAAGTTTGTCTGTCTCTGATAACCACTTCTTGAATATCTCCAACAGAAAAACCATCCACCATAACAATGTTTGAAGGAGCTTTTTGTTTTAGAACTTCTATTTTTGTTCCTTTGTCTCGTATTTCAATAACAGAACCGTTATCAGGCACAACAATATTTTCGTCCTTCATTCCGATTGATCTTGCTAATTCAGCGTGAACTTTTAGCATTGAATGATTTCCATATCCTGGGACAAAGAATTTTGGCTTAACCATTGTATTTATCCATGCCAATTCCCCAGCATTTCCATGACCAGTGGCGTGAACATCGGACACTTGGTAGCTGATGATTTTTACATCGTGTCTGTAAAGATTATCTTTCAATTTTCGTACACTTAATTCATTTCCGGGAACAACAGAAGAAGATAGAATAATTGTGTCTCTTTTGTTTAGTTGAATAAATTTATTTTTCTTTTGTGCCATTCTCATAAGAGCCGCAAATTCTTCGCCTTGCGCTCCTGTCGCCAAAACCAATATTTTATCAGGAGGATAATTTCCGATATCTTTTGGTTGAACAAGAGTATCTTGTTTTGGATTAAGTAGACCTGCTAATTTTGCAATCTCGATGTTTGTTTTGATGCTTCTTCCCTCCGTAATAACTTTTTTATTATATTTTTCTGCAATTTGAATAATCTGAATCATTCTTTCAAATTGAGAGGCAAAAGTACCAATAATAATTCTTCCGTTAACATTTTTTATGATGTTTTCCAAGTTGTCCATTATTTGTTTTTCTGGGATTGAGAAACCCGGTTTCTCGACGTTGGTTGAATCGGCAATAAGGAGAATATTGTTGTCCTTTCCAATCTCACCCCAATTTTTTTGTTCTTTTTCAGAAGGAATTCCGTTTTCGTGTTCAAGTTTCAAGTCTCCTGTAATCACCACATTTCCAAAAGGTGTTTCAATAGATACCCCCATTGAATCGGGAATAGAGTGGGTTACTTCAATAAATTTAACGTGAAGATTACCCAATTTTAATTTTTCTTTTGGATTAACAATTCTTAAATCTGGTTTTGGCAAATTGGGAAATTCTTCCGCTCTTTTTTGTACCATTATTGCGGTAAGATTTCTTGCGTAAATAGGAGGGTTTCCTATTTTGTCTATAATATAAGGAATAGCAGCAATGTGATCTAAGTGTCCGTGTGTCAAAATCAAAGCCCTGATCTTGTGCTTGTTCGCCTCTAAATATTTTGTGTTTGGAATGATATAGTCAATTCCGGGATTTTCTTCGGAAACGAACTGAAAACCACAGTCAAAAATCAAAATATCATCCTCGTATTCAACAACGATCATATTTTGTCCTACTTCTTCTACTCCTCCCAAAGGTATTACTCTGATAGTCTCTTTTCCAACAGGAGGAACTTTTACCTCTGATGTTTTAGGAGAATAGTTTTCAGAAGAATCTCTTTTGAGATTTCGTCTAAAATTTTTTCTGTTATTTGAGCTAGTATTACCAGTTCTTCTTTTTGTTTCAGTATTTCTATCGGTCGGATTTTTTTTGATTAGATCTGTCCTTACTGTTTTATTTTCTTTATTCATGTTTTAGGATAATCCGAATGCTCCGAATTATATTCGAACCTGCCTGCCGTGTCGTTGCTTTTCTTTCAGAAAAGAGGCAGGTACTACAAATTGCTAATTATCCGAATTTAATTCGGATTGTATTTGTAATTTGTAGTATTCGGATACTATTTGTAGTATTCGGATTATATATTATTTAATAATTATTTTAATAAATTTTGTTTCTTTTATTTAGAAAAGATTTTCCAAATATCTTCTGTTTCTATAAACCAACTGTGAACCCCAAAAAATCTTTCTGATGGCAAGGTGATTTGTCCCAAGTTCATGCCTTTTATTTTATTACTTGTTATATAAATAAAATCTGGGGAGTAAATGAAGACAGCAGGTATATCGGATTGAATATTTTCTTGGAATTTGAAGAATTTTTCAATTCTATCTTCTTCGTTTCTTGATGATCTTACTTGTTCAAGCAATTTGTCGCTGTTGGCATTTGCATATGATGCGATATTTAATCCTGGATCGTTTCTTTGGGATGAATGCCAGAAAGCAAACAAATCCATATCTCTACCGATTATTTCTCCAAACAACAAGGCGTCATATTTTCGAGGTCTTATAATATTTTGATTAAGATCGCCAATTTCAAATATTTTTACTGTTACTTTTGCTCCCACACTCTCCCAATTTTCTTTTACTATATTGGCAACTGCTTTTAATTCTGGAGCGTCTGATGTTGCGAGTTCAAATTCTAAAGATGTTTTTACTTTTTTGATTGTTTTTTCGCGTATTTTTGTTTCCTCATTTATTTCCCAACCATTATTTTCCAAAAGCTCAATTGCTTCTTGGAGGTTGAATTCTCCTTCGATGTCTTCATTAAAATATTGAGATGTCGTCGGAACTGGTCCATATATTGGTGTTCCAAAACCACTCAAAACTTCTCTTACAATTCTTTCTCTATCCACTGCTTTGTTTAAAGCTTTTCTTACTTCAGAATTGGTAAAGACGGCGTTTTGGTTTTGATTAAAGAATACGCCAAAAATTCGAGGTAGTGGTACATTTTCAACCCTACTGCCATTTTTTTCAAGTTCGCGGGCTTGTTCAGGTGATATTGTATTTATGTCTTCTATGTAGCCTTTTTTATAAGCATTAATTAGTGCTTCTTCGTTTGGATAAAATTTGATTGTTATTTTTGAGATATATGGTTCTCCCAAAGTATATTTTGTAAAAGGTTTTAATTCGTATTTTTCCATTATTCCAGAAGAATTCATTTTTGTTGAAACTATTCTATATGGTCCTGATCCAATTGGTTTTATGTTTAACTGACTGAAAGCAAATTGCTCGGGTTCAACTTTTTCCCAGATATGTTTTGGAAGAATACCAAGAGTTAGGTTTTCTGTAAAAGGTGAGTAAGGTGTTTTTAAAATAAATTGAATTTGTTTTTGGTCAATTATTTTTACTTCAACACCTTCCCAGTTTGGTCTTTTAGGACTTTTGATTATGTTGTCCAAAGACATTCTAACTGTGTACGCGATATCTTCTGTTGTAACAGAAACCCCGTCGTGAAAAGAAGCATCTTCTTTTAAGGTGACTGTATATATTAACCCATCTTCTGATATCTCATAATTTTCAGCCAAATCAGGAACAACCTTTCCGTCCGGGGTTGCTTTTAAAAGTCCCGAATAAACGAGTGCTGTTAGGTCTCTGTCGGTATTTGATATCGCAAGTAGGGGATTGATAAATCTTGGTGAACCAATTAGTCCTTCTATTATTTCACCACCGCTTTTTGGAACTTCAACAAAAAAGTTTTTGTTGATTTCTTTTAACATCAAAAATGTACTGATAAATAAAACAAAAACAAAAAACCAGAAGATAACTTTTTCTGTTAAACTGAATGTTCCAAGTAGATTACCTATTTTTTCCAATTTCGGTAAATAGAACTTACGAAATATAAACTTAGCGTTTTTTGAGTCCACGATATAAATATTTTAACCTGTCTTAATGGTTAAGACAATGTGAGATTTCTTATATGATCAAAGCTACGAAAGCTGAGGCCACGAAAAGAATTGCAAGAGTAACTGTGATATAAAAGAAAATCTTTTCTGCACCTCTTCTTGTGTGTCTTGCGGAAAAATTGTCTCCACCACCAAAAGCTCCCCCCAAGTCATTACCTGTTTGTTGAATTAAAATGGCTGCTACAAGAAGAACAGCTAATGTTATCTGTATAAAAGGAAGTATATTAGTTAAATTTTCCATTCCCAGAATTATAGCAAGTGAGCTTAAAAAAGCAATAGAATGTACTAGATGAGTACATCGGTAAAACTTTGGCGGATTTTTCATAAAACGACCAAGGCGTTTCGTAACCGAGAGTTTGGTGAGGACGAACAAAGTTGTACTCAACCAACCACTCGGTTAGCCTTT
>JAQTWD010000012.1 GCA_028689435.1 Minisyncoccota bacterium | reverse complement strand
TGCATATCGTATGCACAGTGGTTACCTTTTGTCGCCATATACTCTTATTATACCTGAAAACCAAAGGTTTTCAGACTTTCCTATAAGGAAACCCCACAGCAGAGCTGTGGGGAATTAAGTATTAAAAGTAAAGAAAACTACTGATAGAATAAGAGAAATAATTATAGGTATGAGCCACCATAAAAAATCAAGGTCATAAAAAGGTCTAGCTAAACCAAATATACGTGTAGAGTAAAAGTAGCCCCCGTGATTATTCCCAATAACGTTGAAACAAATATAATGGTTATTTTTTTATTCATAATATATTATTTAATTAACAATACGTATATTTAATAATAACCGATTATATTTATTTAAGCCACGACTTTTATTCCCTTTTCTTTCTATATTAATCTATTACAAATTTTCACTTAGAACTGGCGACCGATTCTCGCCCTGAATACTTTTAATCAAAAGATATTTTTGAGTCCGTAGGACGAAAAAAATAATTAGTAACTCGTGACCGATTCTCTACAATCAGCAATTTATTTTAGATTTAAATAAATTTCCTTATAAAAAGGTGGCTAACCCATTTTCCCCCTGATCCCTTTTCCTCCAACCCAACGGCTCAACTCGTTGAGCCGTTGAAAAAACCTTATTTTACACATTAATTAATTTGCACAATTTATTTTTTTAATATAAAATCATTTTAGATTTGTTCTCAAAATTTAAATAATTGTAAAAGGTGAAAACCGAAAACGACCATCGTCTTCCGGTTTTTTAATTTTTACTGAAAGGAGGTGATTAAATGATGTAAAAACACGAGGTATCAAACGAAGTAAAACGGTGGTTCAAACAAAACAAAACGAACGAAGGAGGAAACAATGAAAACGAAATTCATTCCCTTTGCCATGCTTTTGGTACTGCTTGTACTGTTTACGAGCGGAAACTCTGTATTGGCTGATCAGGTTGTATTTCAGCCCGCTTCATCTGGAAAAGATATGTGGCTTTCTTCCGTCTACAATCAGTATGCGGTGGACGACAACAAACTTCAGGTCGGTGGCTGGGGAGATGTTTACAGAACATTTCTCAGGTTTGACCTCACTGGTCTGCCTCAGACGGCTACTTCGGCGTATGTGTATTTGTACGCTTATCCGAGAGGAGATTCTTCCACGCCCGTATCAATGAACTGCTATGTTCTGACGGTTGACTGGAATGAACAGACACAATACTACTACACACCTTTGTACGGTTACTTTGGGGGAACACTTCCTGCTCCGACACCAAACTCTTGGTATGGCATAGACATAACTGGGATTTACAATGCGTGGAAAGCAGGAACGTACACCAACTACGGATTCGCCTTTTTGCCGACGGCAAACGATAATCGCTTCAACATGTTCAGGAGTTCTGATTACAGCTCTTGGCAATATCGTCCGATGCTTGTCGTTGATTACAATGGGGCTAATTTCGGATTTCCGCTTCCGAACTATACACCTTATAACGCACTGATCGGTTCTGTCATTGACCATTCGGTGAGTACTGGGTTCGGCAATAAAGATGGTGTCGTCACAACTTTTACTGGTGAATCAGGATATGTAGATTACGGGTGCAAATATTGGCTACCTGATAATACTTTTGACGATTGTTATTCTTACAATTATCAAAACTACACTGTGGTTGGTTTCAAAAACCAGTCTAACTCTGATTTTTTAATTGGGGTAAATTATGACAGTGGTGTATCAGGGCAAAGCAGAAAGTATCTTTTCTACGACGGTCATACTGGATATGATTATCCTGTATCTGACGGAACCGATGTTGAAGCAGCAGCGAGTGGAACTGCCTATTACTATGACACCGGGGATGTTAAGATCGTTCACCCAAGCGGTTATGACACATACTATCTCCACTTGAACTCTCGTAATATATACGACGGACAGCCTGTTACCAAAGGTGACAAGATCGGAGAAACTGGTGATGGGCATCTTCATTTCACCGTCAAAAAAGGAACACAGAGAGTTGACCCTTACGGTTGGCAAGGTGAATACGGAACTGATCCTCTTCCAGTGGATGGTCGGGATAACGCCTGTCTGTGGGATAGTTGTCAGTAAAACCAAAATCAATCCTTAAAAAACAAAGCCCTCGCTTTTTAGCGAGGGTTTTTTTAATCTATAAACTTAAATGTTGAAAATATTATATCCAATATTTCTAGAGGTAAATTTTCAGTTTCTATGGTAAAAATATTTCTCTTATGAAAAAAAATTGCATTTAAACCAAATCTTTCTATACGCATTTCTGGCGTTAAGCTTCGAATTTCCTCTAGTTGCTTATAAGATAGTCCTTCAGATGTTTCTGGTTCACCATAAAACAACAATGTTTTTTCGTTATCAATAGTGATTTCTGCTGAAATTTTAGATGAGGGATTTTGTAAATAAGAATCTCTTATTTCTTGATATTCATAAACTGATGTTATATTAGCGTAGTTGCTGTTTTCAAGTTCGTCCTTACTTAAAATTCTAATACTAAAAAAAGGGCTGGGTGTATTTTTTTTAGGATCTGTATTATCAATTATCACATAATTACTCATACATTTTTTTGTATCTTTGAACACCAGTTCATTATTCTCGAATCGTGTTTCGTACATTCTCCATCCATTCGGATATTTAAATTCATACCCATATTCTTCATTTCTACAAGTTTCCCAATCAGAAGTATCTGACAAAGTTGATTCTGTAGTTGTAGCAATTTCGTTTGTATTATTTACATCATTACTTTGATTACTAGTCTTTGAAATTAAATAAAAACCACCGAGAATAATTCCTAATATAATGATTAAATTTAAAATTGTCTTATTTTTCATGAAAACCATTATAACATAGATAAAAAGTTTACAAAGAAAAGATACAAATGGTGTATTTGTCCCTTTTCTCCTACAAAACCACACGAAGTGTGGTTTTAATTATTTGGGAGCGATTTTTGTGTGCGTTGGGAGAATTGGTGGCAAACACAAGATAGAAAGCGTTTTGATTTTTCTTTGTTTTCGGGAGTGAGCGAGTTTGTATAAATAAATTGCTTTGAAGGATTTGCTTTAGCAAACAGCGACAACAAATGAGCGATGTGGAGCGAAGCAGAACCAGCGAGTGACGGAGGAAAAGGATTCCCTCCATCCAAATTGACAATTCCCCTCCACCATGTTAAATTAAAATTCAGAAATCTGTTCCAATTCTAAATAATTCTATTCTTTCAAAAAGGGGTGTATTGTGATGAACAATGTCCTCATCTTTCCAGTGACGATTGATAAAAAAATAATTGAGGCAGAAACCACTTACAATTTTTTAAACGGAGGGAAAACCCTCGAAGTAAAAATAACTGGAATATTTTTCTTTGAATTCAATGTGCACAGTGTTATAGAATTTCTTGAGGAGAATTTGATAATTGATAAAGAAAAATGGATCGCCAAACCAAATATTCCATTTTTTTCAAATGAGACTTTGACATCCACAATTATTCTTGAAAAGATCCAAAAGATTGTTTAACCCAACAGAAAACCCTGTGGGGTTTTCTTTTTTTACTATCAGCTATCAGCTATCGGCTATTGGCTTGTACATAATTGCTTTTTAAGATAGACGGTGACACAATAATTTGAACTAGTCCCGTTAGAGATGTTGGTTTATCTTTATCGGGGATGCATAACATATTAAATACAGTAATTATTTAAATAAAGTTAAAAAAGACGGAAACCTCGTAAATATGTATCACAATAGATTTATTATTAAATAATAATTGAAAGAATAGAAAATTGTTTTTTATTTAAAATGGTTTCCTATCTCTAACGGGATGAAAAAAACAGAGAAACAAAAAGAATACGACCTAATCGTAATCGGCGGTGGTCCGAGTGGTATGATGATGGCTGGCAGAGCTTGCGAATTGGGCGCAAGGGTTTTAATCTTGGAAAAAAATAAACACCTTGGAAAAAAATTACAAATCACAGGAGGTGGCCGTTGCAACATAACCAACGCCGAATTTGATGTGAGAAAATTTTTAAGCAACTTCCCCGAATCAAAAGAATTTCTTTTTTCTCCGTTCTCGAAATTCTCTAGCAAGGATACTTTTACTTTTTTTGAAAAAAGAAAATTACCTCTCGTCATAGAAGCAAGAAAAAGAGCCTTCCCCGAATCACAAAAGGCAGATGACGTTTTTAAGGTGTTAGAAAAATATATAAAAACAGGAGGAGGAGAAATAAAGACAGACGTCCAAGTAGTAAAAATGAGCAAAAACGGAAATAAAATATTTTCTGTTGAAACAAAAAATGGCGAAAAATATTTTGCAAAGAATTTTGCAATCGCTACTGGTGGGGCATCTGCTTCGTGGACTGGTTCAACAGGAGATGGATTCAAGTGGCTCAAAAAACTTGGCCACACTATTAAAGAACCAAACGCAAACCTTGTCCCTCTCACAACAAATGACAAATGGATTCACCGAATTTCTGGATTAACCCTTTCTTTCATGACAATTCGTTTTATTCAAGAAAACAAAACAAAACTAAAAAAGACAGGAAAAATTCTTTTCACTCATTTTGGTGTCTCTGGTCCCCTGATCTTGAATTCGGCATACGAAGTAAAAAAACTTTTAGAAAAATGTCCTGTGACTGCCTCTATAGATATGTTTCCGGACACAGAAGAAAACGACTTAGACAAGAGAGTATTAAAACTATTTGAAAAAAATAAAAACAAAATTTTAAAAAATATTTTTCCAGAACTTATTCAAAAAAATCTAGCCCTTGAAATATTAGATTTGCCCGACATAAATCTGTCAGAAAGAGAAGCAAACTCTATAACAAAACTTGAGAGGAAAAATCTAGTAAAAAAACTAAAAAATCTAACATTTGAAATCACTGGTACGCTGGGACTTGATAAAGCGATTATCAGTGACGGAGGAATTGTTTTGGAAGAAGTAAATTTTAAAAATATGAGTTCAAAAATTTATTCAAACCTATACTTGCTCGGTGATATTTTAAATATCAATCGTCCATCAGGAGGATTTTCTCTTCAACTATGTTGGACTACTGGATGGACAGCAGGAACGGATGTTGGAGAAAAGGTGGCACAAAAAAAGAAAAATTGATATATTGTTTAATAGAAAATAAACATTACTTTTGAAAGGGGGTTTTGATGAAACCAAAAAGAGAGGTTGGACTTGTACCTGTTTTAGTACAAATAGAAAAAATGAATTCCTCTGTGAAGGGTTACAAAGGTATCATCATTCTTGGAGAAAAAATTATCTTTCATTTTGACGTGTTAACAACAAAAGATGTAGTTGATTTTTCAGCGAAAGTAAAAAATAATCTTAATATAGACAACAGACTACTTTGTATGTCGATAGAAATTAAAAATGCTTCTGGAGAAAAAATTTTCCTAGACAAAATCAAGTATGACTTTTTCTATAATATTCTTGTCGATCACATCGGACGACTCGAATATGATATTGAATCAGGGGATTTGAACAGACGACGCCCTTTAACAAGACTGACGACTGACGGATGGTTTGGCATATACCCCTCACGAGAAACAGATTGTTATAGTCTTTCAATTTCATCTCGGACAATTCCTCAAGATATTAAAGAGTGCGAGACACTTTTACTTACCTAAACCCCTTCGGGGGTTTTTATTTTTGAGAAAAACAAAAAAACAAATAAATATGCAACTATCATCAACCAAGCAGAGAATGTCGGTATATGAATTGATGCAAATGACAAAGAGGAGAAAAATTCTACAACTTTTAATTCATAAGACAGTAGCCCATAAGCAATATAAGAAAAAGGAGTAGCGAAAACAACAGAAAATAATCCAACAACAATACTTAAAAAACCAAATAACATTGTAAAAGGAATAAAAGTTAAAACAAGCAAATTGACCGGAACAGACACGACAGAAAAATCTCCCATCATATACAAGAGAAGTGGCAAAACAAAAATTTGAGTAGAAACAACAGACACAAGAGATTCTCTTATTTTAAATTTTTCGGGAACAAGGTTGAAATAATTTTCTATTTTAGGTGACAAAAAAATCAAACCAAATGTCGCCATAAAAGATAGTTGAAAAGAAGCGTCAAAAACAAGAATTGTCGGGTTATGCAAAACCATCAAAAAACCCGCCAAGAAAAGTGTCCTTGTAATTTCGTTTACCCTACCAGTTGCTCTCGCCAACAAAACTAACAAAGCCATAACCGATGCCCTGACAATTGTCGCGGACGCTCCTGTCATTATTGCAAAAAATATAATACTTATGGCCCCAACAAAAACAGAAAAAACCCACGGCAAAAAAGAAAATAGCCCCATTATAAAATCGGCGATAATGGTAATGTTGTAACCCGATAAAACCACAATATGTATCAAACCAACTTTGCGAAAATCGTCCTGTAAATCTTTACCCAAAGATTCTTTTGCTCCAATAATCAAACCGCCCAACAAAGACGAATGTGGTTCGGGAAACATTTTTCTTGATTGTTCTATAAAAATACTTTTAACTTGAAACAATTTTTCTTTTATGAAATTTCCATTATTTGATGAAACGAATTTTGTTTTTGGATAAAAAATTTGATAATTTATATTGTCTTTCGCCAAGTAAGAAACATAATCAAATTGACGTTCTCCATCAGCACTAAAATTTTTTGGCTTATTTAAAACTCCGCTGACTTGAATCAAGTCACCATAATTGTATTGTGGATATTGATCAACAATCGCAAGGATATTACTTTTTGTTTCTATTTCTTCTCCGTTTAATTTAAGTATTTTCAACTTTAACTGCGTATTGTTTTCTCGTACGTCGGGCTCGTCTATGACAATTGCATCAATGGAAACACTTTGATTTAAAAAATTATCCAAAAATGGTTCAGTTTTTTTGAAATCTGTTAGATCAAACCTCCAAACTCCTATCCCTGCTGACAAAAAGAAAAGACTTGCAAAAATTATTTTTTCTTTTTCTTTCGGATTACCCAAAAGAAAAAACATAAAAATAGCCCAACTTATCAAAATCAAAAACAAATAAAAAGTTTGCCCCAAATTAAAAAACGAACGGAAAAATATTCCGCCTACAAATCCAATTAAAACAGAAGATAGAAACGTATCTCTCATACCCAAATATTATACACCAAGTAAACAATCATATAAAAAAATTATTTTAAAATATTCTAAAAAGATATTTTAAAATATTTTTTAAAAAAGACCTTTACTCAATTTATACGACCGTATAAATTGAGTAAGGGTATTTTTTAAACTAAAAATGTAGCCTACTTCTCCTCTTTTTTCCTATTCTCTTAGCGTAGACCACATTTTAATTTATAAGCCAAAACTTTCCTTTAGCCATCTATCATTTTCTAATTTATCAACCGTCATATAGAGAACATCTTTACCTAAAAACAAATCTGACTTCAACATTATTGTTAAATCTTCACAATCATAAGGAAATACCCAAACACTATTCTGTAATTTTACAAAACCTAATTTATTTAATGTGGCTCTCAGCACATCTCTTGTCACTCTTCTACTTTCTTTTATATCAAAAATAATAACACGCCATTTTTTATCCCATTTTCTAGGTATTTTTATTTTTAGATCTCCTAATTTATATTTGGCCAATTGTTCTTCTCCTTTTTTAGTTAAACGAACAAATCTTTTATCATTCTTTATTTCAATAACAATCAAACCTTTTTCAACTAAGTTTTTAATAGCCCTATTAACATAATCCTTTCTATTATATTTTTTATTTCCAGAAAACTGTCTAGCTACTTGCAAAATATTTGGAGCAAGAACAGCAATACTAACCACACCTACCACAGCAATAGAAGTTAATGCTATTTTCTTAAAATTTATTTTCTTATCTGTCGTCATAATTACAAAAAAGATTATCAATAAGATGATTACGATATAATAATATCAATAAATATTCTTTTACTCAATTTATACGGTCGTATAAATTGAGTAAAAGTAAAATGTTTACTGAAATTTAATGAAAATAAAAAGGTTTAATGAAAATAAAAATATTTAATGAAAAGAAAAAGATTGTATATGATGATTATACAGATCAAATAGTTTTAAATAAGTACACTCTTATGTTCAAACTCTAAATATTACTCCCCTTCGTCCATTGCTTCGTTTGCTAATTTATCGGCTTCGCCATTTTTTGCACGAGGAATATGAACAAATTTAATATTTGAAAAATCTACTTTCAAATTGTTTACTCTTACGAATTGTTCAAAAAGAGCAGGTTGTTTTACACGATACTCTCCTTTCATTTGTTTCACTATCAATTCACTATCCATCCGAACCTCTATTTCGATATTTTTAGAATTTTTACCCAATATTTTTTTTGCACCCTCCAACCCTAAAATAAGAGCTTCGTATTCCGCCCAATTATTTGTTTGGATCCCTAAAAATTTTTTAATCTTTTTTATTTCATTTCCGTCTGCATCGGTAATATAAACACCCGCCCCAGCAATGCCCGGATTATTTCTAGAACCTCCATCTGTATAAATAATCATTTTTTTCATTCCGTTAGAAATTTTAATACTAATAATAATTTAACTTTTAAAAAATTGAAATGTTATATTTTGAATAATAACTCTATTTGAACAAAAATTTCTAACGGGACAAGTATATTATTCACCAATATACTCAAACCTCTTCATCATTTTTCCGTCTCTCTCAATTATTTCCGTAAACATCTCTAATGGCCGTACCCACATCGTATTTTCACCTAGTCCTTTTACAGGATCAGGGTGTAAATACACAACCACCCTTTCCAATGTTTCGCTATCATATGCCAAACCAATCACTTCAACAAATGTTCCTTTAAAATGTTTATATTTACCTAGTTTGATTTCCTCCATACAAAAAATTATATCATATAAATAATATTGCCCGACACTGTGCGAGCACAGTGTCGGGCAAATTTTAATCTTCAATTTGAGAGATAATTTCTAAAAGTTTTTCTTGTTGATCAAAATTAAGAGAAATCTCCAAATGAGCGATTTTCGCAAAAGCCAACAATTCTATATTGGAGGCGTCAGATATACTTACAGTTCTTGCGTTGCCATTCTTCGAAAAAACCAATTCACTCAAACCAAGTTCATCCCTGAGAAAATCGCACAGGGGGCTAAATTTTTGCACCGTCAAAAATACTTTATGGATAAATCTCGCGTCAGTCGGTCTCGCATAATTCATATATACCTCTCAAATATTCAAAGTTATTATTTCTATTTCCAATTAGAGCAAAATGGTTAAACAAAGTCAACAATTCTCAATCTCAATTCATTCACATTTCTAAAGGTGCTTTTTTCCAAATTAACAACCAAACTAATTTTATCCCCTCGCTTAAAACGATTCTCGTCGCCCTCGTTCTCAACCGCAAAGAATTTTATTGCCGAAATATTTTGCCCTCTACTATTTTTAAAATCCAATCCCAAATGATTATTTTGTTTACCAAAAATCTTCACATTAAAGATTTCAATATTCTCAATCAAAAATGTTGGCTTTGGATTATCTACGCCAAAAGGAGCCAGTTGCTCAACTATTTTATAAGTATCCCAATTTACATCGTTTAGTGATATTTTTTTATCAATAAAAATTTCTGTCTTCTCTGTTACTTTTGAAACATTTTTATGAGCCTCGTTTAATTTTTCTTCCAATAAATGAATATTGTCATTTAAAACAGAAAATCCTCCTGCCATTTTGTGACCCCCAACATTAACAAAAATATTACTCTCTACAAGATTCATCAATTCAACCACATCAACAATTCCACAAGAACGACACGACCCCTTTATTTCCCCGTCGCCACCTCTACCCCAAACGAAACAAGTTCTCTGGTGTTTTTCTACTAAAGAACTGGCAACCAAACCAGAAACTCCAGGGTTCCATTTTGGACTGCCAATCACAATTACATCTCTCAAATCTCTTTCCTTCAATTTTTTATTTGCCTCTCTCACCATAGACGCAACCAATGTCTTTCTTTCTTTATTTATTTCATCCAAATGTTTTGCCAAACTGTGGGCGGTGATTTCATTGTCGGCTGACAAAAGTTCAAATGCTTTTATTGGATCTCCCATTCTGGATGCTGCATTAATTCTAGGTGTTACCATAAAAACCAAATCGTCTTCACTCAGATTTTTTTGATCAACTTTTGTTTCTCGGAACAAATGAATCAATCCGTAACGAGGAGACTTTCTCAAAACCTGCATACCAAAATAGGAATAAACTCGGTTCTCTCCTTTTAGAGAAACCATGTCAGAAATTGTTGCGAGACCAACCATATCAACAAGCCACTTTTCCCAACCATCTTTGATTTCAAATTCTCCTTTTTTTATCAGCGCTTGAACAAGTTTAAAAACCACTCCGCTACCAGCCAAATTTTTATCAGGATAATTACAATCAATTTGCTTTGGATTTAAAACAGCAAAGGCCTCTGGCAATTTTTCGCCAACAATATGATGGTCAGTAATGATTACATCTATTCCAAAGTCCTTCGCTTTTTTTGTTTCTTCAATATCTTTGATCCCGCAATCAATAGTAATTATCAAATTAAAATTTTGTTCCGCAAATTTTTCCACCGCTTCCAAGTTTAAACTGTATCCTTCATCGTGTCTGTGCGGAATGTAATTTTCAAAATTTTGAAAACCAATCTTTTTAAAGAAATCAAATAGCACGACGGCTCCTGGAATACCATCTGCATCATAATCACTGTAAATCAAAATTTTTTGATTTTTTTCTATTGCATTCAAAATTCTATCTACTGCCTTGTCCATGTCTTTCATCAAGAAGGGGTCGTGAATGTCACGATAATAATCGGGCTTTAAAAATTTTTCCGCTTCTTCACGGGTTTCTATTCCTCTATAAAAAAGAAGAAGTCCCAACAGTTCTGGATATACGGCAAATTCCTTTTTAACCTTTTCTGGCAACTCAATGTTTCTAATAGGGTATTCTTTCATTTGGATATTCTAACATAGGCGAGCTCACAGCCGACAGTTGACAGTTTGCAGTAACGACGGGCAAATTTATAATTTAAAATTTATCATTTATAATTTGGTTAAATTTTGTTAAAATTTAACCATGAAGAATTGTTTGTTTTGCAAAATAATAAAGGGAGAGATACCTTCAACAAAAGTTTACGAAGATGAAAACATCTTTGCATTTTTGGATATAAACCCAAATAACATCGGACACACCTTGGTAATACCAAAAAAACATTCTAGAAATATATTGGACATTGAGGAGAGGGATCTAAAAAATGTAATAATGGGTGTCCAAAAAATATCCCAAGCAATCAAAAAAGCAGTAAGTGCGGATGGAATCAACGTGATGAATAACAACGAACCAGTAGCGGGTCAGGTTATCTTTCACACACATTTTCACATTATTCCTCGTTTTGAATCAGACGGTTATAAACACTGGAAAGGAAAAACAAAATATGCGGAAGGAGAAGCAGAACAAGTTGCAGAAAAAATAAGAAAAGAAATTTAAAGATTTAAGAGTTTAAAAAACCGCACCCTTGGGTGCGGTTTTCATAATAAAAAGAACGAGTCAATTTTATTATCAGACTTGTTAACAATCTGAAGACAAACCGGACATTGTTTTGCCACAATCGGCTGATCAAAAATTACAACAATACAAGTGTTGGCAATCTCTTCTGAGCCACATGTAGTACATTTTTTAAAAGGATCTTGATTATTTTCGCTCACGACAATCCTCCTTTAAATTAACGAACGGTTTTATTAACAATAATAAAAATGTTCATTAAAGTCAAAATTTAAAAATCCTCATCAATTTAAATAAATTCAAATTTGAGTACAGTCCGAGGAAGCGAGAAGCAAAAATATGAGACCTGCCTGCCGGCAGGCAGGTGTACATTTTAGTACTTCGAATGTTTTTGCGACGAAGCTGACGACGGAATGTGCCAAATATGGATTTATTTATTGAGTGCTGTAATTCCTGGCAAGGTTTCATTTAACAAAAAATCCAACATCGCACCTCCTCCAGTAGAGACAAAAGTAAATTTATTTTCTATTCCCAATTCTGAAATAACAGCAGTTGTATCCCCTCCACCCACAATAGATTTTACATCTGAATTTGCAATTGCTCTTATCAAATCGGCGGTTGGTTTTCCAAAACCTTTTTCATAATCGCCCAGTGGTCCATTTAACAAAACAAATTTTGACTCGTTCACATACTTTATCAAGTGTGAAACTGTTTCATCTCCGGCATCCAATATCTTTTCATCGTTCAAAACCTCGTTTGGTTTTTTTGTCATAATTATTCCTGCTTCATTTCTCGTCACAACGTCTATTGGCAAAATTATTTTTTTATTATTAACCAGACTACAGAGATTTATTTTTTCTTCTTAGACATAAGATTTTCCTACATTCCTTCCTTTTTCTTTAAAAAAATCATTTGCCAACGCACCCCCAACAAAAACATTGTCTGCAATATTTAACATCTTTTCTATCAAAGATAGTTTTGTTTTTAATTTGTTTCCACCAATAATAAATAAAAATGGATTTTCTGGTTTAAAACTTTCGGACAACATTTTTATTTCTTCTTGAAACAAAATGCCTGAATAACTTGGTAAAAACTTTGGGACACCAACAATAGAAGCATGTTCTCTATGTGAATTTGCGAAGGCTTCGTTTACATAAATATCCCCCAATCGTGCAATTTGTTTTGAAAAACTTTCGTCATTATTTTTTTCACCATCATGTTGTCGCAAATTTTCCATCATCACCACATCGCCGTCTTTCATATTATTTACAAAAGAATCTGCGTCATTACTCAAAACATCTTTTATAAGCCCAATCTCCATTATTTTTTGGAAATAATTTAAAACAGGTAAAAGTGTTTCTGTCTTTTCTCTTCCAATATGACTAATGATAATTATTTTTGCCCCTTCTTCTTTCAAAAAATTAATCGTCGGTAAAACTTTTTTTATACGAAAATCGTTAAAAACAATCCCGCCTTTAATCGGGATATTTAGATCAAGTCTCAACAAAACTCTCTTTCCCTTCAAATCTTTTACTTCTCTAATATTTTTCATCCCGTTAGAGACCCGCCTGCCATCACTTCAAAGCAACAGTTATCGGGTTAATTAATTTATAATGTTTTTAATATTATGTGCCACATACCAATACTGTTGGTTCTGGCTTTGGTGGGCACGGTAGGAAACCATTTTTAACAAAAACGATTTTCTTGTCTTTAAAATTAATTACTAATAAATTTATTATGTCACATATTCGCTAGGTTTCCGTTTATTTTCTGTTGCATTGATATTAATAACTGATAACTCTAATATGCTACATACCCGATAAAAACATCTTAACATCTCTAACGGGATTCACTTAATTAATTATAACCTCTTATGCAAAAGAGCTAAACTGTTGACAAATATGAGAAAAAGTATATAAATAATTCAGAATCTTTTGTTCTCAATCATTCAAAATAAATGGGAGAAGACATGAATACTTTGACCAGAGAACACAAATTATCTATCTTCGTGATTTTATTGGCGTTAATTTTGCTGGTGTTGGGACTCGCAATGAAACCTAGTACCCAAAAAAGTGAAGAAGAAAAAATTGATGTTCTTCGCCAAGATGATAGCAATGAACCTTATTACACATCAACAGATGAATACATTGTTTTGGAAATTGTAGAAAATGAATTTATTTCAAAAGCAATAATAAAAAGAGTCCGCGACGGATTTATAGTATCACCTCTCTCCTTTATTAAAGATTTGAAGGTCGGAGATAAGGTATTCTTCAAAACCATGACAATCAAAACTGACGAAACGGGGCAAACACAAATTGTCAGAGTAGTGATTAAAAAATGAATTTTTTTAATTTTAAAAGACCGCACATCCGTGCGGTCTTTATATTTTCTATTTCAATGTAAACCTATTAGCTATCAGCTATAAGCTATTCGCTACTTTCAATATTAAACCAAAGTCTTCTATATCCAAACTTGCCTTGCCAACGAGTAACCCATCAACTTGTCCATTAACAAACAAGTCTTCTGTATTTTTTGGATTGACCGATCCCCCGTACAAAATTTTTGGCATCTTTAAATTTATTCCGTATTTATCAACCAAAACTTTTTTTATAAAAATTGTCATCTCGTGTACCTCTGCCGAAGACATTGACTGCCCTCCGCTATTTCCACTAATTGCCCAAACAGGTTCATAAGCAATCAAAATATTTTTTAAATCACTTTTACCTACTTTTTCTAAACCACTCAAAATTTGATCTTTGACAAAAGGAAAATACCAACCGTGCTCGTCTCTTGTCTTTTCTCCTACACACAAAACAACATTTAATCCTGTCTTCAAAGACATCCTTACTTTGTTATTTATGTAATCATCGCTTTCACCCTGTGCCCTTCTCTCTGAATGTCCCAAGATGACATATGTCACTCCATTTTTTTTCAACATTTCTGGCGAAATCATTCCCGTGAAAGACCCCTTATTTTTACTGAAAGCATCTTGTGCACCAACGGAAATTTTATTTTCTTTGCATAGAGGAGCAAAGTCATCCAAATAAATAAATGGTGGGCACACAATTGTTTTTACATTGGAAAGTTTTACCGCGGTTCTTTTTATTCCAGTAAAAACTTTTTTTGCCTCTTTTAAATTTGTTGGATTCATTTTCCAATTGGCAATAATGATTTTTTTATTCTTAGACATAGTTAAATTTTAGCATATAAATATAATCCGAATACTACAAATTATATCCAAATACTACAAATAGCTACGAATCGAATTCGGATAATTCGTAATTCGGGGTATTCGGATATAATTCGTAGTATTCGGATTATAATTATTCAATTTCTCGCCATGATTCTATCCCCCAACTACCACTCGGCCCCGAAGAAAAATTCATATTAGTCAAACCTTGTTCATAATTCAAAATTATATTGTTTTTCAAATTTAATTGATCACCAACTAAGGCCGTAATAGAAACATTGTTTGACATCTCTATCGCTCCATACGGAGCAACCAAAATATCTGCACGAACATTGTTGCTTACGCTAATAGAAGAAATATCACTATTACAGGTAGCAAATCCATAATATTTATCACACTGTGCCAAAGACACCAACATCAAATGCCCTGATCCAGATCGGGGATTATTCAAATCAACATTGTTATACAAATCAATCCAACCATCAGACAAAATGACGCCTGATCCGTTTGCTCCATACCCCGCCCCCAATCCGATTCCGGCATCTCCATTCACAATAATGTTTCCATGAACATATAATGTTCCTCCCAAACTTACATCTGTATTTGATTCTATTATCAAGTCCCCACCAATCACTCCTGGGCCGATCGTGTCACCGTCACCTGCAGTTAAATCACCCGCTGTAATTGTTCCAAAACTAATCGCCTCATTTTTCCATGCTTCTATATTTGCCTCTGAAATAGGATTTGGTAAATATGGCGGATCAACAGGTGGAGTGGTCGGAGAATGACTTGAACCGCCAACAGTACAATTTGTATTAATATTATAATCAGCGTCTCCATTTATAGTGCAGTTTGAAATACTATTTGCGATTATATTTCCATCTACTACCCCACCCGAAAGAGAATACGTAAAAGCATCTCCGCTAATTTGAGAATCGATTATATTGTGTGCATAAGCATTAAATACTCCACCGACATCATCTCCAACGATAACTGTGTCCAATGTGCCAAGACCCTCTTCGTCGGTGGTCCATACCTTAAAATCTAAATCGCCAGAAACATCTATAATAGAACTTTTTGTCCAATCATCACTATATTTTGGAGAACCCAAAGAATATTCGCCAAAATTATCAATACCCCAAATATAATAATTATCATCATCTCTTGCCATATCGGCGACAATCCAATATTTTTGATTTGCTACAAGCACAGGATTGCTGTTAAATCCAACATCAACATAAGCGTAACTTCCACTAATTAAACTTGATAAAATTTCTCCTGTTGCCAAAATATTGTTTTTATCTGGATTTCCACTTTTATCCTTTGCTATTTTAATATTTAAATTTGTAGGATTACCAATTTTTTTCAAATACAAAGAAACCTTTGACAAACGTAAGTCATTTGTGGAGGTCGCAAAACTTTGCATCGCATCTACTCGTTGCTGTCCACCAATGTATCTACCAAAAACAAAATCGTCATTTTGAGTTATCCATTTTATATTTGTCGTAGTTGCTGGACGAGGAGCCACATAAACATCTCCCGCAATCATCACATTACTAGCCCCTTCGATTGAACCGTTTGAATAAATCGATCCGTTGATTCTGGTATTGTTTTCCATTTCAATACCACCTTGCCCTGTAAACAAACCATAATTAAAACTTACCCCACTCGTCACCTGAATTCTGCTTTTTATTTTTCTAATTTTATTATTTACATTTGCGGTTGTAACAACTTCTTTAATACCACTTCCTAAATCCGTGACAACAGTTCCGGCAGAACCGTCATTCAAAATAATATTTTTTTGACCAACAATATTTGCTCCGTTTCTTATTCTATAAACGATATCTTCATTGCCACTTTCTGAAAGATAGTAACTTTTTTTTGCTTCAAAAAGAATCCTGTTTGTTTTAAGCTGACTGACAACAGGAGAAGAAATAATCATAATTAGAGAAGAAGAAACAAAAACAGCAAATAAAGCTACCAGTATGACAACCTGCCCCTCATTCTTTTTTCTTTTTAAAATTTTAGTAGTCATCATTAATATATTTCTCTCATTACAACTGAATTATAAAAAGTTTCGCTTTTTACAATATCTTTTCTTTGAGTGGACAAATCCATTTCTATCTTAACCAGTTTTGAAATTCCATTATCAACAAGACTTAGATAAAATCTGTTTACTGAAACTCCTGGCAAATTGAGAGTGACCACATCAACACCTTCCATCATTTTTAAATCTGACCCTTCCAAGAAAAACTTCTTCTCGGAAAAATTACCCTCATCATCAACAACACTCAAAACCAATGCTCCTGAATCGCTATTAAAAACATTTCCAGAAACAGCCAATCCTCTAGACCATTTTGTTTCAACCACAACTCTTTCTAAAATACCAGATGCGGTTTGATTAATTCTTTGGGACATTTTTATATTGGCATAAGAATCAAACATCATTAGTGTTGTATTTATCACAATAAACAAAACTAACACCAAAACGCTTATGTAGATAAGAATTTCTAAAAGAGAGAAGCCTCTCATTAATTTATTATTTTTGATTAATTTTTTTTTAAACATAAATTTACTCAAACAAATTCGTCAAATAAAAATCAACAGTCTGTGTAGATGTTGCCCCTGCTACAAAAGTAGAAACAAAAGCACTCACCTTTCTTGTTCCGCTATCCAATGTTCCAGAAACGGCGATGTCTCCTCCCGCATCACGATAAACATCACCCAAAACAAAATATCTTTCAAACCTATTGTCAATATAAATATTTGTCGTTGTTGCCTTCCAAATACCTTCCTCAAAAATTATTGAGTAATTAGTACTGGTTGCAAGTCCATAAAAATTTGTCCAACTTGTATCTCTCAAAGATCTAACAACTTCTACCTCCTCTTCCAGTAAATAATTTATTTTTGTAACATCCGAATTTTTAACTGCCACTCTAATAAAAAAATTATAAGCACTTACAACAGAAAAAAAAGAAACTGAAATAATTGATAAACCAACAATAATCTCTATTAAACCAGTACCTTTTTTGTCTTTCAAATTTATCATTTTAATTAATAGTTAGAAAAAATAGTCCCAATAGGAAAAACTGTTATTAATTTGAACCTGCTTGGATTATCAATCAAGGAAAATTTAATCGATCCACTTGTATTTGTATCTCCGGTAATCCTATTAAAAACGACGTCGCTCCCACCTCCCACTAAAAACAGTTCGGTTATGTTGACGTTGTCATCAAAAATAATTGTCTGGTTATCAGGGTCTGATTCAAAATAAAAACTTCCTGCAAAAAAAGTTGCTCTATCTACTTCAAAATGAACACCATAACTAGAAGCATCTGTGGAGGCCTGCGAATTTGTTCTCGCTGATTGAAGTATTTTTTCCACATCTTCAACAACGCGATTAAGCATTTGTCTATCTCTAACTGCCTCAAATGGTTTTATCCCGAAGACAAAAAGCAAAAAAACTATACCAATAGCAAAGAGAGCTTCCAACAAAGTTATTCCTCTATTGTTTAGATTTATTTTAAACATAGTAGATAAAATTTTTTACTACTCGCTACTTACTACTCACTCCTCACTCCTTACTCCTTACTCCTTACTCCTTAATTATATACTTCCCATTATAGAATACATCGGAGTAATCATTGATACCGCAAAAAATCCAACCGCTCCTCCAATAAATACCATCAGTATCGGCTCAATAATGGTGGAAAGATTTTTTGTTTTTTGATCTACTTCTTCTTCGTAAAAATCTGCAAGGCTTGATAACATATCCGGCAATTTTCCAGTTTCTTCTCCTACCTCAATCATAGCACTGACCACAGGCGGATAAAGTTTTTCATTTTTTGTAAATAATTGAGCCAACGGGTCTCCCTTTTGAATATTCACTTTTGCTTGTTCCATAATTTTTTTGTAATGACTATTCTGTAAAACATCTTTGGTAATATCAAAAGCCGAAAGAACATCCACACCAGAAGAAAGAAGCGACGAAAGAGTTCTTGCAGTTCTCGCAGAATTAACTTCAACTGCAATTGTAGAAACAAAAGGAATCTTCAAAACAAAAGTATCAACAAACTTTCTTCCTCTGTCTGTTTTAAAACCTAAAATTATTCCAATAATACCAACAATAGCCATCAAAACAAACAGCAGTGGATTTCCTCTTATAAAATCACTGGCACCAATAATAATTTTTGTACTCATAGGAAGCTCGGTATTCAAATCGGCGAAAGTCTCTTGCAGTCCTGGGACAATAAATACCAACATCAATACTCCAACAGAAATCATTACAAATGTAATTATTGCAGGATATATCAATGCACCTCTTACTTTTTTTGCCAGTTTATTACTATTTTCCATCTGTTTTGAGACAATGTGTAAAGAATCAGAAATTTTTCCACTTTCCTCTCCTGCTCTAACCATCGCAACAAATAGCGGTGAGAAAATATTTGGATATTTTTTCAATGCTTCATTGATTGCATTTCCTTTTTTTATTTCTTCGTTGATATCTATAATAGCATTTTTGAATTTTGGATTTTTAAATTGTTTCTCCAAAGTACTCAGTGCTTTTGAGACAGAAAGTCCTGCCCCTATCATCGCACCCAAATTCTTTGCAAACATTATTTTGTCCTCGGTTTTTACAGTTCCGATAACAGACATCTTTCTTAAAAGAAACATTATATCATTGCCTTGTTGTTCAAAATCAACAACAACACCGCCTTGAGAGCGAACTTTTTTTGCCAAATCTTGTTCATCCTTGGCAAAAACAATCCCCTTATAGGTTTCTCCTGTTTCTCTTATTGCTTTGTAATTATAATTGGGCACGATATAAATTTAAAATTAAAATCTAAAAATTCAAAATGACAATTAAAAATTTTTAAATTGGATGAAGTTCGAGGAAGTTTTGTAAAAATAATTTGAGGCGTATTTTAAATACGGTGAAAATTATTTTTGCAAAACTGACAAAGAAATTCGCCAATTTTAAAATTTTATTTATTCTGATACCACTCGAAGAACTTCTTCAATTGTCGTCACTCCCTGAACCGCTTTAAAAATTCCATCTTCTATCATTGTCATCATTCCTTCATTTTTTGCTTGCTCTTCAATCTGATCCGATGTCGCATTTTTCATAATCAAATCTTTCAGCGGTGTACTCATATTCAAAATTTCATGAATACCTATTCTTCCGCTATACCCATCAGAGTCTGCATTTTTATTATTTTTATAAAAAGGAATTTTTGCCCAATCATCTTTTGCACCAACAATTTTTTCTTTTTTCAAAAAATAAAGCACTCTGTCTAAATCAACAACTTTGCTTAAAGAAGAAATCTCTGATTTTGATAAATAATATTTCGTACTCTCGGGCGAAAGACGACGAACAAGTCTTTGTGCAATAATAACATCTATTGTAGAAACCAAAAGAAATGGGTCAATTTTCATATCAACCAATCTTGGAATTGCACCAGCCGCTGAATTGGTGTGCAAAGTAGAAAGCACCAAGTGACCCGTCAAAGAAGCATTGACTGCAAGAGATGCCGTCTCCCCGTCTCTAATTTCTCCCACCATTATAATATCTGGGTCCTGACGAACGAGAGCACGAAGTCCGTTTGAAAATGTAAAACCAATATCTGGTTTTACCTGTGTTTGATTAACTCTTGGCATTTGATACTCTATCGGATCTTCAATTGTGGAAATATTAACTCCCGGAACATTTAAATTGTCCAACAACGTATAAAGAGTTGTGGTTTTACCAGAACCTGTCGGACCTGTTGTAAGAAGCATCCCTGTTTTACGTTTCATAGCATTATAAATTCTCTCCAATCCTTCTCCATGAAAACCAAGGCTTTCCAAGGTAAAACCAGAAGCTCCCTCTTTCAACAATCTCATAACAGTTTTTTCTCCATAATAAACAGGTAAAACAGAAACTCTAAAAGAGACTTTTTGTTCGTCAACTTCTACTTTGAATCTACCATCTTGTGGCAATCTCTTTTCATCCAGTTTTAAATTGGAAAGGACTTTTATTCTGGCGGTAATACTGGCTGTTGCATTTTTTGGCAAAATCATAGCATCGTGCAAAATACCGTCTATTCTGTAACGAATTAAAAGCTTATCCTCCATCGGTTCTATGTGAATATCTGATGCATCTTGAATAATTGCGTGCTTTAAAAGAGTGTCCACAATACGGATAACCGGTAAATCTTCGGCAATTTTTTTCAAATCTTCTTTTGAAATATTTTCTGTTTCAACTTCTGAAATCTGTTTTAGGGACTGAGATTGTTTTTGAATCAAATCACCAAATTCTGCTTTCAAAGATTTTTGATATTGCAACAAAGCACTCTTTATTGATGCGGTTCCTGTCAAACGAGGAGAAATTTTTAAGTTTACTTTTTTCTTTATAAAGTTAATAGCCTCCAAGTCGTCAACATCAAGCATCGCAACCTCCAAATCTTTGTCGCTTTTCTTAAAAGCAATAATATTGTGTTTTCTAGCAATCGGTTCGGGAATAATAGACAAAACATCAAAATCAATTTTTTGATCTGACAAATCGACAAATGGAATACCGATGATATGGGCTTGAATTCTGCGCATTTCATCCTCGGTCAATTTTCCTTCGTTAAGCAAAATTTCACCAAGACTAACATCTTCTTTTTCTGCTTTCGCCAAAGCCTTTTCCAAATCTGTTTTAGAAATAAGTCCAGAGTCTTTTATAAATTCACCTAATTGTTTTGAATCAATTCTCATATATTACTTATATTTTATCACACAGAAAAAAAAG
>JAQTWD010000011.1 GCA_028689435.1 Minisyncoccota bacterium | reverse complement strand
CCGAGCGGACAAATACAGCCTGTCGGTGGAGATGAGGGCTGATAAGTGAAAGCCCGAATGGCTTTTAATCTTTTGGTCGACAGGCAAAGGTTCGATTCCTTCCGAGCGGACAAAAAATATTTAACCCCAAAGTGAATGCTTTGGGGTTTTTAATTTTGTTTTTTATATTAGTTCTGAGTGAGTCTCTTTGAGTTAAGAAACACTCTGGATTGCTTCGTTTCACTCGCAAAGACGAACGAAAAAGCGTAGCTTTTTCGTTCGTCAACGGACGACCAAGTCGTCGTCTTTGCGAGCTTTAGCGAAGCAATCCATAAATACTTACATTTCGTGATTTAAAATAAGTCTACGAAAGATTGATTTTTAAACTAAATACTCAAAATAAATTTTTCTAATGCTGTGTCAAAATCCGCCAATCCCCTTCTTGCATCATGATACATAGAAACAAACTTGCAAGATATTTTTCTCAAATCGCCTTGCTCAAAATTTTTAGAAAACCTTAGAGACTTGTTATATACAAACGGTTTAAGCCCAGATTTTTCTGCGTTCATAGATTTTTTTGCAATAATCATTGACCTTAATTGCCAATTTAAAATGCCGTGTATCTCCTCTGCTGGGATATCTCTTCTCACGGCTTCTTGATACAACACCCAAAGTTTTTTTCTTTCTCTACTTCCAAAAGCATCCGCCATATTAAAAATATTAAAATCTTTCAAATTCAATTCTGCTCCACCGATCACACCAAACTTTCTTCCCTGCAAACTCTCCCCTGCAAACTCTTGTATCTTTTCAGCTGTTTTTTCTATTTTATTTAAAACAGGTTTTGGTAATTCATTTTCTATAAAAATAAAAATGTTGTCAGATTCCGAGATTTCTTTTATTCTGTCTATTATAAAATCTTTGGACTTTGTGTCATTCAAAAGCCCATCTACTTGAACAATATATTTTTGTTCAAACAACCCTTGTCCTTCAATAAATTCGTCGAGTTGAGATTCAGAAAAATTGCTTGAATCAAGTTTAAAAAAACTCGCATCTGGTTTTTTCTTTAACAAAGAATCTGTCATTGAATGCAATTTTTCTCTCGATTTCTTGAAATTTTGTCCGTGTAGTAAATAAAGCATATTCATTTAATTATAAATGATAAATGATAAATGATAAATGATTGCTAAATATATCCAGTTTTGATAGTGTTCATAGAGGATATTAACCAGTTCTTAAAAAAGGAGGTTTTTGTGGAATTTAAAGATAGAATCGTAATTGTCGATTGTTGCGGAGAAAGGTTTTCTAAAATCATAGAAGAGTGGTACGGGAAAAAAGAATTCACGATTAATGAGAATTTAGTTATTTGTCTGTTCTCGGGTCAATTGTGGGATGTGTTGCTAGATAATATTTTTCCTGCAAAATCAGAAGTAAACCCTTACGAATTTGATGTTTTATTTACAACATCAGAGGACGAAAATTTATTTTTATGTCTTTGCGATTCTATCGGCAAAGAAAAAGGATGGTTTGAAGGCGAAGGCGCCTGTAAAAAACTTAAAACAATACGAGGATAAGATATGAAAAAAGATGTTACAGTTTGTGACTGTCAGTGTCACAAACAAAAACAAACAAGTCTTGAGATCAAGCACATCGGTCCATGTTGCGATGTCTGTTATCTCTGTCAGCAAAATATCAGAAAAGGAATGTTTTATATCCACAAAAAAGAATGCCCTCGAAAAAATGGGTAAAACAAAACCGCACCTCTGTCTCGCGACAGCGGTGCGGTTTTTTGTTGCTAAATGTTTTAGTTTTTGGTAAGTTTATCTTAGGAAACAGGAAACAAACCTCAACGATAGGAGTATACGAGAAAATGAACAACAATATTATCTATCCAGACGGAACTTATGCCTGTATTAAACATACAGAATGGTATTCAGGAAAAGTTCTTTTATCATTAACAGGATTTATAAAAGACGACGACGGAGAAACATTTTCCCTCGAACATGCAAAAGTCCTCGGAGGAAAACAATACCCAGAGCCAGTTCGTATGACAAGAAAAAATGCTTTTGGACTCGAAATAAAGCCTTCTAATACATCGCTTCCAAGTAGTCTTATTCCTAGCATATAGAAAATTTCTGTAATTTCACCACAACCCGCACCCTGTCTCGCGACAGCGGTGCGGTTTTTTATTTCTTATTACTTACACCTTAATCCTTAACACTAGATTTAAAAAGTATCCTGAATTTTTAAATAATTTCAAATTTGAATGAAGTTCGAGGAGTGGAAATAAAATGGAAGGAGGCGTATGTCAGATACGACGACTGACATTTTATGAACCACGACGAAGAAATTCGTCAAATTTGGAATTTATTTAGTTCCCCCCAATTGTTTCCCACGGATACCCCCACCTCAAATTTAATACCATATGCCTCTTCTGGCTTTATCACATCTTCCATTATTTTTTCAATTTCTGGCGCTACTTTTTCTACCAAATCTTCTTTCATTTCAAAAATCAATTCATCGTGAACTTGCAATAAAGCAAAGACATCATTTTCCAGATTATTTTCTTTCAAATATTTATCAATTTTTCCAATTGCAATTTTTACCATATCTGCATTTGTCCCTTGGATAGGTGCGTTGATTGCCATTCTCTCCGCCATCGCCTTTACAAATGGTACACGAGAATTTATTCCTTCAAAATATCTTCGACGACCAAAATATGTTTTTGTATATCCTAACTTTTTTGTCTCTTCTTTTACATTTTCAATATATTTTGCGAGCTGTGGAAATTTTTCAAAATATTCATTGTAAAATTTTTGTGCTTCGGCACGAGAAACATCTTCTCCCAAAGACTTTTGTAATGATGTAATTCCCATACCATACAAAATACCAAAGTTAATTACCTTTGCCCTTCTTCTCATTTCTTTGTCTACTTTTTCCAAAGGCACACCAAAAACTTCGGATGCAACTGCTGTGTGAACATCCTCTCCCTTTTTAAAAATATTTATTAGTTTTTCGTCTTTGGACAAAAAAGCCGCCAATCTCAACTCCACCTGAGAATAATCAAAGGCTACCAATTTAAAACCTTCATCCGTAATAAAAGCTTTTCTTATCTCTCTGCCGTGTTCTGTTTTTATCGGAATATTTTGTAGATTAGGATCCTGAGAAGACATTCTGCCTGTGGTAGTGCCTGCTTGCAAAAATGTCGTGTGCAAACGATTGTTTTCATCCAACAAATTTGGAATATTATCTATATAAGTAGAAAGCAATTTTTGAAATTCTCTATATTTCAAAATATCATCAACAATCGGATAGTCTTCTCTCAATTTTTCCAACACTTCTACATTGGTAGATTTTGCTCCAGTAGAAGTTTTTTTGTGATTTTTTAATGTAACCCCCATTCTGTCAAAAAGAACTTCACCCAATTGTTTTGGTGAATTGATATTAAATTCAACACCTGCTTGATCATAAATATTTTTTCTAAATTTTTCCAACTCTGTATGAAATTCTTTAGACAAATTTTCTAAATGTTTTTTATCAATTTTTATGCCTCTCTTACCCATTTTTTTAACAACATCAATTATTGGCATTTCGATTTTATTCAAAACACTTTCCAAATCTTTTTCTTTTATTTCTTTCAATATTTTTTCTTTGGCAACAGAAAAATCATTTGTGTTGGCATAGTTTAAAATATCTTCTAGTGTTGGCTTTGTTATACTTGAATTCACCAACCACAAAGCGATCGCAATTTTATCAATCTCATTATCTTCCGGACGTCCGACGTCCGGAAATTCTTTTTTGTTCTCAGGCGAAAAATCTATAGTGATTTGAACATTAAATATAGTTTTAACCCTCTCCACCAAAGACCTAAATCCTAAATCTCGCAAAAGTCCATTTATTTTTTCAAAATCAGAACCTTCTATCCACCCCTCTTTTGGCAATTCAAATTTTATAGGGACATCCCTTCTAATAACCGCCAATTCCTTTGAAAAAATTGCATCTTCTTCTCCCTCTTCCAATAAACCTACTATTCTTGGTTTGATTCCAGCTTTTTCAAATTTACTTTTACCATCTTTCTTTTTTAATTCTTTGTAAATATTTTCTATTGAGCCAAATTTTTGTATCAAATCTGTTGCAGTTTTTTCTCCAATTCCTGCAATACCCGTAATATTGTCAGAGGGATCACCACGAAGACCTTTGAAATCGGGTATCAGCTTTGGGCCAAATCCCAATTTTTCTTCTACTGCTTTTTCATTATAAGTAACAGTGTCTTTAATTCCTTTTTTCAATGTATATACTTTAACCTTGTCATTTTCCACCAATTGCATTGTATCCATATCGCCTGACGCGATAATAATATCAATATTTTTTTGCTTTTTGGTTTGCTCAACTATCGTTCCCAAAATATCGTCGGCTTCAAAACCTGGCATTTCATAAATCGGAATATTAAAAGCCTTCATCACATCTTTTGAACGAATTAATTGATGAACCAATTCATCATCAGTTTCTTTTCTTCCCGCTTTGTAATTTTCATAAATTTCTTTTCTAAAAGTAGTATCGGGAAGATCGTAACAGGCGATCATATAATCTGGTTTAAAATCTTCTATAATTTTCAAAATCATCAAAATCACCCCATACAAAGCGCCAGTTGGCTCACCTTTTGAGGAAGAAAAATCTGGTAGTGCATGATAAGCACGGTGGATGATCGCATGTGCGTCCAGAAGAACTATTTTTTTGTTATCAGTTTTTTTAGACATAATTTAATAATTTACAATTCTTTTGTTTTCATCAACAAAAGTAAATTCTATTTTTTTGATATTTTTCGGTAAAATATCGTTGATTTTTTCCGGCCACTCGATCAGGATAATATTTTCTAGATTTTCTATTATTTCGTTCCAACCCAATTCAAGCATTTCTTCTCCCCCGCTTAGACGATAAGCATCTATATGAATAATGTGTTTAAACTTGGACGTCGGACGTCCAAGTGGTTTGTTAGGAAGTTTGTAAATTTTTTCAATTACAAAGGTTGGGCTGGTTACATTTTGTTTTACACCAAACGATTCAACAAATCCTTTGGTAAAAGTGGTTTTACCAGAACCCAAATCTCCATACAAACCAAAAATCACGGCTTTTTTGCCAACTTTTGTTTTGTTTGCAACAGAAATTGCAAATTTTCTCATTTCTTCTAGGTTTTTTATAGTTTTTCTCATCCCGTTAGAGACAGGAAACCTTTTTAATTAGACAAAAAATGTTTCCATCATATTAAAATAATTAATAAAATATATTACGCTATATATTTGACGAGGTTTCCGTCTATTTTAAAACAAATATCAAAAAACCGCAGTTTTAATATATTGAATCTCGCCATAAAAACATTTCATCATCTCTAACGGGATTCACTATAATGATATTCTATCATACCCAAGATAAATCCCCACAGAATCACCACAATATCAAGTACAAAACACTCTCTTTTTTATGCTATTATTAAACAAGTTATAAGTATTTATTTACTACTTATTACTTAAACCTTATTACTAGAAATTTTTGTAAAAAATTTTCATGGTTAATTTTGACGAAGAAAAACAAATTAAAAAGCTGGATGAACTTCACAAAAAAGAAGAGGAGGATTTAGCAAAAATACTTTCCGAAAAATATGGTGTGTCTTACACAGATTTAAGTGTCACTCCTATTAATACTGATGGGCTAAAATTGATTCCCGAAGCAAAAGCTCGCGAAAACAATATTGCTGTTTTTGATATTTTGGACAAAAAAATTAAAATTGCGGTTATTTCTCCAAACAATGAAGGAGCAAAAAAAATTATCGCCGAATTAGAAAAAGACGGATACACCACAAATATATATATGGTTTCAAACCAAAGTATCTCAAAAGCATGGGACCGATACAAAGACATTTCCTATTCAGTAGAAACAGAAAAAGGTCTGTTAAATATTAGCGCCGATACGATAATGCACTTTTTAGGAGAAAAAAAATCAATAAGCGAAGTTACAGCCGTGTTGGAACAAATTTTGAAAAGCGAGTCTTCAAACAAAATTTCAAAATTTTTTGATATCGTAATGGCTGGTGCAATGGCACTAGAAGCATCCGATGTTCATATTGAACCCGAAGAAGAATCTGCAAAAATCCGATATAGATTGGATGGTATTTTGATAAACATATTGGAATTTGATTCAAAGGTCTATAATCTTTTGCTTTCTAGGACGAAACTAACAGCGGGGCTGAAACTTAATATAAAAGATAATGCACAAGACGGACGATTTAGTATAAAATTAAATAACACAGAAATAGAAATAAGAACATCAACAATGCCAGGAGCATACGGCGAATCAGTAGTATTTAGAATCCTTAATCCCGACGCAATTTCTGTTCCTGTTGAAGCGTTGGGTATAGAAAAAAATCTTTTGGCAATATTAGAAGAAGAAATCTCAAAACCAAACGGAATGATCATCAACACAGGACCAACAGGATCTGGAAAGACAACTACTCTTTATGCTTTTTTGAATAAAATTTATAATCCAGAAATAAAAATTATTACTATTGAAGACCCAATTGAATATCACATCAAAGGAATCACTCAAACGCAGACAGAACCAGAGAAAGGTTATACTTTTGCAAAGGGTCTAAAATCTGCTCTGCGACAAGACCCCGACGTAATCATGGTTGGTGAGATCCGAGATGCAGAAACAGCCGAAACAGCTGTTCACTCTGCTTTGACCGGACACTTGGTTCTCTCTACCCTACACACCAACAACGCAGCCGGAACTTTTCCAAGATTTATAGATTTGGGAGTAAGTCCAAAAATTTTGGGCTCGGCGGTAAATTTAACAATGGCACAAAGACTAGTCCGAAAACTTTGTAGTTGTAAAAAAGAAGTTTTGATTGAAGGAAAAGACAAGGACACAGTAGAAAGAATCATAAAAGACATAGACAAACAAAAATATGAAATAACAAACACCGAAAAAATGTTTGTTCCTGTCGGATGTGAAAAATGTAACAACATCGGCTACAAAGGAAGAATTGGTATTTTTGAAGCAATCAAAATGAATGCCGAAATAGAAGAAACAATAAACAACAGCCCGAGTGAAAGAGAAATAAAAAAGGTTGCAAAGACACAAGGACTTTTAAATATGAATGAAGACGGTATTATAAAAGTATTGAAAGGGGTTACTTCTATTGAAGAATTGAAAAGAGTGGTGGATTTGAATGAATAACAACCCGTCCAATTTTTTGCAAAATCAGGCGGGTAAGAAAAAAATCCAGCCGACAAATCTCTAAGTAAAAGTAAGTATAAACATTTAGAATAAGGATAATTCCAGAAATCTATCACAAGGATAAATTCCAGAATGTCCTCGACTAAGTGTCCAATTTACTTAGAGATTTGTCGGCTGGATATATGGCTTTTAAAGATATACATATCGTATCATATAAAATAAAAATGTCAATAGGTAAAGATAACAACAAAAAAGATGAACTATTTCTCGATAACGCTCTCCGACCAAGCGAGTGGGATGAGTATATTGGTCAAAAACAAATAAAAGACAACTTGAAAATACTTTTGACTGCCGCCAGAGAAAGAAACCACCAACCCGAACATATTCTTTTTTATGGACCACCGGGGTTAGGCAAAACCACCCTCGCCCATTTGATATCCAAAGAAATTGGAGCACAGATGAAAGTAACTTCGGGACCGGCAATTGAAAAAGTCGGCGACCTTGCTTCCATCCTAACAAACCTTTCTAACGGAGATATTCTTTTTATAGACGAAATTCATAGACTTAATAAAAATATTGAGGAAATTTTGTATCCAGCTATGGAATCGGGCAGTTTAGATATCATCATCGGAAAAGGCCCTTCTGCCAGAACCATTCAATTGGAATTACCGCCATTTACTTTGATATCGGCAACAACCAGAATTGCTTTGATGTCCTCCCCTCTTCGTTCTCGTTTTTCGGGAGGAACATTTAGACTGGAATTTTATTCAAATATAGAGATTGCAGAAATTATAAAAAGATCAGCAAAAATTTTAAATATAAAAGTAGACGATGAAACCGCTTTGGAAATAGCAAAGAGAAGTCGCTTTACACCCAGAACAGCAAACTTTCTTTTAAAAAGATGCCGAGACTTTGCCCAAGTAAACAAAGAGTCTTTGAACAGAGATATTGTAGATAAAACATTGTTACTTTTAGGAATAGACGAATTGGGTCTAAACGAATCTGACAGAAAATTGCTGGATGCGATAATAAACAAATTTAATGGAGGGCCTGTGGGACTGGGAACATTGGGTGCTGCCCTATCGGAAGAACCGGCAACGATTGAAGAAGTAAACGAACCATACTTAATTCAATTAGGACTATTGGAGAGAACTCCACGCGGAAGAACAGCGACGGAAAAAGCATACAACCACCTAAATATTAAATACCCAGAAAACAAAAATCTTGGTTTATAAAAAATGAAATTTATAATAACCACTCACCCCACAAAGAAAGAGGCTAAAAAAATAAAAAGTGAAATGAAAAGATGGCTAACGAGTAACGGCCATTTTATGGTATCTGAAAATCAAAAAGCTGATTTGGTTATTGCCTTGGGGGGTGATGGATTCTTGATACATACTGTTGGAAAATACTCTCAAAAAAACATTCCTTGTCTAGGAATAAATGCTGGAAATGTCGGATTTTTAACCAGCGGAAATATTTTTGAATGGGAAAAAATTCTTGAAAAGCTTGTGCGAGGAAATTACAAGATAGAAGAAAGAGTCGGGTTGGAATTAAAAATAAAAGACAAAAAATATGGGCCTTTCGTAAATGATATTTATTTGAAACACCCCACCTTAATGAGTTCTTTTATTATTAAAGTTAATTCTGAATATGTTTACAAACACCTTGATGGTGATGGAATTATTGTAAGTACTCCAACCGGATCAACTGGATATAATGTATCTGCAGGTGGTCCAATAATTCAACCTGGTGTATTTTCTTTGTTGCTAACCCCCATCTGTCCTTCTCACCTGAACATTCGTTCTTTAGTAATAAATCCAGAATCAAAAATAGAGATAGAAACCAAAGGTAGTCGTAACCTAGAACCGCTTTATCTTGTGGCTGATGGTAAAACTGTTAGTGAAAATATAAATAAAAATGATTTAATAATGATTAAAAGACACCCTAAAAAATTATTGTTTGTTATTCTAGATAAACATCATTTCTACAAAGCATTACAAAAAAAGAAAGGTCTGATGGAATAAAATATCCCGTAACAGAATTTAGAAATTAAAAAATGGAAAATAGATTAGACACATAAAAAACCTGAGGGCAAGCCCTCAGGTTTTTAATATTAAATCAACAACAATTCATCCTAGAAAGATCCTCTTTAGCAATTTCGCCGACGTCCTCGTCATCCACAAACTCTCTTGCAACAGAGACTGCTTCATTTAAGACATCGTTGGAAATATTGTTCTTGAGAATAACATCGGACAAAAGTAATATAATCCTTGCAGCACGAAATCGAGCATACTTGTATTTCGCCTCTTTGTTACCAAGTAATTTACTTAAACCGTTGAGGGTATTTTTGTCTACTTCATATGCATATGAAAAATTTAAAAACACCTTATAAAGAATCGTGCAGGCGACATCAGTAAGATTGCCATTTATCTCCGTCTCGCCAGCGACTACCTTAAGAGCCCACACAAGTATTGTCGGCTCTGGCCAATTTCTTTTCAAAGCCTCATCCAAAAGTGCCCAATCTTCATCTGTGGCATTTTTCATCTTTTCAACAAAATCGTTTTTGCGAAGACTCATAAAATTGTCTAGATTTTTGTCCATAATCTATCCTTTTGATTAAGTTAATGTTAGAAAATAAAGTTACTAATCTAATAACATAATACATACACAGCTAAAAAAGTAAATGTGTTTGGCAACCTGCCTGCCGGCAGGCAGGTCTTTGTATTTCCTGTGTTTTGGGTTTTCTTTTTCTTTACTTATTTTTATGATAATCTGTTATCATAAAAATAAGTAAAGAAAAAGTATGTCTGGTCACAACAAATGGTCAAAAATTAAACACAAAAAAGAAGCGAGTGATGCTCAAAAAAGCAAGATTTTTTCTAAACTCGTAAAACTTATTCAAAACGAATCAAAAGCATCCAAAGGCGATCTTAATTCCCCAGGATTAAAAACTGCAATTGAAAAAGCCAAAAAAGCTAACATGCCTTCTGACAACATCAGTCGAGCAATAAAAAAAGGAGCTGAATCAAATTCGGCAAATATGGAACAAGTTGTTTATGAAGCATATGGCCCTGGGGGAACAGCTCTTATAATAGACGGTTTAACGGACAACAAAAACAAAACTGCTCAAGAAATCAGACATATTCTGACTAGAAATGGTTTTTCTTTGGCAGCGACAGGGTCTGCTTCATGGGCTTTCACAAAAACAGGAGCAGAATATATTCCTAATACAATGGTCAAAATTTCTGAAGAGGATGGAGAAAAATTGGACAAACTAATTGAAGAATTTGAAGAAAATGAGGATGTGCAGGAAGTGTTTACAAACGCCGAATAAAAAATTCCGACTTAGTCGGAATTTTTTATTCGGCGTTTTAATTTTCATTTACCAATTTTCAATTTTCAATCCACGGAAGCCTTGCTTCCGTGGATTTTGTTAATTTAATGAAAAACCTTGATTTTAATTTTGATATGAGTATATTTAATGAAGGATTATCGGAACAAATACAAACAAAAAACGAGAGAAAATATTATGTCAAACTATGGTTTTTGGCAAAAAAAATTAGGAGAGATCTTTAACGAACCAAACAATAATGAAAATTCAATAAAAAGGATACTTGCCAGTATTAAGAGAATGGAAGAAGACTGGTTAAGAAGAACTGTATCATTATTTTTTGAAGATGAAAGAAAACCTCTTTTAAAAGACGATGTATTACTTCTTGAGAAAATTTTCGGCACAAGCAATTGGAGTATTGGATCAACGGAAAAAGAAAAAGGTGGTGGAATTTTCGAAAATTGGATGTTTTTTCAAGAGGTAAACTTCCCCAAAATAGAAACCCCCCAAGGGGAAGAAGGGGGTAAACATTGTTAGTCTTTTTTTTCAAACCCCGAGCAATCGGGGTTTTAATTTTCAATCCACGGAAGCCTTGCTTCCGTGGATTTTGTTAATTTTTAATGAAAAACCTTGATTTTAATTATTATATGAGTATATTTAAACAAGGCAAAGATGTTCACCTTAAAAAAAATAAGAGTGAGGTTTATGATGTTAAAAGAAGGATACTGGTGTTGTAAAATAAAAAAGTTGACCAGCGAAGAAAATGATTCTGGCAGATTTTTTAAAGACCTTTTTGACAAAATAAAAGATATAGATGAGTCATGGGCAAAAAATACAGCTGACGTATATTTTAAAAATCTTGAGAAAGATTTGGAAATAACGGGCGAAGAGCTTTTATCCCTTTCGGACATATTTGGGACAAAAAAATTTACTATTACTGTAACACCGACTACCGCCACTTCCAAAACTATAATATTTTTTACAGATGTACAATTTCCCCAAATTTAAATCTGAAAACCCCGAGCAATCGGGGTTTTTTATTTCTCTTAATTTATAATTTTTAATTTATCATTTATAATTACATTATGAAAATCATTTCAATTGACCCTGGTTACGAAAGAATTGGGATCGCTATTATAGAAAAACTTGAGCGAGAAAAAGAGGTTTTAATTTATTCCGACTGTTTTAAAACATCCAGCAAACTTTCTCTCAACGAAAGATTTTTTTTAATCGGGCAAGAAATAAACAAAGTAATAAAAGAATATGAGGCAGAAGCACTAGCGATTGAAACATTGTTTTTTACTTCTAACAAAAAAACTGTAATGGGTGTATCCGAAGCTCGCGGAGTAATTATGTATCAGGCTATGTTGAACAAAATTCCTGTCTTTGAATATACTCCTCTACAAATAAAAATAGCTGTTACTGGGTACGGAAAAAGTGATAAAAAACAAGTAACTGATATGGTTACTCGCCTTATCAAAATAGAAAAAGAAATAAAACACGATGACGAATATGATGCTATCGCGGTTGGTCTTACCCACTTGGCAAGCCATAGAAATTAGGATTAAGGTGCAAGGAATAAGGGGTAAGGCACAAGGTGTAAGGGATGAGGAGCAGGGCGTAAGAAAAAAATTTGAAAATAAAAACAGGCGGACTTTATTAACTCACTTGCTAAATAACGAAAATATTGGTGTGGGGATAAATCTATATTGCACAAACTGGTTAAATTTGATAAAAATGGGTTAAATCAAAGTTGTGAAACTTTTAATGGTCATTTTAAAAACCAATTTAAAAAAAAATAAAATGGAAGAAGATAATTTAAATATAGACGAAGGTGTTTTGGCCGACGATGATCTAGATGCTGTTATTGGAGATGCTGAACCAGATATCTGTAGCTGTGGAGAATGTGAAGAATGTATTGCCAAAGACGGAGAATGCACTTGTGGAGACTGTGATGTCTGTGTGGCAAACAAAGAAGATGAGGATGATCTAGGAGCAGAGGACTTGTACGACGATATAGAGCCAGAAGACGACTTGTTTTAAACAAGAGAAGTAATAAAACCGCCGAAAGGCGGTTTTATTGTTATACAACGTCTTTCTTTTTTACTTCTTTGTTGTATAGTTACTTTTTTTTTAGTATCCTTAATGTTATGAAAAGAAAAAAATACCTTAATTTTAAAAGAGAAACAATTTTAATATTGCTAGCAATAGTGATGCTTTTATCGGCAGTAATAATGTTCTGGATTTCTACATTCAAAATACCAGATTTAAACAATTTTGAAGAAAGAATAATTACTCAATCAACAAAAATTTATGACAGAACAGGAGAGATCTTGCTTTATGATGTGCACGAAGACATCAGAAGGACAATTATCCCTTATGAAGAAATTTCTCATCACATAAAAAATGCAACAATCGCAATAGAAGATGCGGAATTTTATGAACACTCTGGAATCAAACCAACATCATTTATCCGAGCTATTTTTGCAAACATTCTTTCGGGAAATTTCAGCCAAGGAGGATCTACCATCACACAACAGGTTGTTAAAAATTCTGTTCTTACTAAAGAAAAGAAAATTTCCAGAAAAATAAAAGAGTGGGTTTTGGCAATCAAATTAGAAAAAATGTTAACTAAAAAAGAAATTTTGACTCTTTATTTAAATGAGGCTCCTTACGGCGGAAATCTTTATGGAGTTGAAGAGGCCAGTCAATCTTTCTTTGGAAAAAGTGCTGTTGATTTGTCACTAGCAGAATCAGCTTATCTTGCCGCTATCCCCCAAGCTCCAACATTCTATTCTCCTTATGGAGAAAATACTGACAGACTTGAGGTGAGAAAAAATCTCGTTCTCAAAAAAATGCTCGAAAATAAATTTATAACAGAGGAAGAGCATGATCAAGCAAAAGATGAAAAAATTACTTTCAGAGCAAAACAAACAAAAGGAATAAAAGCAGCCCACTTTGTTATGTATGTTAGAGAATATCTATCGAAAAAATATGGTGAAGATGTACTGACAACAGGAGGATACAAAGTAATAACTACTCTGGATTACGATTTGCAAGAAAAAGCCGAGATTATTGTAAAAGAAAAGGCTCTTCAAAACGAAAAAGATTATAATGCAGAAAATGCCTCTTTGGTTGCAGTAGAAGCAAAGACAGGACAAATTCTCACAATGGTTGGATCAAGAGATTACTTTGATGAAAATATAGATGGAAACTTTAATGTCGCCACAGCTCACAGACAACCAGGGTCTTCTTTCAAGCCGTTTGTTTATGCAACTGCATTTAACAAAGGATTCACACCAGATACAGTTGTTTTTGATGTAAAAACAGAATTTTCAACCTATTGTAATGCAGATGGAACACCACAGTCTCCTCAATATGCAGACAGATGTTATTCTCCTGTAAACTATGACAATGTTTATAGAGGACCTGTGACATTTAGAGACGCTTTGGCTCAATCACTAAACGTTCCTGCTGTAAAAGTTTTGTATTTGGCAGGATTGAAAGACTCTCTCAAAACAGCAAAAGACATGGGAATAAACAGCTTAACAAATGTAGGACAATATGGACTTACTCTTGTTCTTGGAGGCGGAGAAGTTTCGTTGTTGGATATGACAACTGCTTATACTGTCTTTGCAAACGAAGGTATAGGAAATCCAAGCACAGCGATTTTGAGAGTTGAAGACAAAAACGGAAATGTTTTGGAAGAATTTGAAGATAAATCAAAAAGAATTCTTCCTGAAAAAAGTGCTTTATATATCTCAAACATATTGTCCGATAACGAAGCAAGAACTCCTGCTTTTGGAGCCAGCTCTCCTCTTTATTTTGGAGGAAGAGATGTGGCGGGCAAAACAGGAACAACAAATGACTACAAGGATGCGTGGACAGTTGGATATATTCCTCAGGTAGCAGTGGGTGTTTGGGCAGGGAACAACGACAATACATCGATGGAAAAAAAAGTCGCTGGATTTATTGTTACCCCTATTTGGAATGCATTTATGCAAGAAGTTCTAAAGAAATATCCTAACGAAGATTTTAGAGAGCCCCCTCTAAAATACGATCAATCTTTGAAACCTGTTATGCGAGGAATTTGGCAAGGAGGAACAACTTATATAATAGACAAAATGTCTGGCAAATTGGCAACCGAATTTACTCCTGAAGAAACAAGAGAAGAAAAAGTAATTGAAGAATATCATTCAATACTTTATTGGGTAGATAAAGATGACCCACTAGGGCCAAAGCCTACAAACCCTTACAATGATCCTCAATTTTCAAGATGGGAATACGGTGTTCAAAAATGGATAACTGCTCATGGGCTTACAAACGGATCTGGATATATACCAACAGAATATGATAATATACATACCCAAGGAACAGCACCTCGTATAAGCATACTTTCCCCAAAATCAGATACAGCATATGATCCAAATGAAAAGATAAATATTCTTATTAGTAACGACAAAAATGTGCCGTTGATAAAAGTAAATTACTATTTAAACGGTCAAATGATTGGATCGTCAATAAATAATGTCTTTTCGTTTTTACCTAGCGAGATAGATAGTATCAGAGACAACAATGAATTAAAAGTGATTGGTTTTGACAGTCTTTATAACAAAGGAGAAGCGGTTATAAACTTAAAATTAAAGATTTAATTTTAAGTTTATAAAATTTTCATTTACCAATTTTCAATTTTAAAACAAAACAAAAACTCTCGGAATTCCGAGAGTTTTTGTTTTAAAATTGTAGTTTTAAAGATTTAAATTTTTAATTAAAAACACTCTGGATTGCTTCGCTTCGCTCGCAAAGACGACGGCTTTGCCGTCGTCGACGGACGAAAAAGCTTTGCTTTTTCGTCCGCCTTCGCAAGCCGTTAGGTGAAGCGATCCATAAATATTTACATTTTGTAATTCAAAGTTTTAAAATTATTTCAAAATTGGATGTAAGACGAGGAGATGAGAAAAAAATATTTGAGCCGTATAAAAATACGGTGAAAATATTTTTTTTGATATCGACGAAGTCTGACGCCGATTTTGGAATAATTTATTTATTCATTGGCATAACAAGATAGGTGAATTGAGTATCCGGCACGCTCTTGATGACCATCGGTTTATTCAAACCATTAAATTTCAAAACCAAACTATCTGTTGTAATAGACTGAAAACAATCCATTATATATTTTTGATTAAAATTGATTTCAACGTCCTCCCCTTTCAAAACAGCGTCTACCCTGTTTACATTCTCTCCCACATCGCTATTTACCGCTCTGATCTCAAACTTTTTATCTTTGGGACTAATGCTAAAACTCACTTTATTAAATTTATCAGAAAAAATATTGCTTACTTTTAAAACATTAATTAAATCATCTTTCAAAACAGTAATCTCTGTTTTAAATTCTTTTGGAATCAATTGTTTATAGTCTGGAAAAATTCCGTCAATTACACGAGATGTGAGATAAATATTTTCATATTCAAAAGCAATCTGATTTTCGGTTATATACATTTTTATATCTCCATCTACATCATCAAATACTCTTAAAATTTCGGGTATATTTTTGAAAGGTATCAATATTTGCTCAAAGTCTTCCAAATTAAAATCTATTTTCATTTCTGCCAATCTAAAAGAGTCTGTTGCAACAAAGACAATTGTATTTGATTCGGAATAAACCAAAATACTGGATAATTCGGGTTTGATATTTGAAGTTGAAGAACTATACCAAACAGACTTTAATCCTTTGATCAGTTTTTTACTCTCAATATTGATTATCTTGTCTTTTTTCAAACGAGGAATAGTCGGAAAATCTTCACTACTTTGTGATTTGATTATTGTTGAATAACTATCTGACAAAACATTTAAATTATCATTTTTTGTTTCTAATTTTATTTTTTCACTTTTAAAATCGCCTGACAAGAGACTGCCCAAAACAGATCCAGAAACAGCGGTGATACCATTTTCATCTACTCTGGCAGGAACATTTATTTCTATTCCTAAATCCAAATTTGTAGAAGAAATTTTTAAATTACCACTACTTGCGTCCAACAAAACACAGCCTAAAACAGGTAGAGATAAATTTTTACCAGTTATTTTTTCAGCCTTTGAAATGGCTTTCACCAATTTTTCTTTTGAACATTCCAATTTCATAATTTTATAGTTTAAAAATTTAAAAGTTTAAGTTTATGATAATTTTTTAAAATTGGATGTATGGCGCGGAAGCACGGAAAAAATGTTTGACCTGCCTGCCGGCAGGCAGGGCCGTATTTGAAATACGGTGAAAACATTTTTTCCGTAGCTGACAAAGCCAGACGCCAATTTTAGAAAATTTCTAAAACATTGAGCGAATCTGTTCTAACTCTTGCTCCAACAAATTATTCTCCTTAATTTCATCCTCTATCTTTTTACAAGAGTGAATAACTGTCGTGTGGTCTCTTCCCCCCAATTTTTCACCAATTGATGGGTAAGAAACATTAAAATCTTTTCTCAAAATATACATAATCACCTGGCGAGGTTTTACCACTTCTTTTCTTCTTGTCTTTTCGTAGATGGTGTTTTCTTCTAGATTGTAAAAGCTCGCAATAATCTTTACTACTTCCTTAACAGACACATTTTTCTTTGGTTTTACATTATTTTTCAAAAGATTTTTTATTTCTGACATATTCAAATCTCTGCCCTTCAGCTGAGTCTGACAAATAACCGAGTTTAAAATACCTTCTAAATCCCTAATATTGCCTTGTACAGATATCGCAATAAAATTGATAATATCTTCTGCCAAGTAAAAATTGTTCATTTTTGACTTGTTTCTCAATATCTCCATTCTAGATTCCGCATCTGGTGCCTGAACATCAACAATCATCCCTTGACTAAATCTAGACTTTAATCTATCTGCCAATCCCGGAATATAACTTGGGTGTTTATCTGAAGAAAAAATAATTTGTTTGTTTCCATCATACAAAGTATTAAACAAATGAAACAATTCTTCTTGGGATCTTTCCTTATTTGAGATAAATTGAATATCGTCCATTATCAAAACATCATACTTTCTATATTTTTCCTTAAATTGATTCAATTTATTTTGTTGAATAGAATTAACGCAATCAACAGAAAATTTTTCAGAAGTTACATAAAAAACTTTTTTATCATCAGATGTTTTTAAATGATTTCCGATTGCTTGAATAAGATGAGTTTTTCCATAACCAGTGTTTCCATACACAAAAAGAGGATTGTAAACAATTCCCTGCTTCTTTATAATTGCCTGAGATGCTGCGTGAGCCAATTCATTAAAGGTACCCACAACAAAAGAATCAAAAACATATTTTGGATTCAAGTTGTCTTCTTTGTTTATATAAAAATCATTGAGAGGAAGTTCATTATTAATAGACATAGATTGCTTTAACATAGACAACTCTTTCTTTTTTGCACCACTAACAACGACATAATCAACATTTCTAATGTTTTCTTGTATTCCTCTAAGAGATTTGAGTATAAATTTGTGATATTTTTCAGAAAGCCAGTTTTTAACAAACTCGTTTGGCACACTTAAATAAATTGTGCCATTTTCATATTTAATAATATCAGTATCTTTAAACCATGTATTAAAATTTGCTTTGGAAACACTCATCTCTACATCTGACAAAACTTTTTCCCAGATCTTTTTGTTATCTTCAAGAGTTGTTATATACATGGCTTTTATTTATTTAGGAATAAAAAATTGATACTTTCTATTATATTCCTATTTATGAAATATTAAACTTGATATGAGTTAATTAATATGTTATTAACATGTGGATAACATCAAAAATTTTGTATTTGACTTTTTTAAAAAATTTTTTAATCATAAAAACCCTTTTGTTTTAACCACAATTTTAAAAATTTAATACCCATTAAAGTTTTTTTAAAAAATAAGTAATCCCCATTACACAACAACAAAACCCTTTAAAGAACCCAAAAACCTTGATTTAAAATGTGTATTGATGTATAGTGTTAGCTAATAAATTATTTTTAATTTTGAATTGTCATTTTGACTTTTTTATCCAGCACTCAGATATTTCTATTAGAGATTTTGTTTAAATATATATCAACATAATAAATTTATACTTATTTATAAATAAAGATGTCTGAGTGCTGGATGAATTTTAATTTTTAAATTTTAATCATGTCACAAACATACCAACCTAAAAAAAGAAAAAGAGCAAAGACCCACGGTTTCTTGGTTAGAACATCTACCCCCGGAGGCAAAAAGGTTTTAGCCAACAGAAGAAGAAAAGGCAGAGCAAAGCTATCTGTTTAATATAAATTGATTTTAAAAAAGCGTTTGTCTCATAGACAAACGCTTTTTAAATACTTTATACTTTAATTATGTTAAATAAAAAAAACAGACTGACCAAAGAAGAATTTGATATCGTTTTTAAAAACGGTTTTTCTAAAAGCTCTGAATATTTTCATATTAAAATATTAGAAACAAAAAACTCAGATAAAAAATTTGGGGTTGCTGTGTCCAAAAAAATAATCAAGGGAGCAATAAAAAGACACCTCTTGAAAAGAAGAGTCTATTCTATTATTAGAAATTCTTTGGAAAATATTCCAAACGGAGTTTTTATTATTTTCTTTTTAAAAAAAGAAGGTTCAAGTATAAATTTTAAAGAAACAGAAAAAGATATTAAAAACATAATAAACAATATTCTCTCATCTAAAAAATAATTATGTTTTAAGATTTAGGATTTAGAGTTTAGGTTTTAGGATTTAAAAATAAATTACAAAATTTTCGTGACCGCGAAAATTTTGTAATTTTTATTTTGTGGACTTTATGGACTTTTTACTTTATACTAAATTTTATGTTTTCTTATATATTTCATACATTTTTTTATAACCCAATTTATAATGGATTAGTGTTTTTGGTATCTTTCTTCCCTTGGATGGATTTGGGAATTGCGGTAGTTATAGTAACCCTTGTTGTTAAATTGATAGTTTTTCCTCTAACAAAAGAGTCAATCAAAACACAGTTAAAGGTTAAAGAAATAGACCCTCTGGTAAACGAGATTAGAAAAAAATACGAAAAAGACAAAGAAACTCAGGCAAGAAAAATAATGGATTTGTACAAGGAATATAAAATAAATCCTTTTGCGAGCTTCTTTCTTATCTTGATCCAACTCCCCATCCTGTTTGCTCTTTATTTTGTTTTTTTAAAAGGAGGTTTGCCTGATGTAAATTTTGATATTTTATATTCTTTTATAAAAGCACCCTCACACATTGATAATGTCACATTTTTAGGATTTTTTGATATAACCCAAAAAAGTCTTATTTTGGCTTTGCTTGCAGGAATTTCTCAATTTTTCCAAATAAGATTGGTTATGGCGGGACAAAAAAAGAATGATAAACCAAGCGACCAAAATACATTTAAGGACGATTTGGTTAAAAATATGCAATTACAGATGAAATATGCGATGCCTGTTATAATTTTTATCATTGCCTATGGACTAATCTCGGCAGTTGCATTATATTGGATAACGAGTAATCTGTTTATGATAGGTCAAGAATTGTATATCAGAAAAACCATCAAAACAGAAAACAAATAATTATGGAAAATAAAGCAAACAACAAAATAAAAAAAATAATTGAAGAGATGTTAGGCAAGCTCACTGTTGATTTTGAGAATGTTACAATTTGTGATGATGGAAATGATAATTTTAGATTTGCCGTAAAATCTTCTGACTCTGGTATTTTAATTGGAAACGAGGGGAACAACATAAAAGCTCTCAACTATCTAGTTAAACAAATTGTTAAAGGAGGAAAAGACGAAGATATAAAAAATATAAACTTTTTTATTGATGTAAACGATTATCAAACAAAGAATATTGAGAAGATAAAAAACAAAGCTTTGGAAATGGCAGAAAAGGCAGTTTTCTTTAAAAGAGATGTAGAAATGGATCCGATGTCTTCTTTTGAAAGAATGATTGTGCACTCGGTGTTAGCAGATCAAGAAAATATAGAGACGGAATCATCTGGAGTAGGAGTATTTAGAAAGGTTTGTATCAAATACAAAACAAACAAAAATAATTTTTAATTTAAAAAAGCGGGATTGCCCGTTTTTTTACTTTGAATTACGAGATGTTCTGGATTTATTACTCCGAATTTTTTGCCTAAAAAATCCGAAGTTCGTTTTGCTCGCAAAGACAACGGCTTTGCCGTCGTCGACGAACGAAAAAGCTTCGCTTTTTCGTTCGTCTTCGCGAGCGACAGCGAAGCGATCCACGATGGACGACGACGTGGATTGCTTCGTCACTCCACTTCGCTCCGTTCCTCGCAAAGACGGACGGTCGTCGTCTTCGTTCTAGATTATTCCGTCGTTCCACTACGTTTCACTTCTTACAAAGACTAAACCTTCGTCTTTGAAAACATTGCAAAGCGATCCACAAATACACGTATTTCGTAATTCAAAATTTTTTACTTTAAATTTATTTTAATATTTTTTTAATTCTCGCTCGTTGTTGTTGCTGTTTCTATATTTTCTGTTTCAATTTTTATTTCTGGTGTTATCTCCAAACTCCACAACGATTGATCTTTTTTATTTATAAAAAACAAAAACTTTTCATCTGTGTCTAGAGCAAGTTTAATCATATCTATTGATTCTCCGGAAAATTCTTCTGGAGAAATTACCAATCTGGATAATCCACTATCTACATTTATCATATAAATATCATCAGAAAATGAATTTATACCCTGATACCAGTCTTCGGGATATTTACCTCCGACAGGATTTTTAGGTACTCCACAAATAACATTTATAGAATCCTCAAACCAAATGCATTTTTCAGGTAAAGTATTTACATCCAATCTATTTTTTTCTTTACTATCAACATAATAAATAGATAAATTCATTTTTTCTCCAAGAATAACCCTGTCAGCCTTATTGTTTGTTAGTGTGGTTAAACCAACAATCTTCTCTAATATTTTTGTCCTTTCTTTTGAATTAATATCTATAAAATATAAATAACCAAAAGTATTTGTTGCAGGTTTTGTCGTAAGAGCCAATGTCCCTAATTTGGGACTTTGAACAATCCATTCCTTTATAGCAGAATTGTATATTTCAAAACCATCGTTTCCGCTCGGACCAGAAAGAATAAATTGAGAATTATCATTTTCATTATAAATACTCAAAATTCGATTTCCATACAAAATAATGTCTTTAATATTATCTCTTAAAAATAAACCCTCTGTTTTTC
>JAQTWD010000010.1 GCA_028689435.1 Minisyncoccota bacterium | reverse complement strand
GACCTTTTTTACATGCGGAGCTAACATATTTGATATATTTACGGTTAATGTTGATAATGTCATTACCGCCAAATATACCTAAAACTTAATGTTTTGGGTATTACCGATGTATCTCATCTTTTTCACAGCTTATAATAAAACAACAAAAAACCGCTATTTCAAGCGGTTTTTTCTTGTTACTTACTCCTTAACCCTTACACCTTACTCCTTGTTACGCAATCATATATCTCCCCTGCTTGTCTCTCTTAAAATATTTAGGGTTTTGCAAGTTTACAACAACTGTATTTTCTTTGATATATCTTTCTCTCAAAACTTTATCAATGATTTCTTCTTTTGCAAGAGGACCTTCTTTTTTCAAAAGATTAATTATTACATCTTTTACTATTCCACTCGCATATCCCCATTCAGAAAGTGCATACAATCCTCTACCTACCAAAACGAATCTTGAATCTTTGATCAATTCGTTGTGACAAGTAGCAATGTGAGCTTTTCTGCCAAAATTGTTTTCAATTGATTTTGCAACTTCTCTAAAATGCATTGGTGATCCGTGTTGTCTGATTGATAGATAAGCATAGTCTCGGATTCCTTTTGCATTGATATTGCTTGAATTTGCCAATCCCCATTCGTTAAAATGATTTTTATCAACTACTTTAGAAATAGCAAGCCATCTTTTTATTACTTCTGGATTGTTTTTGTATCTTGCGTGTAAATTTCCTGCTTTATCAACAAACAAAGAAATTATTTCGTCTTCTGGATACAGATTATCATCGGAAATTTCTTCTGTCATTTTTTCAAGAACATTGTGAACGATATTTGCTACCTCTGCATCTGTATACCATCTTGATTTAAATCTGTGATCTTCTTTTTCCTTGTTAAATTGATCTCCTAAAACCAACAAAAAGTGAATATGATTTTTAATATGATCATCGTTTCCAATATGGTTCAAGATATCTTCTTCTGACACTATTCCACCCAAATCATCGATCAAACACTTCAATTCTTCAAAAATAGCCGATTCGGCGTTGAAAACATTGGATTTTTTGATGTTTTTTATAGCGTTATTTTCTATTTGTCTTACTCTTTCTCTTGTTATTCCATAATCTTTTCCGATAGATTCAAGAGTAACCCTGGCAGGTTTTTCTCCAAGACCATATCTTCTAACTATCACATCATAAGATCTCTCAGGTAAAACTGAGAGAAATTTCTTTGTCACTTTTTCGGGTTTTATTTTTATTTTAGCCATATTTTTATTATTTGTTAAAAATACTTTATCATTATATAAAAAATAAGTCAAGCACTCATCGTCTTACTCCTCAAGTTGAAAGTTTTTAAAGTAAAAAGTTAAAAATAATCCGATTTATTTGTATATTTTAACTACTTTACTTTATAAACTTTATGAACTTTATTAATTTTATGAACTTTTACCTGTGGATTTCTATTTATTTTTCATCATCTTTAAAAAGACGTCCTGAGATATGTTTACCTTGCCCCTTTCCTTCATTTTCTTTTTTCCTTTCTTTTGTTTTTCTCGCAACTTCATTTTTCGGGTTATATCGCCTCCATAAAGGTATCCGGTCACGTCTTTTCTCATCGCCGAAATCGTTTTTGAAGACAAAATTCTACCCATCGCTTTGCCCTGTATCTTCATAACAAACATTTGACGAGGTAAATATGTAGCCAGTTTTTCAACAACCTTGTCTGCTTCCTCCTGTGCCCTTCTTTTAGAAACAACTCGTGAAAACGCAGTCACCACTTCGTCCGCAACCAAAATATCCAACCTCGTTACATCTGCGTTTCTGTATTCATCAATTTTATAAGACATAGAGGCAAAACCAGATGTTGCACTTTTTATTTCGTCAAAAAAACCTCGCATCAATTCTCTTAACGGTAATTTTGCATCTATCTCTATTCTGTCTTCTCCAAAATCTTTTGAATTGCCTATTTCTGCCTCATGATCATAAAGTATTTTCATCAAACCACTGAGATAATCAGGAGGAGTGATTATTTTTATTTTTATCCAAGGCTCTAAAACAGAAGTAACTTCGTGATCGTCTGGAAATAAAGATGGCGAGTAAATTGTTTTCTTCGTTCCGTTTTTATAAACGATCTCATAAGTAATACTTGGATGCGTGATAACCAATTCCAAATCAAATTCTCTTTTCAGTCTTTCCGTGATGATTTCTAGATGAAGCATCCCTAAAAATCCACAACGAAAACCTCTGCCCAGTGAACCAGATGTTTCTTCTTCGTATGAAAAAGAAGAGTCTGACAATTTCAATCTGTCTAACGATTGCTTTAACAAATCAAAATCATCTGCGTCTTCTGGATAAACCGAAGCCCAAACAACAGGTTCGGGTGTCATATATCCACTCAAAGAATCCATAGGTTTTTTTGCTAGCGTCAAAGTATCTCCAACCGAAGCTATTCCGGGTTTTTTTATTCCTGTTACTATATATCCGATTTCCCCCGCCCCTATGTATTCCCTCGGTTTCTCATCTGGCGAGAAAATACCCACCTCTAATGAATTAAATTTTTCATTTACTGCTTTGAAAACAAGATTTTCATTCTTCCCTACCTTTCCGTCAAAAACTCGCACATAAACAATTATTCCTCGGTGAGTATCGTATTTAAAATCAAAAACCAAAGCTCTAAAACCGTCACTAGTTTGTATTTTTTCTTTTGGAGCGGGAATTTTTTCAATTATTTCTTTCAAAACTTCTGCCACTCCTTGACCAGTTTTTCCTGATGCTTCTATTATATCGCTCTTGTCACAGCCAATTAGGTTGCTTAATTGTTCTTTTACCTCTGCTACCCTTGCCAAAGGAGAATCAACTTTGCTCAAAACAGGAATAATAACAAGTCCTACCTCTTGCGCCATATTTAAAGTAGTTAATGTTTGTGCTTGAACACCTTGTGTCGCGTCTACCAACAAAATAGAGCCTTCCACAGCCCTTAGAGCTCTGGAAACTTCGTAGTAAAAGTCTATATGCCCTGGTGTGTCAATCAGATTAAGAATATATTTTTCTCCATTATATTCGTGTTCCATTCGGGCAGGCTGCATCTTGATAGTAATACCACGTTCTCTTTCCAACTCCATAACATCGAGAACTTGTGCTTTCATTTTCCTTTTTTCAATAGTGTTTGTTATTTCAAGCATTCTATCCGCAAGAGTACTTTTGCCGTGATCAATGTGAGCAATGATTGAAAAATTTCTAATATTCTTTAAATTCATCCCGTTATAGATAGGAAACCATTTTTAATAAAAACAATTTTCTTATCTTTTAAATTATTATTTAATAATAAATCTACCGTGACACATATTTACAAGGTTTCCTCCTCTTTTCTTGTTTTCATTCAAATAATTACTGTGTTTAATATGCCACACTCCTTATAAAGATAAACCAACATCTCTAACGGGATCCATATAGGCATTAGTATAATGTCAAAAGCCTTTAAAGTCTATAAAGTCCATGAAGTCGAAAGTCTGTAAAGTATTGAATTAGAAAAAACCTTGAGATATCTCAAGGTTTTTAAATATAAACTATTTACTTACTCCTTATGCCTTACACCTTATCCCTTTTACAATTCTCTCTTTTCCGGAATAACAATTCCCGACTTCCATACTCGTTTGTTAAATGCTTTTCTTGCTTCTTTCAATTCCCTATTATCCATCATCCAAAGTATAAAAATCCCTGAGAAAATTCCTGCCAATCCTGCAAACAATCCTTGAATGAAAATTCCTTGCAGTGTATTCAAATCCAGAAAGTCACCAAATATTGCCAAAAATCTATAGGCAACAAATCCCATTATAATAGACGCAAATAAACTGTGCCAAAATGTTTTTGAAATATTGTGAATAAATTTGTCAAAATCTCTTTCAAACATCGCCATCAATAAAACCGCATTTAATATTGTTCCTAATGAATAGCTAAACGCCAACATCAAAACCGTAGTTCCAAACAAATCGTCTACTCGGAACATATGTTCAACAAAATATCTAAACACATCATATTGTTCAAACAACCAACTAAACAAAAAAGCAAAGACGATTATAGAAAGAGAGGACGATATATTTATAAGCAACGGTCGTTTGGTGTTTCCCATTGCATAATAACCGCGTATAAAGAGCAAAATAAGGCTTTGGGCAGCAACGGAGAAGGCAAACATAGCCAAACAAGCAGCTGTTAGACGAGTATCGGACCAATCAAATTGCCCAGACCCCAAAATAGTTCTGACTATTTGTGCTCGCAAAACTATGAATAAAGACAAGGCGGGCAAAGACCAAAAGATGATGTGTCTTGATGCCGAGACCATTTGATTTAAAAATTTTTGTTTTTCGCCAGCAGTAAACAATCGGGCCAGTGTTGGAAAAGCAGCGACAGAATAACTGACTCCAATAATTCCCATCGGTACGGATTGAATATTAAAAGACAGATTAAACACAGCGATAGAACCGACTCCAACAGAAGAAGCAAGCGCTACGAGAAAAAAGAAAGCGATTTGATTTGCAGACATTGTTAGTGTTCGGGGCAATGAAAGCAAGGTAACTTTTTTAATGTCGTTGTAATTTATTTTTGATGTAAATTTTGGAAGAAGACCCACACCTTTCGCAACAGGAATTTGAATTATCAAATGCAAAAATGCACCCAAAACTACTCCTGACCCAAGACCAACAAGACCAAAACTTGGATACAAAAAGAAAATACCAAATATAATACCCAAATTATATAAAACTGGACTGATGGCATAAATTAAAAATTTTCTGTTTAGCTGAATGATGCTTGCAAACAAATTTGAAAGTCCTAACAAAATCGGACTGAGTAGTAGCACTCTTGTTAGAGAAATTGTTTGAGCGGTAGCAGTTTCTCCAAACCCAGGAAACATTTTCTCTACAATAAAAGGTGCCAAAAAGAAAACGACTAGACTGACCAGAGAAATAAATGCAAAAAATATGGTAAATACACCATCAATAAAATTTTGCATTCCCCCGTTTTCTTCACGGGACTTGTCTGCAAGAAAAGGGATCAAAACAGAAATGGATACAATAGAAGCAACTGTTATAAAAATAAAATCTGGAATTCTAAAAGCTGCATAATAAATATCCAGTGTTTCCCCTGCTCCAAAAGAAGAAGCAAGGGATCGGTCCCTGACGAGTGCCAAGAGTTGAGAAGCAAAAGTAAAAGCACCTAAAAGATAAGCGGCCTCATGGAGTCCGCTTATCTCTCTGTTTAATAATTTAATGATTCTTTTAACCATTTTTGTTTAAGTAACTTTGAGCTACAAAATAGTCTGGATTGCCTCACTTCGTTCGCAAAGACGAACAATTTTAAATTGTTCGTGACAAATTTCCTTTGGAAATTTGTCTTCCGTCTTCGCGAGCGGTAGCGAAGCGATCCACAACAATTTTATGACTATAAATAATTTATTCAGAATCTTCTTCAACAACAGGCTCTTCTTCTATCACATCTTCTTGAAGAGTTGATGCATTTTTAAATCCAGCAAAAGGAGTTGCTCCTGCTTCTAGATTTTCCAAAACTGCTTTAATCTCGGCACTTTCTGGATTTAACATTTCCAAATCTTTAAATTGAAGTATCGCATCATCTACTCTGTCCAAGTTGTAATAAGTAAGTCCCAAAAAATATTTTGCATCTGAGTAATATGGTTGCAAGATAACTGCTCTTTCCAAAGCAATCACAGCGTTGTTGTAATTCTTTGTGTTGTATTCAAGTACTCCAAGTGTAAATGCCAAAGCTGGATTTTGTGGATTTAGATTAATGGCTGTTAGATAAGAATTGACAGCTTGTTCGTATGCTCCCTGAACATCAAACATAATGATTGTTTCATAAACTCTTCCCAAAGATACCCAGTTTTGATAGTTTGTTGGGTCAATCTGAGTAGATTTAACTGCATTTTCTACTGCTTGTCCCAAAATCGTTTGGAACTGAGCTTTCACTTCTTCTTCTGACAAATCTGTCTTTGACATCAAATTTTGCAATTTAACCAAAGCTAATTCTGACAAAAATCTGTAATAAGCGTCACCATTTGAAAGGTTTACTGCTTTTATGATTTTAGCTTCAACATCATCCAGCACAGCACCTTCTTTATTTAATTCAAGCAATCCTTTTTGTGAGTAAGCTGAAGCAGAGAATTTTTGAATTACGGTATATCCTGTCACCAAAGAAACAAGAATCAAGAAAATCAAAACCAAAACTAAAACAAAGTTGTGCTTTTGATTTTTTGCAAAAGAAATCTTTCTTGTTTCAAAAATTCCATTTTGAATCAAAAGAGCAATGAGAACACCGGTAAAGACAAAAGTTAATGTTAGTATCGTGTGAGATGGAATGTAAACAATCGAGAATAACCAAAGGTAGACTGTTGTAAGAAAAGCCAGTGGTAACAGATATCCTTCGGCTTTGTCTGTTTTTGGTAGAAACACTGCTTTAAATCCTGCTGTAAATAACATTCCTAGGAATATAATCCACAATACAAAGCCCAACAATCCAACAGTTACAACCGATGACAAGATAAAGCTGTATCCACTATTAAAATCAACATTCCAAAATTGAGTATTATTTAGAGAAGCTGGTTTGTATTTTAACCATTGATTAACGAATCTGTTTGGCCCTGCTCCTAGTAATGCAGACTTTGTTTTTAGTGTTTCTTTTGCAATATTCCATGTTCCAAGAGGGGTCAATTTTAATTCAGAACTAGAAATTTCAAAATAAGATCCCAATGTTTCTCCCAAACTAACATTATCAGTAGTATTTCTATCACCATAATTTCCTAAAACTATGGCAACAGCCAACACCATTACAAGAAATGATATTGCGGGAATTCTTTTCATTTTCAATCCAGCAGGGGCTTCAATTGAAAACTTATTTGCTGAAATAACATAAGCCACCAAAACAAATGAAAAAATTCCTAAAACTATCCAAACTGTATTAAAGTTTACTAGTGCTACAAAGAAAAGAGATATCAAAAGGACAATGTAACTTAAAAACTTTATCAATTTACTTTGATTTACAAATTCTACTGTTACTAAAGAAAGAATTGTTGTTAAACCAAAAAATACAGACAATTCGTTCCATTTTCCAATTAAATTTGATGAAGAAGATGTAAGCACACCAAAATTCAAAAATTCAGGACCTATTAAAAGTCTTAGACCTTGATAAATCGCTACCAAGAAAAACGAGATAAAAAACAAGAAAAATAGATAATATGCCCTCTCTTTGGTTTTTACAATTGAAGATGTCAAAAACATTAGCAAAAAGAAAACTAAGACGTAAAGAGATGTCCCAATTTCAAATCCTTGCCCGATAAATGATGTTGTTACCGCTCCAGAAAGTAATGAGGAAATCAAATAAACAATAGGCAAAACAATTGCTGTTAGTAATACAGGATTTTTTGAATAAGTGAATTCTGAATCTTTCAATCTATCTAACAACCAAATAACCACCAAAACCATTACCACCAAAGAAATCATTATCCCTTTACTAAAATAAAAAGAGAATGATGGGAATGGAATAAAAAATATTGGAATTAATAAAACCAACCCAGACAAAAGAAAAGCTGAAAATTTGCTGTGATCAGCTTTCACCGAAATTTCTGAACTATTATCAGTTTTCGATTTTCTAAAATTAAACATAATTTAAATAATCTATTTTTGTTACTAATAAAAAACACCATTTTATGTGCGTATTTTGTTTTATTATAATAGAAAAAACTAAACAAGCCAAATGGTAAATACTGGATAAAGTTAGAGTTTAGAAAACCGAGTGTGCAAAATAGAGAACAGAAAAGATAAGTAATTTGTAGTGAGTGATCAATAGTTGTAGCTGATAGCCGACAGCTTATAGCTAATAGCCCGAATGGGAAACAAACCATTCATCTTCGCCGTCCGTGCTATAAGCTATCATCTATAAGCTATTAGCTCCGGCTCTTGTTATCAACCATCGGCTATCGTCTTCATCTAACATTAGATTATTTGATTTTTAGTTTTCCAATTTTCCTTCCCAATCTAACTATTCTTTCGCCTTTATCTAAAATATAATTCACGTCTACTACTTTTTCATCATCCAACTTTACCGCCCCTTCTTGGATTTTTCTTCGTGCCTCACTATTTGAAGAAGCAAAACCTATTTGGTGCAAAACAACCAAAATTCCCTCCCCTGCTTTTATTTTAAATTCTTGAACGTTTTCTGGTACGGCTCCTTTTTGAAATTGAGTTTCAAAATTGTCTTTTGCTTTTTGGGCATCTTTTTCCGAATGATAAAATCTGACGATTTCATACGCCAATTTCATCTTATAGTCTTTTGGATTTGCACCGCTGTTCATTTCTACTTCATATTTTCTAATTTCCTTCATATCAACACGAGTAAGCAAAGTAAAATACCTAATGATAAATTCATCTTTCAGAGACATCAATTTTCCAAACATATCATCGGGTGAATCCATCAAGTTTACCGTATTTCCCCAGCTAGAACTCATCTTTCTGCCATCCAATCCTTCTATTAAAGGATTGGTAATAATATTCTGGGGTTCTTGTTTATAGGCTTTTTGCAAAGTCCTGCCCGCCAACACATTAAATTTTTGATCTGTTCCACCCAATTCAACATCGGCTTTTACCTGTACCGAATCATATGCCTGCATCAAAGGATATAAAAGTTCACGCAATACAATTCTTTTTCCGTCATTTAATCGTTTACTGATATTTTCTCTAGAAATAAATTCATTCAAAGAAAATTGATCCGCCTGAAAACCGATTTCACCATAACCCAATTTACCCAACCACTTGCTGTTGTAATAAATTTCTGCTTTTTTCATATCAACTATTTTCCCCGCTTGGGCAATATAATTCTTCAAATTCTTTTTAATTGTTTCTTGTTCCAACATCGGTCGCTCGCTCTCTTTATCAGAAGTGTCCCCTATTGTTCCTGTAAAATCACCGATGATAAAGACGGCTTGGTGACCCAACTCTTGAAAATCTCTCAACTTTAAAAGAGGGATAGAACGGCCCAAGTGAATATTTGGACTGGTTGGATCAATCCCCAATTTAATTCTTAATTTTTTCCCACTCTCAAGTTTTTTCTTCAAATCGTCAAAACTGATTATTTCTTCTGTACCGCGACTTAAAAGTTCTTTTATTTTTTGATTGTTTATTTTTTTCATAAAGATAAAGTTAGATATAGAATATATAGTATCATTTGAATAAACCCAGTCAACCAAACACCCTTTTTCAACATACAACAATAAAATTTTTAAGGTATAATTTTGAGTATGAATTTTGAAGGTCAATTTAATATCAGAAAAAAAATTAATACAACAGGCGGAACTTTGGAAATAATAGATATTATTCCTGATAAAGAAACAGGGTTGCCTGTTTTTATATCTTCCGGCTGGGCTTCAACACCCAGATTGTTAAAACCTCTTTTGAAAACAATAAATGAAAACGAAAGAAGAGTTGTCACTGTCAATTTTAAAAATTTTGACAGAATAAACACAAAAAAAGAAAAAGGCGTAGCCAGAGAAAAAATGAAATCTCAGGCAATACTTGAAACAATAAAAATTCTAAATATTGAAAAAATAGACATCGTTGGACATTCAGAAGGTGCGGTTTATACAACACTTGCTGTTGAAGACAAACCGGAGGTTTTCAAAAATTTTCTTTTGATAGCACCGGCCGGAATGACACCACAGCAATCGTTTTTGAAAACAGCCTCAAAATTTATTTTGGATACGTTTTTATGGCCTATTAAAAAAATAAAAAACAAAAACAGACCTTTTTACCATATCGTGCAAAATATTAGTTTTTTTGTATTCAATCCTGTTCAATCAATCCAAGAAGGATATGGGTTGTCCAAAATTTTTATAGGCAAAAAAGTTGCTTATATTATAAACAGAGGTGTTAATGTCAATTTAATCTATTTTAAAGAAGACACTATTTTTTCTTATGAAGAAGTCAGTGCAAACGCATACAATCACAACATTCCGCTTCACTCGGTTTCAGGATCGCACAATTTCATATATTCAAAACCTGATATTTTTTGGGATAATATAAAAGGTTATATAGAGTAAAATTAATCTTCAAAAAAACCTACCCCTTATTATTTTGGCAAATCTTTATAATTCTTTTCAACAAAAAAACCGGCCAAATTAATGGCCAGTTTGTTATTAACAATAAACAAAAACTTCAATAAGATAAATATTAATTTATTTTGAAAGATCTTCCTTTACAAGTACATTTTTGCTATACAATGCAGACATAAATTTGTGTGCAGATTCAATATTTAAAGAATAGTCACAAAAAATCTCATCCAAGGTAAAAACACCTCGATCAATCAACTTTTTCAAAAGATAAGCTGAGTCATTAGTAACCACCGTTATCCTCGACTTGCTTGTGTTTAATACTGTTCCAAATTTTTCTTCTCTAAATCTGATGATTGGATTAACTTTTAAGCGCAAATTCTTATCAATAAGTTCAATTTTGTTTTTTTCATCAGTAATTGGCTTGAAATCACAACTATCGCTAGCATCTGGATCTAAAGATTTAATATCACCAAAAAACTGGCATGTTGCGCGACAGCCCGCACCACAGAGATAAAGATACTGACATTTTTTACACTTATCGGGCAACAAAGAGCCATCTCTCCATTTTCCCAATTTTTTCCAAATTGAAGTGATTGGTTCTGTGATGGCATTACCATATTCTTCGTCATGCTGAACACATGCTCTTAATTTTCCACTAGAACCAATAGCACAAAAAGTTTTTCCCGCGCTACAACTTCTTCCCAAAAGAAATTTTCCATATTTGTTCCAATCTTGCGATAAGCAAGACGGATATGCAGTTAAGGTATCTACATCTATGCCTGACTCATTTTTTAAACGAAGTAGTTGATCGAAAAGAATTAAATTATCATCTTTATCAAGTTTAAGTTTTTCAAAAATGTTATCGCCTAAAGATGGACAAACTTTTGTAGAAGTAAAATTTTTTACACCAAGACTATTCGCAAAACTACCGGTTTTATAAACATCATAAAGATTTTGTTTCATAACAACCATGTTTACACCAACAGAAACGCCCTCATCTATCAGCATCTTAATTCCTTTTACCAATCGAGCACAAGATCCTCTTGAGTTTGTTAATGAATCATGTTTATCGGGGTCAAAAGAAAGCATTGATGTTAGTACACTTGAATTATTTCTTTTTATTGCTTGTGCAATTTCTGATGTAACTAAAGTTGAATTTGAATTTATGGAACATCTAATACCGAAGTCTTTAGCCAATTCCAACCCCTTAATTAAAAGATTTGAAAAAATCATAGGTTCTCCACCGGTAATAACCATTTGCATAATTTCACTGTTCCGAAGATTTTCCATGATCTTTATTAAATCGATTTCAGTTAGTGTTGTCTCAATTGAATTGTCAGATCTCCAGTAATTGTAGCAATGAGTACATCTATGATTACATTTTGAAGTAATCTCTAATTGAACAGTCAAAGGCGATTTGAATTCGCGATACATTTTGGAACCTCCTTGTTTTGATTATGTCAAAGACTTCACAGTTTCCTGTCTGAATTTACCTGTATAAATATTATACAAATAAGCGAAATAGTCAATAAAAAATTACTTTTTAAAATTTTTACATAAACTGTCTAAAACATCATTTATATTTCTAGTTTCCAGCCAAACTTGTGTCACTTCTTCTCGTATTTTTTTATGCTGAGGATATCCAAGGTCTGGTTCGGGCAAAATATTGCTTAATTCAATATTTAGTAAAACTGTCAAAGATTCTTGTATATCCCAAAGCTGATTGTCATTCAGATCAAATTTTGTTTTATATTCTTCTCTAAAATACTCAATAAAAAATCCGTGCATAATCTCATGCATAGCAATCTTAAGAAATCTGTCACTTTTATCATTTGGGCAAACAAACCATGGATTTTCTCCTCCAAGATTAAAGCCCCAACCACCAGGACTGGTGGATAATATCCCATAAATTATTTTATATGGAAATTTGTTTTTGTGAATTTCTTCCATTTTATTAATATAAATATTTTCTATTTCACCCCAAGAAGTTTGATAGAAACTTAAAATATCATCTCTGTTTGATTTATTTTCTTCAGAATAAAAATCTTTTGAATATTCTTCAAATTTTTTCCATTGTTCCTGTACGTTTTTAGAACTTTCAATAGATTCAAAATAATCGATGTCTTTCTTGTTATATTTAAAACCGGTTTTATTTCTCCACTTTATCTGGATAAGATGATTTTGAAAATCTATTTTTTTGTCTATTTTAAAAATTAATTTGCTCATCTTTATTATTATAATACAAAACTGGCCAAAAATGGCCAGTTATTCGAGATTAATCTCACTTTTAAAATCAAAGATCACAATCACATGGCCCATGATCGCAGACGCAATCAATGCAATCCACGCAGTCACAATCACAACCATCGTCATCACACCCGAGCATTTGTGCCGAACCAGCCTCGGTTAATGATCCAATAAACCCGAGATTCAATCCTGATTTTTGTTCCGTAACACTCATATTGTTCCTCTCTTTCATCATTTTTATTATCTACAACCCAAAGGACACTTATATCATAATAATACACAAATGCTAAACAAAATCAACAAACGGTACCCGCCCGTGATTCTTCTCATTCTTTTTAAATACTAAATTTAGAAGTATAATTATTCTATGAAAATTAAAAGAATAAAATCCCAATTTACAAATTCTGATGGATCTACTTCTTTTATTTCTTACGAAGATACAGATACTTTTGATTCTTTAAATTTAAATAGAATAAAACAAGTCTATGCTATTTGTTTTTTAAAAGACAAAATAGTAATTGCCTATCATAAAAAAAATAAAACATGGGGTCTTGTTGGCGGAAGTGTAGAAAAAGGAGAAAGTCTCGAAGATTGCTTAAAAAGAGAGGTTCGAGAAGAATCAAATATGAAGGTTCTTGATTTTAAACCAGTCGGTTATCAAGAAGTGACGACTGGCGATAAAACTATTTATCAACTTCGTTATGTTTGCAATGTAAAACCTCGTGGAAAATTTGAAAGTGATCCAGATGGAAAAATCACAGAAATAAAAATAATTGACCCAAAAGATTATAAACAATATTTTGATTGGGGCGAAGTCGGCGACGCTATAATAAAAAGAGCCCTTGAAATAATTAAACTGGCAAATAATTTTTAACATGATAAATTTAAATATAAAATACTCTCTTGAAGATGAGATTTTGCGAATCAAAAATACGGCAGAAAGAATAGATCACTATAAAGAACATGGATATAAAGTTTTTCTACCAGAAAATTTATCAATGAATGATCCTAATATTAAAGATTCACTAATAGACACTGAATATATCAAGAAGTTACTTTCAAATGAGTACGACGAAGAAAACTATAAAAATAATGAGAAATATTTACTAAATGAATTGCCAAAAATAGATTTTGTTTTAAATCATTTCTTTAATTCATTATCACTTAAACCACAAGAAACTTACAAAATAATTTTCACAAGATACGGAGTTGGTGGTAGTTATTATCCACCAGATTGTGTAATTATAAATGTAAGAACTCGTAAAGAAAAACAAATAACCATTTCAGTAATTCACGAAATAATTCATTTATCTATACAAAACTTAATTGATAAATATGAGATTGATCATTGGAAAAAAGAAAGGGTGGTAGATTTAATAATGAATGAAATTGCTCCAGAAATAAATATAATGCAAAATATTCCAATAAATACAGAAGAAATTGATAAAACCTTTACCAAATATTATCCGGATATAGAACGAATAATAAAAACCATTTAATCCAAAAACAAACGACTCACTTTTAAAAGTGAGTCGTTTGTTTTTTTATTATCCAGTCCCATTTAAACATTTTTAAGTATTAAGTTTTAAGGTATAATATTATGAATTAAATTAATCATACTTAAATAATAAAAAGTAAATTGAAGAAATTTTTGATTTTATTTTTTGTGTTTCAAAGCAATCAGATTAGTGTCAGGTTTCCACGGCTTTGTCATAGCTTTCTCAAATTTTTTTCTAGAAATTTTTCTATTTTCTATTGGTGGCAAGCCTACATCGTGAAATGTGACCCATTTATCGTTTATGTCAGTGATTAAAACAATATGACTCCAATAACATTTTTTATTTTCAAAAACACAGGGATTTACAGAGACTAAAACCAAATAATCTTTTTTAAAATAATTTTCCAAATCTGAAAAATTGACACCTCGATTTACAAGTCTTATTTTTTCACTCTCTATCATCTTTCCAGCAATTTTTTGTTCCTGATTTAAATCAGAATATCTTTTTTGTGTTTCAAAAACTTCTTCTGTCCAAATTTCTTTTAAATAATTTTTACCTCTTTTTGAAAATTTTTTATAGTCTAGATTTTCTATATTTATTACTTCAAAACCCATCCCAGCCAAAGCAAGCAAAGATGCCCCCTGCCAAGTCCACATTCCTTTAACATGCATTGTCATTTTATCCAATTTACTGAAAGAATAATTTTTATTTGGAAAATAATATTTAAGAACCATCTTTAAACAAGCTTGCAGGCAATGATTATTATCTTTTAAGTTTGGATAAAATGGTATTTTTTTCATAAATTCATTATATAAAAAAGGGGTGACAAAGTCACCCCAAAATTTTTAATTACAAATCACACCCAGGATGAGAAAATGGTTTTTCCCTTAAATTCACCGAGTGATTGTAAATAAAATGATACCGTGGCCAAATCTGACATTCTTTTTTGCAATTTTTGCACCCCGTGTCTTTCCTTTCAATTTCTCTGTAGGATTTAAATGCTTTTGAAAGCCAGATACTATCGAGATCATCCTTTAAAACAGACCCTCCACAAAAACCTTTTATATTAACTAATAAAGGAAATGGGTAAGCTGTTCCGTCTGAACCTATATACATAAAAGTCCTTGCTCCGTTGTCACTTTTCCAATCAGACGGCAATAATGTTGATTTTTGCAAAACATTTTTATCAAAAGGATGTCCTATTCTTACAGAGACATCAGATTTTCTCAAAGAAAGAACCTCCTCCCAAGAATTAAACAGAGCCTCTATGGTTAATTTTTGAGTATTAAGGGATCTTCCTGTAGGAATTTCTTTCCCTAGCCTTACAAGATCAATTTTTCCGTCAAACAATCTAACTATTTTGGGTATAGCTAAAATGTTGTCAGGTCTGATTATAGTGGCGATAGAAAGAGTTTTATTTTTCGGCTTGCTTTGAGATAAATTATCAATTGCGTCAAATACAATTGCCCACACATTTTTTCTTCCAACAAATTGATTAAAATTATCGCCAAAATCGTCAACAGAAACCTGTATTGTATAAAACAAATCCCAGCAATGATGAAATATACTTTTATCCTTATTTTTTAATCCAAAAAATACACCATTAGTCAGCAGAGATTGTTCAAAACCAAGCTCTTTTGCATATTGAGCAAGATTCAAAAAGCCTTTTCTGGTAAAAACCTCTCCTCCAACCCATTGAATTTTTAAAACACCCCAACTTCTTAAATCAAGTAAGAGCTTTGTTATTTCCTGATCCGACATCTCTTCAGAATTTGCTTTTCCAGAAGAAACATAACAATGGCGACAAGACAAATTACAACGGTTGGTTACTTGAATCTGGACAACGACAGGTGACGACAGTCCATTTTTGATGAAATAATTTTCACGATTGACAAAAAATAAATTTTTTACATCTTTCAATTTTTGTTTGCTTATAGCCATAAGCACACCATTGAAAGAAAACATGGCTAATTCTTTTCCAAGATATTCATCGGAGCGACATAGCAATACATTGTTTGACATTTTTTACCTCATCAGATTATTTGAGTGTTTAAGGGCTGTATATTGTATTGTTTGTTTCTAATAAAAAGATTACATCAAAGAGGTTTTATTAGCAAACTATTTCACCAAACTCATAAAACTTTTTTCTAAATTATCAAAAACCTTTTTAAAATTACTTTCAAAACTCCAACCCTTGTCATTTAAAATATCACTTATACAACCAACCGCTGAAAAATCAACACCTCTCAAAAAGAAAACCAGCGACAGAGAAAATACTTCCATATCTATAATATCAACTCCTTTTTGTTTTGCTTTCTCGATTTCTTTTGTGGTTTCTCTATAAATTGTAGGCACAGATATACATTTTACAAAATCAATTTTATTACTAGATGTAATTTTTTTAGCAACTTCATCATTTTGTTTGGGAGATGTTAAAATTTCGCTTCCAATATATTCATATATATCTGCTATATTTGATTGAGATAAAGATTTTTCTATTATTACGATATCCCCTATTCTAAATTTATCATTTAGACCCCCAACCATACCAAAGGCAATAACTTTTTTTACTCCCAAAAAAGAAAGTTCTTCTGCAAGCATGGAACAAGCACTTTCACCAATACCTATTCTTGTAACAACTCCAAATTTTTTATTTTTTTCAACATAAAAATCACCCCGAGTAGATTTTACTTTTTCAAATTTAAAATTTTTTTCCAATCTTTTAAAAAGACTTTTTTGAAAAATAATATAAACAGTTTTTGGAATTTCCGGAATACCATTTTCAAAAGTCATCTCTATTATTTTTTTAGGTGTAATATATAATTCCATAAATTAAAGATACTCCGACCCAAATCATTTTGCAAACGATTTTTCAGGGTCGGAGTATTTTTCACTTTTCGTCGGGGTCTGTTAGCCCCGAAGAACGAGCTTCCCCGAAGACTTCTTCTGCCTGCTGGGCAAGTTCCTCCTTCAAAAAAATCACCTCCTTCAATGTTTGAATTTAACAAAACAAGGACTAATTTAATAAAATGATAACATTTATAAGATCTTTTTTCCAGAGCATTCCTGGATATCCGTCGTCTGGATCGTTGATAATTCCATGCTTTGTAAACCCAAGTTTTTCATAAAATTTCCAAGAACTATTATGAGTTTCAGGGCTATAACACTCTATTTCTGTAAAGTTTAATTTTTTTGCTTCTTCTATTACTTTTTGTGCGAGTAGATTTCCAAAACCTTTATTTTGTAATTTGGAAGCTATTATATACAATTCCGCAGGTTTTTCTGTTTTTGCACAATCACGAAGATATTTTGGAGCTTCTCTAAGGCCAGCAACACCTATTACTTCATTATCTTTCTCTGCAACATAAAAATGAATCTTATTATCATCTAAATTTTCTGCGAGTTCGTCCAAAAATTCTTCATCGGTCCAGTATTTGGCAAAAATTTGTTGCACAGCAGTTTTATCTTTTTTATTGTAATTTCTGATTTCCATATTAGTAATAAAGATAATGCCATAAAATAATTAAAGTAGTTTTTTGATCTCTTTTATATAATTTTCCGTCAATTCGTGTTCTGTCTTAGGTACGATAATATCTCCTTTTTCATCCTCTAAATCACCATACATTATAGTTTGTTTTTTAGCTTGATGTTTCATATCAAGTTTTTTAATAACATCATTAACAAATTTTAAACCCAACAAATCAACCAGTGCTTTTTTTATTTTTTTATCACTCCAAGAATAGTGGGGTGTCATAGAAGCTAATATAATGTGTTTACATTTATTGTCTTGTGCCACCAACCATGCTAACACAGCGCCCAGAGAAAAACCAAAAATAATGTCGTCTTCTGCTACACAAAAAGCTTGTTCTGATAATTTTTGTTTCCAATCAACATTTTTAAATACAACATCATAACCCTTCTCTTTCGCAATTTTTGATAAAGCCTGATAAGGTCGACGTCTACAAGTTTCTTCAAACCCTGGAATAATATACAAAGTTTTTTTCATAAAATATTTTTATTAAATAAAAAAGAGGTCACTCGATAATAGAAAAATTAAATTAAATCCAAAGCTTTTTTTATAGAATCTTTTTCTTGATCAAAAACCAAATACGAATTAACTTTTTCAGAAGGTATCCATTCTGCTCCTTCTATAGTGAAACCACCCTCATTTTCAGAATCCATTTTAATTTCATCGTCTTTTGTATTTTCAGCAAGAAAAACACTTACTTCGTGCAAGACATCTCCTGCTTGATAAGAGTATTCACCTAATTTATTTAGTAGAGATAAATTTTCTAATCCTGACTCTTCTTTTATTTCTCGGATAACGGTTTCTTCTGGTTTTTCCTCTTTTTCAACACCTCCTTTAATTAAACGATAGTCTGTCCTCTCTTTTTCTTTATCATATCTTTTTAATAACAAGAAATTAATACCGTCCGTATTCTTTCTAAAAACAACAGCTTGAGCATCTTTACTTATTTTCATAAAATTTTCTTTCAACACACATTTAAAATTTAACTAGATTCAATTTATGATATTTTTATATCTTCCGCTTTTGTTTTCCCGCAAATTGCCAATTTCCATTTATCACCGCCTAAATATTTATCAATAATATTTTTGATATCTTCTCTTGTTGTATCTTGTATTGTATTGATATAAAAATCCATGTCAAAATCTTTTTTATTAAATGCTTCGGCAACACAATGAAAATCAACCCAACTGCTTGATGTTTGCATAGATCTTTTTAAAGATTTTATTCTTCTTGATTTTACAAATTCCAGCTCTTCATTTGTCACTCCGTTTGATTGAATATTTTTAATTTCAGCAATTATTTCACTGACAACATCTTGAAGATTATTTTCCCCAGTATCAGTAAATAAACCCCACAAACTTAAATCTTGACCTCCCAATCTTCCGTGCCCAATACCATAAACAAGACCTTTCTCATAACGAAGCTTTTTTGTAAGTCTAGAGTTTCTTCCGCCCGCCAAAATATCTCCCAACAAATTCAACCTTATTGAGTCACTGGTAAATGATTTTGGTCCTAGAACGCCAAAACAAATATGCTCATTTGGTACATCAAAAAATGTACTCTTGATCTTATTATTTGAAAAAGGAATTTCGTCGGAAACAATAATATTTTTTTCATTTTCAATAAAATCAAGTTTGTTTAGATTTTGTGTTAATTCATCAATAGAAATATCGCCAGATGCAACAAATGTTATTTTTGATTTATTAAAAATATTTTTATATTCTTCGACAACATCATCATAGTTCAATGCTAAAATATCTTTTTCGTTTCCCAACACAGGGTGAGAAAAAGAAGTCCCATCAAAAAACAACCCTCTGGCTGTATCAATCAACATTTTTGATGGATTTGATTTACTTTTATTTATTTCTTTAATAACAATCTTTTTTTCATTTTCAAAAACATCTTTATCAAAAAGAGGTTCACAAAGTGTTGCTTTAAAAATATCAACGACTCTAAAATAATCTTCCTTTTCCGAAACTTCTGTTGTGATCATTAAATAATCTTGACCTGTTAATGCACCAAAACCACCTCCAACTGATTCAATATGTTCTGCAAGGAGACTTTTATTTGGAAAATCTTTTGATCCATTAACGATCATATGCTCCAAAAAATGAACCATCCCGAATTTTTCATTTGGATCATAATTTGAACCTATGCTAATTACAGCGTTTGTAGTAATAGGTGCCCCAGCACGATAAAACAAAACGATTTTTATACCATTTTTTAAGTTTGCTTCATATTTAGAAACATTAAAAGTATTTAAAATATTCATATATAGTAATATATTAACATAAGAAAACGCGGGTGGTTAAACCCGCGTTTCAATTCCGGCAGATGTAGTTATTGAGAATCGTCGTAGCCACCCTGATCATCGTAGGCGCCGTCATCCCAGTCCTCGGTACTCTGACCGTCATCATCCTCTGCCATACAGATGACCAGTGGGCCAAAAAGAAAATGTCGTTTCATTTGTAATTCCTCCTCAAAAAATTTACAGGTGCGGGGAAGATTCCCCAATTGACCAAAGAACAAAGCCTATACCACAATAGACCTTTCCAATTATTCTACCCCCCCCCATTGCTATTTTGTCAAATCTTTACATCCATCCATATTTTTTCAACACACATTCTGTTTATTTTAAGGTATAATTATTTTATGAATGAAAATATAAAAATAAACTTTAATAAAGATATCTCCAGAATAATGGAACTCATAGAAAAAGGAGAAGAAATTCAAGCAAGGTATATTTTTAATACCAAAGTTTATAAAAAATACAAACAATTTATGATACCTAAAAATGAGTTGTATTTTGCTCTAGAATTTTGGATTGTTTTAAATGAATATTTAAATGACGATAATGTAAGGGTTTTAAATCAAAAGTCTGCAAATAAAAAATATTTAACTAGTGTATACGAAGACTACCAAGAAGATTTTAAAAACAGCGACTAAGGGTCGCTGTTTTTGTTTTGACGGGACTACTTGTTATAACTTCTGTCGGGGGAATTTTCCCCTCCAGAGTATTCTTTGTAGCCACCGGATGCGGTGTCGAGATCGTAAGAACGATGTGTATGTCCACCGTCTTCGCAATGTTCAAATTTATCGCCGACGATCTTTGCATTATCTTCGTTATTCTGACGAACTCGGACAGTTGACCCATCTTCGGTGCTACTGAAGAGCCTAGAAAAGAAACTCACGTTATCACCTCCTTCAATGTCTAAATTTAAAAAAACAAGGACTAATTTACTAAAATGATAACATTTATAAGATCTTTTTCAACACACAGTCTATTTATTTTAAGGTATAATATTATGAATTAAATTAATTGATACTAAAATAATAAAATGACAGCGATAATAGAAAAAAATTAAATGATAAAAATAATCATAAAGAAGAATACGAGACAAATAATATATTTGAAGAAATTTTTGATTTTATTTTTTGTGTTTCAAAGCAATCAGATTAGTGTCAGGTTTCCACGGCTTTGTCATAGCTTTCTCAAATTTTTAACAAGAAAGTTTTTGTTTAATATTTTTCAAAATAATACGTATGGTATTAATTTCTGAATCATTCTCAATAATACCTTTTGAAAGTTTTGAGTGCAGAGCAAATATAGATTGTTTTAATTTATTTGACAAATCGTTACTATCTGAAATATCACACATGTTAAATAATTCTGTAATAATGCCATCTGTTGATATGTTGGTATCAACTTTTTCTTCATTAAAAATAGACAAATCATTTATTTCAAAAATAAAACACGGGTCTTCAATAAACTCAGAAAAAAATAATTTATTTTTTAATAAAATATCGGGTGAATCGAGCACATTTTCAATTTCCTTAATAAAGGAAATTAACGAATCTTTGATTAAATCTTTATTTTTACTTTTCTTTGTTTTCGAAAATTTTTCGCAGACTTTTTTATACATAATTTATATTTTTATATTTTTCACTTCTTTCAAAATATCTTTAATCAATTCATCACGATTTATTTTTTCTTGTTTATGATATTTCTTTTCAAGTTTTTTAACAATTTTTTCGTGCATAGGATAACCCATAGTTTTCACATCAAAAACTTTTAGCCATTTTGGAGAATTTTGGACAACTTCATTAAAAATCTCTGATATGTTCCAAATCAAAAAATTGTATTTATCTTTAGCATATTTTGGATATTTAATGTAAATATATTCATAAAATGCAAAATGTAACATCTCGTGTGCAATAACAACATTTACATATTTTTTGTTTTTATATTTATAAGGAACCTGAAAAGTTTTATCTTCTAAAAATCTCGGAAACATTCCCCAGATTGTAGGAAACGCTGTATATTTTCCTTTTGTCCAGTATTTTTCTTCAAATAATTCATTTGATAATTCAAAAAACTTTTTTTCTTTCTTTCCCCAATTTTTCTCGTAAATTTTCAAATTATTTTCAATTAAATATTTTTCTTTCCTATATTTATCTTTTATAAATTTTTCCAATTCTTTCTGTTTAATAATTTTATTATTATCGTAGTATTTTTTTAATTCAGGATATTTTCTAAAAATAGCCCAATTCAAATTTTCACCACCATCAAAATTAGCATCTTTTGTAAATGCCAACAAAGTATTAATGTCTTTTCTAACACCAATTTTGAATTTTACTTTTGGGTACATAAAAAAAATAGGGTAAGTTTTTACTAAACTTACCCTATAACTTTAGCACCCCTCCGAAGTGCTTTCAAGTATTCATGTTTTTGTATGTATCCCAGATAAGCCATTCAAGACTTTGTTTACTATGAGGACATATTCTGTCGTCTATATTCCAACGACTTCCTGTTCTCAATTCAATACTTGCGGGGCAACCACCACCACATAAAGCAATCGCCTCACAGTCGTAACACTGTTCCATAAAAAACGGCGAGCGATTTTTCCATCCATCATACAACCCGTTCTCAAATGGGTCATAGCTGGGATTTTTTGTTAACTCATCGCCGAAATATTTTCTTGGCTTAACGAAATCCTGACAAACCCCAACCTTTCCATCGGGGGCAATTACAATTTGACCGCCATTAACACCGCAATCACAAAAAATAGGTTTTTGAAAGCAAAGGCTTTCGCTTTTCTCATCATCCGCTCTTCATATATTCCCCTATCACGAAAAAGTTTAAATGCCTCAATTAAAAAACCGGCGGTTTTCTGAAAATACCTCTCGCCAACCTTTATTCTCGGGTTGTAATGTAAAATGTTAAAGCAAATTCCGTCTTGTATACCAATTCCATTTACGAAAAAATCCAGCACCTCTTCAAAATTATCCACGACTTCTGGCGACAATGTTGAAGAAAAACCAATCTTTACCCCGTGCTTTTTCAAAATTTGGTAACAGGATTGAACTTTTGCAAAAACATCTGTTGTTCCGTTTTGAGGAATGCGATAAGCATTGTTTATGTGTCTTGGTCCGTCAAGCGACAAGCCGACAGTTACATTATTTTTTGCAAAAAACTCGGAAAATTCATCATCAACCAAAGTCCCGTTTGTTACAATCGCTATTTCACAATCTTTCGGAAGATTTCCGCTCGCTTTTAATTTTTGACTGTAAATAATTGCTGTTTTAACCGCTTCTGGATTTAACATTGGCTCACCACCATAAAGATGTATAATTTTCTGACCACTTTCAGAATCGTGTTTTTTCAGAAGTTTGGCAAAATAATCAATGGATTGTTTCACACAATACAAAGACATTTTCTTAGGTGTAAAAACACCAAGTGTCTCTGGTGTGTCCTCAAAGCAATAACGACATTTTAAGTTACAACCGTCGGTTAAAAGAAGATAGAGCATATTTAATTTTACTTTTCTTTTCATCTCATCTCTGAGAAAAAACAATTTGGTTAGATCATTTTCTTCGTCAAAGACAATCAGAAAACCATCCCTTAATAAATCAAAGACATCGTCTCCAACAAGATTACGAAAAGATAATTCATCCATAACAAAATTAGGTAAGTTTTTCAATTT
>JAQTWD010000009.1 GCA_028689435.1 Minisyncoccota bacterium | reverse complement strand
TATTGATCTTTGGTTTACAATTTCTTTTACAGGTGTAATCACCTTTACTAATGATTATGACGAGGTTATTAGACAAATGCCACTAGATAAAATAATGTCCGAGACAGATGCTCCTTTTGTGGCCCCTGTACCATTTAGAGGGCAGAGGTGTGAACCTGTTTATGTAAAAGAAGTAGTAAAGAGGATTGCCGAGATAAAAGGACTTGATTTTGAAGAGGTAAGAGCAAAAATGGTTGAAAACGCCCTAAAAAACTTTGATATTTATTTGAAAATTGAAAATTGATACTTGAAAATTCAAAAACCAATAATCTATTTGATTTTTGGTTTTTGATGTGCTAATCTAATAGCCATGACAAACGCAGATAAACTATCAAAAAATGAAGGAAACAAGGTCTACGAGATAGGCTTTCTTTTGTTACCTAACATAGAGGAAACAAAAGTTTCTGGAGAAGTTGTAAAAATTAAAGACATTATTGAAAAAAAAGGAGGAGCTTTTATTTCAGAAGGAACAGCCGAAATGAGAAATTTGGCTTACCAAATGTCAAAATCATTGAATGGAAAGAAACAAAAGTTTGACAGTGCTTATTTTGGTTGGGTAAAGTTTGAAGCAAATGCGAGCATGATAAACGATATAAAGAAAGAAATTGATGGTTTGGAAAAAGTTTTGAGGTATATGATTATTGTTACAACAAGAGAAAATGTCGCAATTCCTCCTATAAAAACAAGAAAATTCTCTTTTAACGAAGAAGAAAAGACAGTTGTTGAGCCTGTAGTAGAAGAAAAACCGGTTTCTGAGGAACTTGATGAAACAATTGACGAATTGGTAATAGAATAGAGTTTGTTTGCTGATTGTTATATAATATAAAAATACAAGTTGATTTTATAAAATTCTAAACACTAAACCCTGCCTGCCGGCAGGCAGGTCTAAATTCTAAACAAGCACAAATTATCAAAATTCAAAAACATTTGGATTTAAAAGATTAAAAAATTTGGATTTGTTTGGGATTTGGATATTGGGATTTGGAGTTTGTAAAATTTTAATAATAAATTAAAATTTTAATATGTATTTAAACAAAGTCATCATAATTGGTAATTTAACAAGAGATCCTGAATTGAAATCTCTTCCATCTGGAATACAGGTAGCCAATATTGGAGTTGCTACAAACAGAGTTTGGAAAGACAAAGATGGAAACAAGCAAGAAAATACAGAATTTCACAATGTGGTGATCTTTGGAAGACAAGCGGAAACAACATCACAATATTTAAAAAAAGGAAGCAGTGTATTGATTGAAGGAAGATTGCAGACGAGAAATTGGGAAGATAAAGAAACAGGAAAGAAATTGTACAGAACAGAAATAATCGCCGAAGTTGTACAGTTTGGGCCAAGAAAAGAGGGGACAACAGGAAATTATGCATGGGGAGGAAATGCACAGCAAACTCAACAACAAGCACCAGCTAAAGAGATAGAAACAATTGAATATCCAGCAGAAGAAATTAATCCCGAAGATATTCCATTTTAGATAAATCCAAATTTGACGAAATTCTTTGTCAGCTTCGGAAAAAATAGTTTCACCGTATTTAAAATACGCCTCAACTATTTTTTCCTCGCTTCCTCGAATTTCATTCAAATTTGAATTCATCAATGTTAAAAATTAAAAACTAAAAACTAACGATTAAAAACTAGAATATGAAACAATGTCATTTTTCAAAAAATAATATAAATTATATAGACTACAAAGAAGTAGATTCTTTGAGGAAGTTTATCAACCCTCACGGAAGAATGGTTGCAAGAAAGAGATCAGGTCTTTGTGCAAAGCACCAAAAACAACTAACAGAGGCAATCAAGAGAGCAAGATTTATGGGATTGCTTCCTTATGTGGTTAGATAATTAAATTTAAAAAGCTCACATTTGTGAGTTTTTAATTTGCCTAATTGTGTCGGTTTTGGTATAACTAATTCAGAATTTTGTTTGCTTGAAATAAACTCAAAGGGGAATTCAATATGCAACCAAAAAGCATTTGTTGGATTGATGGTGAAAAATGTATCTACCACAGTCATTTAACTTGTTTAAAGGATTCGCCGCTTGAATCATGCTCGTGTTGTTCTCGGTATGAGCAAAACAAAGAAATTCTTGTTGATCTTGTGGAAGAATATTTTGATGCGTCGTTTGTGAGTGACGAGGATATGGGGGCCATTTGTTCTTTGTTGAATATTTTTAAAGAACACGAGAATATTTTGAATGAATCTGAAAAAAAAATGTTGCAAGTAATCTTAAACAAATACGCATAGGGGTGCTATATGAAATGTTGGATTGATTCAAAAAAATGTTTCGACTCTGAGCGGATGATTGCCGGAGTATTAAATTCTGGAATTTGTAAAGATTGTTATCGAAAAATTGGACACGAAACCGAAATAGAGAATTTTCTTTTTGAGATTCTCGGCACAGAGAAAGATGTGTTTGTTGATGAAAATAGCACCCTCAAGGGTCTTGTTCAGCGAGATGTAATGGAGAGTGCTTTTCCCGCATATGAAATATTAGAGGAAACAAAAAAGTTACTCAAAAAGCAACTGGATGAATTTTTGCTCAAGGTGCATAAACTTGATACCGTCTTAGGATTAAAAGATTTATTTGAAACAAACAGGGAATTGATTTTGGTATCGGGTGGTCAAGATGCTTGGGAGGATTTTCTTAGGATATTTGATTCAAGATCGAATGAATTAAAAATTTACAAAGAGTTGATTGAAAGAGTAGAAGAATTATACAACGGCTCTAATTTTGAAAATGAATCAACTTTTTCGGAGTTGATTGACCTCTTCAGGGAGATAGATGAAACTCAATGTTAAAACAAAACCCGAGTGCACGCTCGGGTTTTTTATTACTTAGTTTGAATTACGAAATATCCTGGATTGCTTCACTTCGTTCGCAAAGACGAATTTCCTTTGGAAATTCGTTAACGAACAGCCTTTGGCTGTTCGTCTTCGCGAACGAAGTGAAGCGATCCATAAAACACATTTCGTAATTCAAAGTAATACCACAAAATCCACGACCGTGAAAAAAGTGGTATTAATCTGGGGTTTTAAAATTTAGAAATTAAAATATTAAAAATTGTTTGAAAATTGAAAATTGGAAATTAAAAATTAGAGCGTTTAAAATAAAATCCACGGAAGCAAGGCTTCCGTGGATTTTATTTTAAACGCGACCAGTGTACTCACTCTTTTCTGTATTTATTTCTATAATATCTCCTTCTTTTACGAAAATAGGAACTCCGATTGTTGCTCCTGTTTCCAGTACGACAAGCTTGTTTGCTCCTGTGGCTGTGTTTCCTTTAACAGCAGGAGCCGCTTCTTTAACCAACAGTTGTACTTTGATAGGCAATTTTACTCCAATAGTTCTCTCCCCAAAAAGTTGAGCTTCAACAAGAGAATTCTGTTTCATAAATTGTGCGCCTGTTATTATTTCTTCGGGCAGGCTAAATCGTTTGCTTGGGTCGTTTTCTTCACAAAACCAAAATTCTCCGCGATTGGTATAAAGATATTTTATCTTTTTCCTTTCAATGTTTGCTTCGTCAGCTTTTTCTGATTGGTGAAAAGATTTTTCTGTTACTTTTCCTGTAATCAAATTTTTTAGTTTTGTTTGGTTAACAGGCTTTCTTTGTTGTTTTCTAAATACATGAGAAGAAAGCACCTCATAAGGTTCTCCGTCTACTACAATATATTTTCTCTCTTTAATTTCGTTGTAATCTAACATAAATATATAAACAAACTCTAATTTCTAATATCTAAGCACTAAACAATATCAAAATAAATAATTATTTAAACATTGCGTTCTTTTGTAATTATTGATCCAAATATTTTCATAAGCTCGGTAGATTCTATAACAAGAATTTCTCTTTGTCCATCATCTGTATCTAGAAGTTTCAGCCAAGAAAGACTTTCTTTTGCTTCTTTTCTACATATTTTGATTCTAAAATAAAAATCTTTTTTACTTAGAGATTCGTTTGCTTCTATGTAGTTTGAGTGTACAGACCCAGAGGATCTGGCAAGTTGCTTGCCGTCTTCGATGTTACTTATTGTTTTTGGAATTTTTTTGATAAGAATTCTGCAATTTTTTGCGAAATTAAAAGTTCTTTCTTCCAAATCATATTTTTTGGATTTTGTGTTTGTTTCCATTTGAATTTGTTTAGGATTTAGGAATTAGGGTTTAGGATTTGGAATTGAAAAAATCTACGATTTCTTCAATTCCTCCTTAATTTTCTTCATAATCTCTGCAGAAACTTTTTTATTTTCTTTCAAAAATGTTCTCGTGTTGTCATATCCAACTGCCAATTTTTCTTCCGCATAACTATAAGTCGCTCCTTTTTTTACAATAATTCCAAATTTTTCTCCAAGAGCAATCATTTCGCCTTCTCTTGAAATACCTTCGTCATACATCAAATCAAACTCGGCAACTTTGAATGGGGAAGCGACTTTGTTTTTTACTACTTTTACTCGCACTCTTCCTCCGATTACATCTTCGCCCTTTTTAATCTGAGCAATTCTTCGGACATCCAATCTAACAGAAGTGTAAAATTTTAATGCTTTTCCCCCAGGAGTTGTTTCTGGATTTCCAAACATAACCCCGATTTGCATTCTTATTTGGTTTATGAAGATAACGGTTGTTTTGCTTTTTGCGACAATCGCAGTAAGTTTTCGAAGTGCTTGAGACATCAGTCTGGCTTGCTTTCCCACGTGGTGAGCACCCATATCGCCCTCAATTTCGTCTTTTGGGGTAAGAGCAGCTACCGAGTCAACAACAACGATATCTACTTTTCCAGATCTAACCAAGCTTTCCGTGATTTCAAGAGCCTGTTCACCGTTGTCTGGTTGAGATACCAACAGTTCTTTTATATTTACGCCGATTTTTTTTGCATATTCGGGGTCTAGAGCGTGTTCGGCATCAACAAAGGCGCAAATACCACCTTCTTTTTGGGCCTGAGCTACTGTGTGAAGAGCGAGAGTAGTCTTTCCTGATGATTCTGGACCGAATATTTCAATTATTCTTCCTCGTGGTATTCCTCCCACACCTAGGGCATGATCAAGACTGATTGAACCGGTAGAAATAGCACCCACATCTACTTTTGGGGCATCACCCAATTTTATAATAGCCCCTTCTCCAAACTTTGTTTGAATTTGAGCGATTGTTTCTTCTATTCCCAAATTATCTTCTTTTTTTGTTGTTTTCTTTGCCATAACAATTAATTTAAATTTATTAAATTAACAAATTCTAAATTCTAATCTCTAAATCCTAAACAAATTCAAATCTTTTAATTTCAAAATTTTTTGGACTTTCTGTCTTGGTAATTTGTATTTGTTTAGAATTTAGAGTTTAGTGCTTAGAGTTTATTTTTTATATTTTTTTACTTATAAAAAACCCAATACTTTTACCTTACACCTTGCCCCTTGCCCCTTACTCCTTACTCCTCATAAACCACTTCAATCTCTTTCTTTTCTATTCTTCCAAATTTATCTTTCAACTCAAATTCAAAGACATTATATCCAAGAGACAAAATTATTTTTTCGTTGAATAAGTTATTTTCATCCACAAAAATTTGTCGTCCGTTCAGTGTGATATATGATGCGTTTTTAATTAAACCTTTTATATTTAAAGAGGGGATATTGAGAGTTTCACCATTTGCTGGGTATTCTATTTTCACCGTGGGTCCTTTTATGATGGCTCTGGTTTGATAAAAACTATAAAAAGCGATGCTGACAAAGACAACAAATACAATTATGTTTCTTGATATTTTTGAACCAATTTTATTCATCTCGTTACTTAGACATCGGATGTCCAAGTGGTTATTTGCTATCTTTATAATTCTCTGGAATTTTCTTCGTCATCATCTTCCTCCTCATTTAAATATTCGCTCGTTTCACTATTTGTTGCGACAGAATTTTCTTCTTTACCGATCAATACTTCTCTTGGTTTTGATCCATCCGCAGGACCAATAACACCTCTTTCTTCCAACATATCCATCAATCTTGCTGCTCGGGCATAACCAACACGCAATTTTCTTTGAATATATGATGTAGAAGCTTTTCCGATTTTGATTACTTCTTCCCGGGCAGATTCATACAAATCGTCACTGTCATCACTATCCAAATTTCCGTCCAAAATTCCTTCAAACAAAACATTTTTGTCAGTCCCAGCTACACTGATATCAATTTCGTCAGGAATTTCGTCTTCATAAGCTCTTTTAAGGAATTTAACAACATCTTTTACCTCGGTTTCAGATATAAAGGCTGCTTGAATACGGCGAGGTTTTGACATGTCGCCAGATAAATAAAGCATATCTCCGGCACCTAACAATTTTTCTGCACCACTTTGATCAAGAATCGTTCGTGAATCTACCTGTGAAGCTACTTGCAAGGCTACTCTGGTAGGGACATTGGCTTTGATCAGTCCTGTAATAACATTTACCGACGGTCTTTGGGTAGAAAGAATAAGGTGAATACCAACGGCACGGCTCATTTGTGCCAATCTAACAATCGCCGATTCCAACTCTCTTGGGTATGTCTGCATAATATCTGCCAATTCATCTATTATGATGACTATATAAGGCATTGTTTCTGGCATTTCTGATTCGTCAATATCTTTTTTATTTTCCAGCTTCTTTTTTGCTGGCTCTAAAATATTTTTGTGGTATGACTGAATGTCTCTTACTGACAACCCTTCCAATATTTCGTAACGTCTTTCCATTTCTTTGATTGCCCATTTTAGAGAAAGGATAGCCTTTTTTGGGTCGGTAATAACAGGAGTTAATAGGTGAGGGATGTTTTTGTATAAGGTCAGCTCTACTCTTTTTGGATCAATCATCAACAATCTCAAATCTTCTGGATTGTTTCTATATAATAGAGACGTTATCAGGGTATGGATCGTTACAGATTTTCCAGAACCGGTTGATCCCGCAATCAGCATGTGAGGAGCTTTTGCCAAGTTTGTAAAATGGGAATTTCCAGAAATATCTTTTCCAAGAGCAATCGTCAAAGGATGTTCTGCATCTTGAAATTTTGGAGATTCAAAAAGTGTCGCAAGACCGACAGTTGTTTTTGTGCTGTTTGGGATTTCAATCCCGACTAGTGCCTTTCCTGGGATAGGGGCTTCTATTCGGAGAGGGTGTGCGGCAAGAGCCAATGATAGATCATTTTGCAATGCGACAATTCTAGAAAGTTTTACTCCCTCGGCAGGTTTCAATGCATATCGTGTAACCGATGGCCCGATAGAAATTTCATCCATCTCAACAATGATTCCAAAATTTTGTAAAGCTCTTTTTATAATGTTTGCATTTGCTTTGATGTCTCCGACTCCGGGCTTGCCTTTGTCTTTTGACAAGATGCTCAAAGGTAGGGTAATTTGTTTTTTACTAAAAAATTTTCTTTTCTTTGTTTCCTCTATTTTTTCATCAAAATTTTCTTCTTCGCTTTTCTTTCCAAAACCAAGCATCCCTTTGAGAGATTTTTCAGCTGTATTTTTTTCTGGGGTTGGTTCCTCTGTTTCGTCTTCTTCCTCTAAAATTTCTTCCACAGTTTCGTTCTCTTCGTTTTCAGCATTTTCTTTTTTCTCTCTCTTCCAAAACATTAGAGATTTGAAATCGGGGGTAGTATCAAAAATTATCACGATGGAGACAACCAGTAGGGTAGAGAGAATTAGTAGACCTGCAAGGACATCAAAAAGTTTTATCACAGGAGATGAAATTAAACTTCCGACCAAGCCTCCTTCGTTTTGTATTGCGATGTCAACTATTCCAAGACCTGAAAGAATAAAAATTATAGAACCCAAAATTCTGACCGTTGTAAAATCTGTCTTTACTTCTTTTGCATAAGAGATTCCGAGAATAAAAAATAAAGCAGGAAGAAGAAAATATCCCACTCCCAGCATGTATGTCATCCAATCAAACAAAGTGCTTCCAACCATTCCGCCTTTGTGAAAAGACGCTAGCACAAAAAACACGGCTAGCACAAAAAAGGCTATTGATATCATCCAGTGAATTGTCTCTGTTTTTAGGTTTAAGTTTATCTTTTTTTCTTCAAATGTTTTTGAATTCTTCTGTGTTTTTTTCTTGGCCATATTTTAGTGTTTAGTATTATTTAGTGTTTAGTTATAAGGGTAAATTTTTGCGAAGCAAAAATTTACCCTTATACCTTGATTATATCACACAGTGTTTTATATCTTCTCACCAAAACTGTTTATTATTTGGGTTAAATAAAATTTAAAAAGTCATTTGCCAAACCCTTATTTAAAGCCATAAAATGTCCTTGTCTTTTATGTCTTTTAAGCTATAATGGACAGTATAGAAAATGTCTTTTTGAGATAAAAGACATTTGGATAAACTTATAAAAGACATTATGAATATTATAAAAGACATAATTAAAAAGGACATTCAAAATCTTCCCGAAGAACAAGCTTTTTTGATACAAGGAAAGTTGGAGAAAATAATTATGGCTATTTACATGGTGACAGAATTTTTTCCAAAACAGGAACCTTTAAAATACAGATTGAGAGAAAAGAGTGTAAATTTTTTGTCCTTTATAATGTCCTTGAAAAATGACTCTTCGGAGCACAAAAATGAAATTCTCACACTTTCTTCCGAGATCAATTCTTTACTAAAATTGTCTGCCTCTTTAAAACTTATTTCCGAGATGAATTATTCAATATTGATATCTGAATATGATAAATTTTTAAAGATGATAAAAGTATTTGATGAAGAAAAAAATCTTTTGCCTAAAACTTTTTTTAAAGTGGAAATGTCTGAGAGTGATACAAGCAGAGAAGAAATCTATAAAGGACAGTATAAAGGACAAAAGGACAGCGAAAAAATAAATGTCCTTGATAATGTCCTAGAAGAAAAAAAATCATTTGAAAAAAATAAAAAGGACATTGTTTATAAAAATAAAAAAGAAGATAAACAACCAAAGAAAATAAAATCTGATAGAAAAACTTTGATTGTAGAAATTGTAAAGGACAAAAAAGAAGTTACCATAAAGGACATTATTGATGTGATAAAAAATTGCAGTGAAAAAACAATTCAAAGAGAGCTTGTGGATTTGGTTAACTCCGGTGTCCTTAAGAAAGAGGGGGAGAGAAGGTGGAGTAAATATTCCATGAAGGTGTAAGGAGAAAGGAGAAAGGTGTAAGTAAGAGAAGAGGAAAATTTGCGAAGCAAATTCGTGACGAACGGCCTTCGGCCGTTCGTCTTCGCGAGCGAAGCGAAGCGATCCACAACGTCTCGTAATTCAAAATTGTATTCGTTTTCGCGATGGTTTTAATTTAAAACAATCTATCAAATTTCGCTCCAAAAAACTCCTTATTTATGTTGCTTTTTCTCTAAATAAAGGTATAATATTTTTACATTATAGTTGTCTGTTTGAACTGCTGTTTAGTTATCCACAAAGATTTTCTTTTCAAGTTCAACATACAATATTATAATTAAGCAGTGTAGGTATTTGTCTGCCTCGTTTTTGGTTTAACCAAGGACGATTTTCAGGAATAAAAAGCTCGTTGAAAACAAAATAAGGAGATACGAAATGGCAAGGAAAAAATGGTTAGAAACTCAGTCACGACTTTCATTCATTCGGTTTTAAACCTTTGGATTTTTCAATTTATAGAGGAACAATTCAAAGTTTAAAAAATATAATTTATTTATTAAGGTAAGTACTTTCAGCTTGTCGAAGCCAGGGTCTACCGTACAGTAATTTTCAATTTTCTTTTTTTCAATTTTCAAACTTTTTTGAATTTTAAAATTTTAAAATTTAGAAATTGTTTAGAAATTAAAAATTAAAAATTAGAAATTTTTTGTACGGTAGATCTTGATAAAGTTCATACCAAAATTCCTTTAAATTTTATTAGTTCATTATTAGTTAATAAAAAAGGAATCATTATAAAATACATATGAGTAAAAATTCAAAGCTTATGAAAATTGCTTCAAAATTTCTTGGAGTAACATTGGCTCTTACAATGCTCGTAGGTGTAGTTGCACCAGTTGGTGCTGCTGGGTTGACTCAATCACAAATTGATTCAATCTTGGGCCTACTTTCATCATTCGGAGCTGATCAAGCTACAATAAACAATGTAAACGCTGCTCTTACAGGTACTCCTGTAACAGGCGGAACCACAGGTGGTTCAACAGCATGTAGTGCTTACACATTTACTAGAAACCTTACAGTAGGTGATACTGGAACAGACGTAATGGAACTTCAAAAAGTTCTTAACATGAGTGCAGATACTCAAGTTGCCGCTTCTGGAGTAGGTTCAGCTGGAAACGAATCAAGTTACTTTGGTTCATTGACAAAATCAGCTGTTATCAAATTCCAAAACAAGTATGCTTCAGAGATCTTGACACCAGTTGGTCTTACAGCCGGAACAGGTTATGTAGGAGCTTCAACAAGAGCTAAGTTGAATACAATGTGTTCAGGAACAGGTACCGGAACAGGTACAGGTACTGGAACAGGTACATCAACAGGAACAGGACTTTCAGTTTCAAATACAACACAGCCTACAAACAGTTTGGCAGTTGAAAACGCAACAAGAGTTCCTTTCACAAAATTCACAGTTACAGCAGGAAATGACGGAGACGTTGTGATCAACACCGTTACAGTTGAAAGACAAGGTCTTTCAAACAACGCTGTTTTCTCAGGAATCGTTTTGTTGGATGAAGACGGAACACAACTAGGTCTTTCAAAGACACTTAATTCAAACAACCAAGCAACAATCGGAGAAGCAGTTACAGTTAAATCTGGATCTTCAAAGACTTTCACAATTGCTGGAAATATGGCATCAACATTGGACAGCTATGCTGGACAAGTTGCAAGCCTTGCACTTATTAGTGTAAATACTTCAGCATCAGTTTCAGGTTCTCTTCCAATCGTAGGTGCTTTGCATACAATTAATGCAACAGTTACTGTTGGAACAGTTTCAGCAGAAAGAGGAGTTCTTGATCCAAACACTTCAGCAACAAAGGAAGTAGGAACAACAGGTTATACTTTCTCAGCAGTTAAATTGACAGCTGGTTCAGCAGAAGATGTAACAGTTAGATCAATCAGATTTAATCAATCAGGAACAGCTTCATCAGATGATCTTGCAAACGTAGTGATCATTGTAGACGGATCTTCATACGCAACAAAGCTTTCAGCAGATAGAAAATACTATTCAGCAAGTTTTGGAACAGGTATAAAGATTTCAAAAGGTCTTACAAAAGATTTTTCAATCAAGGGTGATATTCTTTCTGGTTCAGACAGAACAGTTATCTTTGATATCGACAAAGCTACAGACGTAGATGTAATCGGTAACCTATACGGATACGGAATTACACCTACAGCTGCTTCAACAGCAGCAGAAAGCGATGCAAACTCTGCTTTCTCAACAGATGGTAGCCCATGGTACGATGCTTCAGCTGTAACAGTTGGAACAGGAACATTGAATGTTTCTGCAACTAACGATGTTCCAGCAGGAAACATTGTTGATGGTGGTTCAAACGTATCATTGGGTTCATTTGAATTCGATGTTAGAGGAGAATCAATCTCATGGTCATCAATCGCTTTGACAATCGCAACAACAGGTACAGCAGGAACAGAACTTTTGACAAACATCACTTTGGTGGATGGAAACGGAACAGTTCTTGCAGGACCACAAGATCCTAACACTGCAGGTACAACAGTAACTATCTCAGATACAGTTACTCTTCCTGTTGGAAAAACAGTTATTTATGTTAAAGGTAACCTAAATAACGGATGGGGAAATGGAGATACAATTATCGTATCATTCAATCCATCTTCAGCTATCACAACTCTAAAGGGTGATACAAGCGGAAGAACACTTACAGCTACACCTTCAGCAACTGTTACTGGTAAAACACAAACAGTTAATGCAGGTTCATTGACAGTTACACCGGCTACATCATTGGTATCACAAAGTATCATTGACGGAAGCTCAAACGTAGTACTTGGTAGATATGTTCTTGATGGATCAGCATCAGGTGAAGACGTAAAGGTAACAACAGTTCAAATTTTAGCAGATGTTGGAACAAACGCTGACATTGATGAATTGAACAGTTTGACACTTTACGACGTAACCAATGGTGCTAACAGAGCATTGACAACAGGTTCAAATGTAAACAATCCTTCAGGACACACAGGAGCAACAGATGGAAACCTATCATTTACAATTGATAGCAATGCATTGGTTGTTGCAAAAAATAGTCAAATGATCGTTGAATTGAGAGGTACAGTAGATGCTTCTACAACCCCAACGACAGACACAACATTCAAGATGGACTTCTCAGCAGGTTCATCTGCTTGGACAGTAACAGGTGCTGATACAGGAAAAGATATTTCTGAATCATTGAGTACATCAGCGGGAGCTACTTTGACAGTAACAGGCGCTGGTACATTGACAGCTTCACTTGACGCTTCATCACCTACAGAAATGTGGTACAGAAGTGGAGACGAAGCTACAATCGGAGTATTCAAGTTTGTTGCAGTTAATGAAGATATGTCAGTGACAGACCTTGGTTTGTCAATTACAACTGCTTCTTCATCAGCTTCAGACTTCCAAAGTATTTCTCTATACAATGGTTCAACATTGTTGAGAACTTTGACAAGTCCAGCATTCACATCAGGAACACAAACATTCACATTTAACTCAGGAGACTTCACAGTTCCTAAGGGAGATGATGGTGCTAAACTAACAGTAAAGGCTAAGTTCGCAACAATTGGAACAGGTCTTTCTGGAACAGCAGGTCACTTGGTAAAGATTGCTACTTCTTCAACAGCTTCACAAAATCAAGCTAGAGGATTAAGTTCAGGAACAGCAGTTAATATCTTGGGTAGTGCTTCAGCTTCAACAGGAGCTAGATACTACAAGAGCTTGCCAACAGTTGGTGTTGGAGCTTTGACATCAGGTGAAAAAGTTTTGACAAACGGAACAAGAAATGTTTACAGATTTACAGTTTCTGCAGCTAATACAGGTGATATCGAATTGTACAAGTTCATGTTCACAGTTTCTACAACAACTATGGATGCAAATTCATGGAAATTGGTAGAAGAGGGAACAGGAACAATTGTAAGAAGCGGAATTGCTTCAGCAGCAGGTACAGTTACAGTTACACCTAATAGCACAGAATATGGAAATACTGTTATAACAGTTCCAGCCGGAACAACAAAGACATTCGTACTTTCAGCAGTTCTTTCAAATGTAGGAGCAGCTGGAGACTCAATCACAGTTCAATTGGACGGTGATGCAGCCTATGGTGCGATGGCTTCTGGATTCGGAGAAGCAGCCACAGACGCAGCAGCTGATGCAAACGGTGACTTCGTATGGTCAGATAGATCAAACTCAAGCCACACAACTTCAACAGCTGATTGGTTCAATGGTTACAAGGTTCCTGGTCTTCCAACCACAAACCTTGATGCTATCGCAATTTCTTACTAATAAGAAACTTGCACAAGTAAATCTAAGATTTACTTGAAGCAACAAAGACCCCGTGATTTTTCACGGGGTTTTTGTGTTTCCAATTTTTTTGGACAGGTGTATAATTGTATATATATTTAAATCTTTAAATACTTAAATCTTTAAATTAAATCTTTAAATCTTTAAATCTTTAAATTTTTAAATCTTTAAACTTTTAAATTTATTTAATTATTAACTAATAAAAATCTTGAACCTCCTGTCCGTCATTGCGAGCCTTGGCGAAGCAATTCACGACATTCGGCTCAAGTAAAAACATTATGGAAAATACAAATAATATGATGGATGTTTCAAAAGAAAAGAAAAATCTTTTCGGCATGCTTACTATCTTTCTTTTGATCACATCTATTTTCATGGTTTTTAAAACCATTACAGCTTATAAAGAAAGTGCTTTTGTTGGCCTAGAAGGTCAAAGCACCATTACTTTTACTGGTAAAGGTGAAGTATTCGCAATAGCAGATGTCGCTACATTTAATTTTTCTGTCGTAGAAACATCTTCAACAGTTGCCAAAGCACAAGAAGCTTCAGCAAAGAAAATCAACGCTATTATGGACTATCTAAAAGAACAAGGAATTGAAGAAAAAGACATAAAAACAGCCAATTACAATGTTTATCCAAAGTATGAATGGAGAAGAACCACTGTTTGTGAAGGCGGGTTCTGCCCAGATGGAAAAAATGTCTTGGTTGGATATGAAGCAAGTCAAACAATCACTGTAAAAGTAAGAGATACGGAAAAATCAGGCACATTGCTAACGGGAGTAGGAGAATTAGGCGCATCAAATATCAGCGGACTTACTTTCTCGGTTGATGATGAAGAAGCTGTAAAGAGAGAAGCTCGAAAATTGGCGATAGAAGATGCTCAAAACAAGGCCGAGCAACTTGCCAAGGATCTAGATGTTAAGCTGGTTAGAATCATAAGTTTCAGCGAATCAGGGGACTTTCCTGTATACGCCTATGACAAAGCAATGGGTATGGGAATAGGCGGAGCAGAAGCGGTATCTCCACAAGTACCCATAGGAGAAAACCAAATCATCTCAAACGTCTCAATCACATACCAAATCAAATAATTATAATTAAAAGGCAAAATCCACGGAAGCAAGGCTTCCGTGGATTTTGCCGCTAATTATGTCAAATGAAGAATAAAAATAGCATTTTAAAGGTGTTTTTGAAAGTATCATTTGTTTTTTATGTTTTATCTTCTTTTTTGTTTGAGTTTTTAAAAATTTATTGGGGGTGTCCATGCGGTTTTTTGGTTGATTGTATTAATTGCAATCTTTTTTATGGCTTTGCCGAATCATTTGTTTTGTGGGGAATTATTTTTTTAATCTTCGCTGTTTTTTGCTCAGCGGTTATTTTGTTTATAGATCTTATTTTTAGATTTTTTATAGACAAATAAATTAAATACAGAAATCCACGGAAGCAAGGCTTCCGTGGATTTTCATTTTCTGATAATATAAACATATGAGTATAAGAAAAGTGCCGTTTGTGAACGGTGAATATTATCATATTTACAATCGAGGTGTTGATAAAAGATATATTTTTAAGGATAAATCAGATGTTTGGAGGTTTATAAAAGGAATTTTGTTGTTTAATAAAATAGACAACATAGGAAGTATACAAGATGCTTTAAAAATAAACACAATCCACGGAAGCCTTGCTTCCGTGGATTATAAGAAGTTAATTGAACAAAGTGGTGGTTTGGTGGAAATCGTTGCAATTTGTCTTAATCCAAATCACTATCATCTTTTAGCAAAACAAATATCAGATAATGGAGTAAGTAAATTTATGCATAAACTTGGAACGGGATATACAAAACATATAAATGAAAAAGAGAATAGAAATGGGTCCTTATTTCAAGGAAAATTTAAAGCAAAACTTATTGAAACAAATCAACAATTACTTTATACAAGTGCTTATATAAATTTGAATTATGAAATTCACGGTATAACAAGAGATGATTTAGATTTGGTTTTTTCTAGTTGGGATGAATATGCGGGGAAAAATAAAACCATGAATATATGTAAAGGAAAAAATATTATTCTCGATCAATTTAGTGATTTTGAAGACTATGAAAAATTTGCACGAGATGTTGTTGAAAAATCAAAGCAACTAAAGGAAGATTTAAGAAACGAACATTTGGAATAAAAATCCACGGAAGCCTTGCTTCCGTGGATTTGAGTTATCCACAGGTTTTGCACGGAATTCGGTAAAGCTTTGTATAATAGAAAGCATATTAATTTTTTAAATACTATTTATGAACAAAAAAATTGTTTGGGGGTTAATTGTGTTGGCGATTATTTTGATTTTTGGTTATTTTTATAATCAAAAAAATGAAGAGTTTAAATTGATTACTGATGAAACAGAAATGACCGAGTTTGTAATGACTCATTCACAAGAAGAGCTGGATGAATATTATAGAAAAGTTGACGAGCTGAAGGCGAGTGATATTTATGGTGGTAAAACACCAGAAGAAACTTTGCAATTGTATATTGAGGCTTTGAAGACAGGAGATATGGAGCTGGCGAGTAAGTATTTTAGGTTAGAGGATCAAGAAAAGGAATTATTTTTGTATGAAAATACTGATGTAGAAGAAATGGATAATTTTGTTGAAATTTTGGATAATTCTGGTGCTGTATTATGTAATGAAAGTATTGAATCTTGTGAATTAAGAGGCGAGAGTAATGGACAAAATGTTTGGATGGCTGATTTTATAAAAATTGAACAATCAGGATTATGGAAATTAAAAAGTCTTTAAAATTTGCTTTGTTTAGCTTAGCACTGTCTATTTTATCGCCAGTGTTTTGTTATGGTTATGCTAATGAAACAACACATCCCGCTTTAACAAAAGAAACGGTTGAGCTGTTTAACAATTATTATCCTGAATTGGAATTAACAGATAATCAAAAAGTTTTTGTTGAAGAAGGTAGTAAAAATGAAGATGCACCCGAAATTCGTTGCTTGAATCACTTTTATGATCCTGTTTATAATGTCGGTTTACTTAATGTTAATTTTACAGCTAAAAATTGGTCTCAAAACACAAGGGCTCAAGCTGGATTTAATTTAGCAAATGTTGGAATTATAAAAGATTATTTTAGCGCGAATACTGATTATTCTTGGGATAGAGCGATTTATGACTATGTTTATGGTGATAAAAATAGAGCACTGGAAGCGTTGGGGCATAATTTGCATTTGATTCAAGATATGTCAGTACCTCCGCATGTTAGAAACGATCAACACGCGACAGACCCTTCTCCATACGAGACATTTACTAAAGATTTTAATGTAGATAATATTTATGATATTTCCGGTGTTTTAATCTCTGAAAATAAAAAACCTGTTGTTGCTGGGAATTTGAATGATTATTTTTATAAATTAGCTAGTTTTACTAATAAGAATTTTTTTAGTGAAAGTACTATATTTTCTAATAGATATACATCACCTGTAGGAAATGATATTTGTAATATTGAAAATTTTATTGGTAATAAAATCGGAGATGAATGTTATAAATTAATTTATAAGGATGTTTCTTTTTGGTTGGGAAAAGTAAATTCTATTAGTTATAGATTTGATAATGATGATATTGTCCTCACCGACTACTGGAACATTCTCTCAAAACAAGCTGTATTACACGGAGCTGGAGTAATAAAACTTTTCTTTGACGATGTTGAGAAAGAAAAACAAACGCACGCTTTGTATGATTTGAATAAAAGTTTTGCTGAAAAGACAAAGGATTCTTTGGTGGGTATAGGGGAAAAAATTGCTAAAACTGTTTATGGGGTGGTGAATTCTGGGCAGTATAATTCTCAAAACTTGGCGGGAAATGTTGGAAATTTAGCCCAATTAAATAACAATCAACAAAATCAAAATCAGTCAGAAGAAAACGAACAACCTGTTGATAACAATGTTGATAACGAGTTGGCAGAAAGGGGACGAGAAAACACTGATGTTGATAACTCGGGGATAATTTTTGGTGAAAATGAACAAAACGAAAACAATTTTGAAGATGCAAACAACTTTAATACAGAAAATAGTCAACAAAACCAACAAGAAAATCAAAATCAACCACCGCAAAACCAGTTTAATCTTGTAAGTCCTGGGTTTGGTGGAGGAGCTCCTATTGTTACTTCAAACTCTGGCAACGACAACGAAGACAGCGACGATAACAACAACGACAACAACAGCGACAATGACGACAACACAAACGACAACACTTCCGAAGCCCAAGAAACAAATACCGAAATCATAAATCCGCCAATTATAACAAGTCCGACAAACAATCAAAAATTTAACCAAAATAGCATAACATTTACAGGTACAGCGTCCTCAACAAACATCGTTTATTCCGATTTTTCAGAGACAATAAAAACAATCACTGACACTAATGAAAATTGGCAACTCATTTTAGAAGATTTTGAACAGGGGACAACTACGATAAACTTTTTTGCTGTAAACAACAGCCAGACAGCAACATCCAGTCCGACAACAATAGAAATCTTTGTTGATTCGCAAGCTCCAACGACAAATCTTTTTGTAAAAGAATGCGAAAATTCACTTTCAAATTCAAAACAAGTGTGTCTTTTGGCTGTAAAAAACATCACGATAAATCCAGAGTGGTCTTTTTCTGACGGCGAAGATTTTAGTCATTTTGTTTTAAATCAAAATGGTGCGATCAGCACGACAACAGCAACGACAACAACAATAGAAATTTCCGGTAATCAAAATTATCGTCTGACTGTTTCGGCGGTTGATAATATGGGAAATGTTTCTGAAGAAGCAGAACAAATTATTCAAATAAATAACGCACCGGTTGTGATAAACGAAATCGCATGGGCGGGGACATCAAGCGACACCTATAACGACGAATGGATAGAACTTTACAACAACACAGACGAAGAAATCAGTCTTGAAAACTGGATTTTGTATGCAGAAGACAAAGAGCCGCATATAAAACTTTCAAAATCAATACCAGCAAAAGGTTATTATCTTTTGGAGAGGACGGATGATGAAACTGTTAGCGATATTACGGCGGATTTAGTTTACACCGGCAATTTGTCCAACAACGGCGAGCATCTTTTCTTGAGCTTTGTTGAAAACGGAGCAACAACAACAGTAGACGAGATTTTGAAAGCAAATAATTGGAATCAAAAAGGAGGAGGTCGTTCATACACAACAATGGAAAGATACGACACTAATATAGCAGGAACTGATTGGGATAATTGGGGAGGTTCAATGAATAAATTGCTTATTAACGGAAAAAATGCAGACGGAGGTGATATTTTCGGCACACCAAAACAAAGAAACAGTTCCACTTATTTGATTAACAAAAGTTATGTTCTTTCACAAGACAAGACATTGATCAAAGAAAACTCACCATACTTTATTGGAGACACGGGATTTGAAATAAAAGAGGGAGCGGTTTTGACTTTGGAAGACGGTGTGGTGATAAAGTTTTCACCGCACGGTTCGCCCTCGCTCGTTGTAAATGGCACAATTAAAGCAAAAGGAACCTCCGAAAATCCTGTTGTTTTCACAAGTTTTTACGATGACGAATACGGCGGAGATATGAACAAAGACGGTCTTTGTGAGCCAGAAAACGCTTCGTCTACAGCGCTTTGCCCTTCTGCGGGAAGTTGGAGGCAAATCTTGATAGAAGATACAAGCAAGGGATCCTCTTTTGAAAATACAATCGTGCGTTATGGTGGAAGATATTCAACTGGACAAGCGATGAAATACAAAGGAATGCTAACTGTGGATGGAACCGATGTTTTGATAACAGATTCTGTGTTTGAAAAATCAATGTCACGCGGAGTTCAGCTTTTGAATGTTGGTTCCGATACGGAAATAATTGGTAATATTTTCAGAGACAATAATTATGTTGTGGGTTCGGGAGCAAATTATCCTTATGGTCTAACTCTTTCAGAAGGCAGTCCTTTAATAAAAGATAACTTGTTTGAAAATAATGGGTACGGTTTGTATATTACAGGGACTTCGGCGATTGTTGATTCAAATATTTTTAAAAACAATACAGAAAACGCAATTTTTAGCCAAGGAGCAAATTTATTTAGCAATAATTCTGGTTCTGGAAATGGAACAAACGGAATTATCATATTGGGTAATATTACGAAAGAAGGATCAGAAAATACTTTGAAGAAAAATCAGATTCCATATGTGATTGATTTTTTTGAATTGATTGTTTCGGCAAGCTCTACTTTGAAAATAGACCCGGGTGTTACGATAAAAATGGGAAATAAAAAATTTAATGTTTATGGAAATATAGATATAGGAAATTTGGAAGGGGAGAGAGTATTGTTTACAGTGGTTAGCGATGATTCTGATGGTTTTGATACAGATAATTATCCTCAACCGGAAAATATATCTTTTGGAAAATGGAATGGTTTGTATTTGAAAGATGGCTCTACTTCATCTATTAAAAATGCAGAATTTCGTTATATGAGATATGGTGTTAAGTATGAAAATTCACCGATAAATTTGGAAAATGTTGTGTTTAAAAATAATGATACGGCGATATATGCTGATTTAGGGGCGGTAATCCAAAAGGCGGAAAATATTGTTTTTGAAGGAAATAACGCCACAAGTACCATTCCTTTGTATTAATTTATTAATTTAGTCAATTTGTGCAAAAACTGTGGATAATAGGGACCGAGTCCCTGAAAGTTACAGGGACTCGGTCCCTGTAAATCGCGGTTGTTATAGATATAAAAATAAGCCTGAATTGTACCATACGGTACAATTCAGGCTTACCCCCCGGAAATTATTCCAGATTGGTTTTTACTGACGTTCCGATATCAAAAATACGGGCGAAGTTGGTTAAGGCTTCGTTGAGAACTTTGTCACCGACTTTTTTGAGAACTTCATTTCTCCCAGCGATTTCCACTGAGGGTATAACGAATAATTCCTCACGAGCTTTGCGTTCGCTGTTTCCTTGACCTTCTACTTTTCCCGCAAAACTTCCATCAGGTTTTTTCTTTACAGAGATAATGAGCACCATCTCGTTGTTCTTTTCAGTCATAAATCACCTCCTGTGTGTGATTATAGCTATTTTTTAGCAATCTTCTTTCTTAAAGATAATCCCAAACTGTGGATAAGTCAACAAAAGACCAATAAACCAAAATCCACGGAAGCTCAAGCTTGCGTGGATTTTGGATTTTGGTTTGTGATTTATTTCTCAGTGCTTCCCAAACATCCGTCACCTCGCTCACTTCCCATATTTAAATCGTCTACCCCCTCTGGTTCAACATGAGGGGAATACAAAAGCATTCCTTGTGCGATTGCTTTTTCTGTTGGATATATGACAACACTTTCTTTTTTTAAGCCTTTTTCACCTAGAAAATAGTCCAATTTTTCATCATCACATTTTGCAAAGACAATGGGTTTGTTTGTTGTGTTGTTTATTGGTATAAAAATCTCTCCACGATATCCGCTATCAATGATACCAGATCTTTTCGCGATACCTTTTGACCCGGTACTGCTTCTCTCTGCTATGTAAAATATCCAATTTTTTGGTATTTCTATTGCTATTCCGGTTTTCATCAACTGGATGTCTCCGGGGTATAAAATATTAAAATCTTGTTCGTGAATGGCATACAAGTCAAAGCTTGCATCTTCGTCTCTTTTAGACGGTAAAAAAGCTCGATCATTGAGCAATTTAACTTTTAAATAAGGTTTTTCCATCCCATTAGAGATAGGACGCAGATTTTAATAAATCACACATACTATCTATTTTGATTAAGTTTAATAAATTTTAACCCTCATATTTCATATTCAAATCCGTTATCTCTAACGGGACTCGTATATCTATTATAAGAGCAAAAGAGAATTTTGGGAATAAAAAAAGGGGAAATCTGGTGGGAGCAGATTTCCCCTTGGGGTGTCCCGATCCTTTGGGTGGTAGAAAGTGGTGCGGATCAGGTTCAACCTAATGTACAAACTGGTAAGAATATAAACTTTTGTTTATTAAAAGTCAATGTTTTTAAGTTTCCCCAAACGTGTTCTTGTTACTTATTAATTGCTACTTTATACTTAATGTATGCCTATAAACAAAACATTTTTTAAATTCTTTCTCGGTTTTGCTTTTATTATTTCAATGAGTTTTTTGATTATTATTGTCGTTAGTTATTTAGGAGAGGGGGTTCAGGGTATTCCAGAAGACCAAATAATTGCCAATTAAGCTTGATTTATTCTAAAAAATAATCTATATTATTAACCAATAAAGGCCAAAGAAGATAGGCAATATCAATAAGCTCCTATTCAGGTCGAAACTAATTGTGGATTTTCCACACATCGTGCCTTTATTTTTATCAAGGCATTTTTTAATGCCGGAATTATCTCATTTTTAATTGATTTTAAATTTTGAGATTTTAATTTTAAATTTGAAACATGGCTATCTCAAAAGAGAAAAAGATTGAGATTTATAAAAGTCTTGTTGATAAGCTAAAAGACGCTCGTTCAGTTGTTTTCGTTAATTTTCACGGGTTGGGAGTTAATCAAACAACAGAATTGAGAAGAAAGTTAAAAGCCGAGGGTGCAGATTACTTTGTGGCTAAGAAAACTTTGGTTAAAAGAGCTTTTGACGAGATTGGACCAGAAGGGGAAATGCCAAAATTGGACGGAGAATTGGCTTTGTCTTTTTCAGATGATCTAACAGCACCCGCAAGAGGTGTTTACGATTTTCAAAAGACTCACAAAGACAATGTCGTAATTTTGGGAGGAGTTTTTGAAGGAAAATTTATGGATCAAACAGCGATGATGGAAATCGCAACAATCCCTCCAACAAAGATTCTTTATGGTCAGTTTGTAAATCTTATCAATACACCTATTCAACAGTTTGCAACTGTTTTGGATAGAATTGCAGAAAAGAAACAATAAATTAATAATTTAAATAAAGCTAATAGCTGATAGCCAATAGCCAATAGCAGAAGATTTTTATAAAAATTTTTGCTATAAGCTATAAGCTGTAGGCTATAGGCTGTAAAAAAAATATGTCAGAAGAAACAAAAAACACAGAAGCAGTAGAAGAAACTGCAAAAGAAGAGGCTCCTGCTGTAGAAGTTAAAGAAACAGTAGTTGAAAAGAAGGAAGACGAAGGTGCTGATGTCGTTGTTCCTGCTAAATTCAAGGATTTGGTGAACACAATCGACAATATGTCAGTTATTGACCTTCACGAATTGGTAAAATTATTGGAAAAGAAATTTGGTGTTTCAGCTGCAGCTGTTGCCGTTGCCGGAGCTCCTGTGGCAGCTGCTGGAGAGGAAAAGACTTCGTTCAATGTAGAACTTTCTTCAGCAGGTGATCAAAAAATCGCTGTTATCAAAGTAGTTAAAGGCGCTTTGGGTCTTGGACTTAAAGAAGCAAAAGAACTAGTTGATGCTGCTCCTTCTATGTTGAAAGAAAAGATGAAGAAGGAAGAAGCAGAAGCTTTGAAGGCAGAGATTGAGGCTGTAGGTGGAAAAGTAGAATTAAAATAATAAATAACGCAAAATTCGGCGAATTTCTTCGTCGTCTACGAAAAAAACTTCCTTCACCGTATGTTGAATACGGCTTGGAAGTTTTTTTCTTGCCTCCTCGAACTTCATCCGAATTTCGCGTTATTTTGACAGAGAAAAAGAGCGGGAAATTTGCTTCGCAAATTTCCCGCTTTTTTTCATTGCTTTAAATACTTCACTATGCTATAAAAATACCAGATTTCACAAGATTAAACCGTTTTTGAGGAGGTTACAATGGACAATTTTGCGATTGTTGTGCCAAGTTTTGAAACAATAAAGATTTTTTTCTTGAATCCGTTGACAGGTTTGTTTCTGTTTGTCTTTACACTATTTGGAATACTGCGGTCACTAAAGGATTTTTGGGATGAACCACAGCATGGTGTAGATATTTGGTGTATTGAGTGGGCTAATCATTTTCTTCACTACTTCTCACCAGGGGGTTTAATTATGTCGGTTATTCAGATGAATAGTAACTGTATTTTTTCCGACAGTTTGTCTTTTGTTGAAAGATTTTTCATTTTTGTGTTTTATTATCTTTTCGCAATATGGATAATCTCTCATCTCGTTCGCTCAATTTGGCTTACTTAACAAACAAGCCAATCAATTTTTCAAATACCCGACACCTAGTCGGGTATTTTTTTGCTTTCGTTTTATCTTTATTTATGCTTTAATTATCCACGGATAAAAATGTTAACTTCTGCAAAGGAGGTCTTGAATGAACTTTATTCAGATTGGCATTATTTTGTTGGCGTTGGCTGTTGTTTTTACAGTTCTCGCCATTAAAAAAAGAAAGCACCCAACGATATTTATCACCATACCTTTTTGGTTGCTGGTTCCGTCCGCAATCATTTGGGTTGCATTTTTCTTTGCTCGAGGTGGTCAATGAACAAGACCTTGTCGTTTTCGGCGGGGTCTTTTTGTTTTTATGGCTGGCTTAACTTTATAAAAGTGAATTTCTCATTTTGTTTTTCTTGTTTTTTTGTTTATAATACTTTGCATATGGAAACACTAGGAAAATTATTTGATAGTCAGGCGAGAGTTAAAGTAATGAAATTGTTTTTGTCTAATGAAGACAAGACTTTTGATAATGAAGATCTTGTCAAAAGAACAAAAACTGCTTTGCCTACTTTGAAAAAAGAATTAAATTTGTTAGAAAAAGCAGGTTTTTTGAAGAAGAAAGTATTTTACAAAGAAATTGAAACAAAAATCCCAAAAACAAAGAAAAAACCAGCAGGAGTAAAGATTGTCAAGAAAAAAACTAACGGATGGGGAATAAATGAAAAGTTTCAATACCTGTCACCTTTGCACAGTTTGCTTGTAGATATGACATCTTTTACATCATCTTCCATTTTAAAAAATTTGTCTGGTGCAGGAAAATTAAAACTGGTTTTGGTGTCCGGTGCTTTTATTCAAAATTCAGAAAGCAGGGTAGACATTTTGGTAGTAGGGGACAACATTCAAACAAGTCGTGTGGACAGAGCCGTTGGAATATTGGAATCAGAGATCGGAAAAGAATTGAGATATGTTGTTTTGAGAACAGATGATTTTAATTACAGATTAAATATTTATGATAAATTGGTTAGAGATATATTAGACACTCCTCATCAAAAAATAGTAAACAGATTGGGAATTTAATCAAAAAATTACTAAAACACTAAAAAACCGCCTAAAAGAGCGGTTTTTTACTATTCGACAATATACAGAAACCGAGTTTCTGTATATTTGGGAATAAAGTTTTCCACATATATTCATAAAAATAATAAAAAACTGTTGTATTATATATATAGTTATAATTTAAATAACATTTATTAGGTCGTTAATTATTAATTTTATTTGTATCTTAAAAAATAAAATATGATTTTAAAAAATTGGAGCGATGTTCTTGCACAATCATTCCAGGATTTGTGGTTAGGTGTAGTAGGTTTTGTGCCTAACTTGATTATCGCAGTTATAATCTTTATCGCTGGATGGGTTGTTGGTTCATTGTTGGGAAGAGTTGTTTCTCAAATCGTAAAGTCTTTGAAAGTAGACAATGCACTTAGAAGCGCAGGAACAGAGTCTCTTCTAAATAGAGCAGGTTTTCGCCTAAACTCAGGAATGTTTTTGGGAGCACTTGTTAAGTGGTTCATTATCGTGGCTTTCCTAGTCGCATCTTTTGATGTTCTAGGTCTTGATCAGGTTAATGATTTTCTACAACAAGTAGTTCTTCTTTACTTGCCAAGAGTGATAGTAGCCGTTTTGATCTTGTTGGTAGCTGCTTTGATTGCTGAAGCAATGGAAAGCCTTGTAAAGGGATCAGCAAAGGCTGCTGAGGTAAAATCAGCTAATTTCTTGGGTAATGTTACAAAATGGGCAATCTGGGTATTTGCTATTCTTATGGCTTTGTACCAATTGGGTGTTGCCGCAGCATTTGTACAAACATTGTTCACAGGATTTGTAGTTGCTTTGGCTTTGGCTTCAGGTCTTGCCTTCGGATTAGGAGGAAAAGATTCTGCTACTAAAGTTTTGAAGAAA
>JAQTWD010000008.1 GCA_028689435.1 Minisyncoccota bacterium | reverse complement strand
GTCATATCCAGAAGATTTTTGAATTTTAAATTTTCTCCAACAAACAAACCACTATCCCCTTCCATATTCAAATCTTCTTGTCTTATTGTAATAATAGTATCTTTTGAAACCAATTCAGAAGAAACAATGACCGTCATAAGCTTTGTTAAAGAAGCAAGGGGTAGTTGTGTTTCGGCATTTTTTTGAAAAAGAATTTCTCCTGTTTTTGCGTCAAAAACAAAAGCTGATTCTGCCTCCAAGTCGCCAAAAATATCATCAAAATAATTCTTTTCCGCCTTTGTTATCACACCTGCGTTTTCTTGCAATTTTTTATTTTCATTGTCCTTCCAAAAAATCCAAAATAAAATAATCGCCATTATAAAAACAACAGTTGAAACAACAATCAAAACTATTCTTTTTTTATCATCAGAAAAATTCATATTATTCATCGTCCGATACGACCTGAGAATCTTCTTCAAACATCTCATTTTCTATCTCAACCGCTTTTTTTAACTCGCTTATCACTTTATCATATTCGGGCAATTCTTCTAAACTAGAAACTCCTAGAAATGAAAGCAATTCAAATGTCGGAATATACAAATACGAACGCTGGTCATTTTCATCCGACTTTCTTTCTACTAGTCCTCTAATCATCAAATTTCTCAAAATTGATCCAGAATTTACTCCTCTGATATAATCTATTTCCGATTTTCTAACAGGGCCTTTATACAAGACAATGGAAAGAGTTTCTATTCCTGCCTTTCCAATATCTCGGGACAATTCTTCTTTTTTCAAATTTTCAATTATTTCGTGCATTTCAGGGGCAGTTCCCAACATTACTTTGTTGTCATTTTTGATCAAACAAATTCCCCTGTCTTTCAAATTTTCTTTTAACAAATTTAGCGCGTCAGATATTTCCCCTTCTTTCACATTTAAAATTTCAGCAAGTTGTTTTATTGAAACTGGCTCACCTTTGAAAAATAATATTGATTCTATTTTTGAACTTAAATTCATAAACATTTTTATATTAATCCAAATTAGGATGTGTTTTTATGGATTGCTTCACTTCGTTCGCAAAGACGACGGGGTGACGAAGTTTCGCTTCGCGAAACTTCGTCTTCGCGAGGAACGAAGCAATCCACAATTTAATAATTTAAAGATACTAATAAACAGGAGTACTGATATCGGTATTTTCAATATCAATCTCTCCAAAAGTAGCAGTTTGTTTTACTGCCACGATACCTTGTTTTACCAATTCCAACACCGCCAAAAAACTAACAACCACATTTATCTTTTCTGTTTTGTTTCCAGAAAATTCACTAAAACTCATTTTGACTTGTCTCTTAATTCTTTCCGTCAGATTATCTATCATTTCTTCTAGACTGATTACTTTTCTTACAGCTCCTTTTGAAATAATTTCTTTTTTGGGCAATTTTGTAATAACCGAAACGATAGAAGAAAATAAATTGTCTACACTGGTGTGTTTGTCGGGAGAAAAAATAATTTCAATATTTTTTGTTTTGTTACCTGCAAAAATAATATTTTTTCCAAATCTCTGGTTGACATGAATAGAAAGCTCGCGAAATCTTTTATAAAGTCTTAATCTGTTTTCAAGATCTTCAATGCTTTGTTCTTCTTCCGTAGATAGATTTAAATTTGGCAAAAGCGATTTTGATTTTATTAGCATCAAAGCCGACGCAATCAAAATAAATTCTGACGACTCTCTTATAGACATTGAACCCCTATTCCTTATGTATTCAATATAATCATCGGCAATAACGGACAAAGAAATATCGTTAATAAAAAGCTTTCTCTTTTCTATCAAGTCTAGAAGCAACCCCAAGGGGCCTTCAAAAGATTGTGTCTTTATTGTGTATTCCGAATCCATATTTCTATCATTATAACAATAAATTTCAGATAAAAAAGAGAATTTGATTTAAAAAAGGCCGACGTGTAAAACGTCGACCTTTTTGGAGATTCACTGGGCGGAGTTAATTTTCCCAGTGAACCGGTCCGTGGAAAAGACCAGCTTTGAGGGAATAGGCTTTCCCCCCGAAAACAAACTGAACGGCTCTCATGTCGTCATTCCGTCCGATGACTTGGACAACAACTTCTCCTTTGCTTCCGTTGAGCGCCCTGACAAGGTCAAGCCCTTCGGGACTTTGATGTCCCAAGAGGATTCTTTTGACATGGTCAACTTCAAAAGTCGCCTTTCCCTTTGCCGGTACAAAACCTTCTTTGTTCATAATGCAAACTCCCTATAAAAAAGAAAAAGAAAAATTGTGACAGCACCCATACCGTCACAAACCTGATTTAAAATATAGCTACTTTTAATCATTGTGTCAAATGTTTTTCCACAGTCGGCTATTCACTGAATTTAATTGACACATATTTAAGACAAGCATAAAATGAAAATAGAAGTACCCTAAAAACCTTTGAAAGAGGTGCATATGAACGAGATTGATAAACTGGCATTAATGGCATCATTAGGTGAGGAACGCTGTGAACTTAACCACGGACCCGAAAAATCTAACTTATTTATCCCAGCAATCGATTATCTTATCCAGCCATTTGGATATACTGTAAGCGACGTAGAAGAAGTTTCCGTACGGGATATGATTGTACCTGTTTGTGCCGAATGTGCAAAGGCATTACACGGAGACGAATGGACTCTCTTTTATTGTTTTGAGTGTAACAGTAGTCAATGGATTTCACGCAAGCATGCTCGTCTGCGTTACCGACACAATGTTCTCTGGCTTCGAGGATGTCCTGAATGCACCAAAGAATTTGGAGGTCTCTATTTTTCCGATTTCAAGGGATTGCTAGAAGGAGCCTATTTCTTGAGCCAACAAGCTGTAAAAAAAATCGTCTGATTTTATTTTCACAAAAATAAAAACTCATATCGTGGAAACGGTATGAGCTTTTTTTAATTTATTATTTTATTTTTTTGTTATCTTAAAAACGCATTCAAAAGAGTAATAACAAAACTGAACCCTCCTGAAATGAGCGCTAAAACAGTTGGTCTGTCTCTATACCACTTATAATATCTTGGATCAGGGTTACTATCCATAAACAAATAAAATAATAATTAGACGGTTAATATTACAACCGAAACAACGTAACTAATTGTTCCTGTGAATAATGCTAACGCCAATAATCCTTCGTATTTTGTATTCATATACTCAATAATACAACACTAAAACAAAAATTGAAAAGCCAATTTATCAACAGCCCTTTTTATGGTGGGTTGACATTGTAGATTATATATAATATAAAGAAAGTATGGAAATAAATTGGAGAAATATTAATAACGGCCCAAAAACAGGTGCACAAGATTCTTGTGTGATGTTTTTGAACTATCAAACAAATGCTGGGCAGAATATTTTTTCAACTTCTAATAAAATTCCTATCAATTAAGGACTATAAACTATTTAGAAATACAGAGGTTCAAAAAATATCCTGCTCTAACAAGCAGGATATTTTGTTCTTTGTGCTCTTTAAAAACTAAAAAATGGAGGAAAAAATGGAAAAGGAAAAAAACGGTGTAGTATTTTTGGAAGGCAAAAAAATAAATCTTCGTCCAGTAAAAGAAGAAGACGCTGAAAAATTTATTCAGTGGGTAAATGATCAAGAAGTAACACAATATCTTATTATGTTTATGCCTGTTACCCTTGTGCAAGAAAAAGAATGGGTAAAAAACGTCAGTTGTAAGGAAAATGAATTATTTCTTGTCATCGAGACAAAAGAAGGTGAGATTATCGGGGCAACTGGTTTTCATCAAATAAACTGGAAAGACAGAAATGCTTCACATGGTATTATGATCGGAAACAAAAAATACTGGGGTGGTGGTTTTGGAACCGAAGCGGGAATGCTTTTGTTCAACTATGCTTTTCAGGAATTAGGTTTGAATAAAATAAATTCCAATCTCATCGGTTATAACGAAAGAAGCCTTCGCTACCACCTTGGTTGTGGTTTTAAAATCGTTGGAAAAATGCGTAAGCAAGTCTTTCGCAAGGGAGTTTTTCACGATCAAATTCTTGTTGATCTCTTCCCAAAAGATTTTAAAAAGGTGTGGGAAAAGTACCTTTCTTCCAAATAAACTTTGAATTACAAACAATGGATCGCTTCGTGGTATTGCTTCAAATTTTTTCTCAAAAAATTTGAAGTGCTCGCGAAGACGAACAGTCCAGAGGCTGTTCGTGACGAATTTCCGAAGGAAATTCGTCTTTGCGAACGAAGTGAAGCAATCCACACCGTTTCTTAATTTAAAAAAGTTAAAATCCTTCAAACAAAAACAACAACACTTCCATATTGCAATATGGGAGTGTTTTTTATTTCATAAAAACCAACTCTACCCTACTTACTTCATATGGTTCTTTTGAGTGAGAAATACTTAGTTGAGATTTTTTAAAAGTTTTGTGTAAATATTTTGCTATTCTGACCGCCATTTGATTTTCTGTTGTTGTAATATTGAAAGAATTTCTGTCCTTCCTTATTCTGATGATGCGACTTTGTGGGTCTCTCTTTTTCCCTCTTTCTGCAAAAGCTTTTATTGTCTTCAAGACTTCGTCTTTGTGATTTACAGGAACGTCTTTGATTGAAATTTCTCCCTCATATAAACCTTCTTTTATCATCTTGCAGGCGGGACACTGTTTGAAGTGATGCTCTTTTTTCTCAAATTCCTTTTTTGAGAAAAAATCTTTTCCCAACACTTTGCTGTCTGAATGATGCCATTCTTTCTTAAACAAAACATTTTTACAAATAGGACAAACAGCGACACCTTCTGATGACTTCCAATACTGATCGTTTTTTTGTTCTCCTTTTCTCAAAAGAACTTTTTTTGATCTTGTACTTTTTGATGATTCATAAAATTTTGACATAAGCCTGATTTAAATTAGTGATTAATAAAATCGACCTATATATAGAGATTATTTATTGGATGTGAAGTAGATTTCGCTCTTTCAAGCGGAAGCCTATATATAAATATTATACCACCGCCATAACAGCCCGCAAGACAAAATCGGTAAAAGCAAACTTATATCTTATGATCATTAACAGAAGTAAAGCTCATAGTCGATAGCTGATAGCCGATAGCTAATAGCTTATAGTAACGACGGACGGATTTTGCGAAGCAAAATCCGTCACACCGTCATCTTTGCGAACCGAAGGTGAAGCAATCCAGAATGTTTTGTAATTCAAAAAAAAGAGAAATTTGCGAAGCAAATTTCTCTCTTTTTTTTCGTACCGACTATCAGCTATCAGCTATCAGCTATTTATTTGATTTTACATTTTCCAAAGTTTTTTAACAACAATCCATCCGTATTTAGCTACGAGCAATGCAATCAAAAGATAAATTGCTATTTTAATTAACATCAATAAGTAACTAGCAAGGTTCACCGAAATATCTTGAAGCATTCTATTAAATTCATTTATAAATTGTCTTACCTCATAGATCCATGAATCTTTTAGTGCCTTACCATCAAAAATAATTATTTCTGAAACATTTAATCTGAAATATGTATAATCTATTTTGTCCAACTGATCTGCTTTGGCTCTGTTTAATCTATCTATTTGTTCTTTGATATTGATTCTCTCCGTCGTAAGTCTTTCAATCAACTGAATTTTTGAATCAATAATTTTTGCCAAACTTGCAACATCCTGAGTTCTGGTTGCCAACACAGTTATGTCATCATATGCACTTTGTGCGTCTGTCAAAGTTTTTTCTAATGATGTCAGTTTCTTTTCCAAAATCTCAACCTCGCTCGTGTAATCATCTACAACATTTTTTATAGTAGTAGTATTTGCATTTAGATTTTCAGGTTTTAAATCTTTTACGATTGCTAAAATTTCTTCTGCATTTTCATTTTTCACTTTAAAAACATAAGAGCAATTTCTATCATCACGATTACTGTTTTCAAAAATTACATAATCAAGACTTTTCAATCCTTCAATTCTACCGCAGGTTTTATCTAGATTCCCAGTCTTGATATTTCCATAATACTCTGTGACTTCAAATTCTTCAGCATCAGAGCCAACCGTTCCTTGATTGATAATCACATTTCTCATAGATAGTTCCTTCATCGCTACTCCGTCTTCTTCATACATCATGTCATAACCCATATCATAAGAAGGGGCAGAACTAGGAGACATCATATTGTTTCCTCCATAAAAAGCAGTTCTAAAAGCAAAGCTAAAAAACCAAACAGCAACTGACAAAAAGATCAGTCCCAAGATTCCAATTCCTAAAATCTTCACAACGGGAAGATTTTTTATTTTTTCTAATATTTCCATAATATTTAAAAGCTTACAGCCGACAGCTGATAAACTTGCAACTAATTTATAATTGAAATTATTTAGAAGCCTTCTTGTCTTTTTTAGGCTTTTTTACATTCTTCTTTTGTTTGTCTCTACCTTTGGCCATATATCAAATTAGTAGTAAGGTGTAAGGATTAAGTAGTAAGTAAAATTTTGCTTTGCAAAATTTTTACCCAACCTCAAACTTTTCTTTTCTACTTTTTAAATTAATTAATAAACTTTTTATAAATAAATTATAGCACCGTTAGTCTTTACGAGTAACAAAGTAATCCACAATATTTACATTTAGCAACTTAATTTTTCTTAAAGTCTGCCCACAAAGACAAAATACCAAGAGCAAGAAACAAAGACGCTTCTAACCAATTTTCTTCTTGAATTGCCGTAATCAAAGCAATCCCAAAGAAAAGAATAAAAACTGTTATGTTTACAAATCCTATGTTTTTCATGAATTTATAATAACATTTTTAACAAAAAAGAAACGCGTGGGCGTTTCTTTTTTATTCGTTGCTGCGAGACTAGGACCCGGTCACGAGTCACTAAGTTTTTTGTTTGTTCCTCGATAAAATCGGAACTCCAAAAAACTAAGTGCTCGCGACCCCGCCTCGGCGACAAGCCTAAATTTTGTCTCACAAAATTTATCTTGTATACCGCCTCCGGCTTTCTCGTCCTAGCTCGACAGAAATCGACTAATCTTCAATGTTGCACATTGAAAATAAGTCGCTTTTGCTGCGGGACTAGGACTCGAACCTAGATAACATCCTTCAAAGGGATGTGTCCTACCATTAGACGATCCCGCAATAAACACCATAATACAAGATTAATCTTATTTTTTCAATCTTATGTTAAAATAATCAACACATAAAATAAAATGACTACACCTACTCATATTGCGGTCAGTTTAGGAACTGCTGTTTTAATATCAAAATTTGGAATAACCTATGTCAGTAATATTGATTTAATTTTATTATTTTCTGCCGAATTAATGGATTTTGATCATCTATTCTCAAAACCAATTTATCATCCAAAAAGAGACCCTTTCAAAACACATTTTCTACACAAAAATTGGATAACTCTATTTTTTGTTTCAATTATTTTATTATTTATAAGATCTTTTGCGTTTTTAGGAATTGGTATTTTACTCCATCTTTTACTAGATTATATATATGTAAAAAGAATAAATAAATAAAAACGACCACAGTGTGGTCGTTTTCTCTCTGGTTTGCTCAATCCTGATAGAACGGTTGAGCGAGTTGGATTGTCACCAGAGAAGGACACCCCTCTCGCTTGACTATATATATAATAACATATCAAATATAAATGTCAATACATTGTTTATTTACTTTTTACCCTGTTTGTTATATGTTTAAATCAGAAATTTAAAGTTTGAAATAAAACCAAAAAACAAAGCAAAAGAGAGGGATAAATGAACGAGCACACATACTCAAAACACTGGCCAAAAAGACATCGCCAATCACTGGACAAATGGCTGGATATCAAAAAACTTCTTCAAGCCAAAAGACAACTCAATAGAGTGGAATTGGTTTTAAAAATGAAAGGGCCCTGTGGTTATTGCGAGGAACATCACGCCGAGATCTTTTCTAATGAACCATGCAAAAAATGTTCTCTTTTCCAACAAAAAATATGCAGGTCTTACAATTACAATGGCAAATCCAAATCATCAAATAATTATGTTTTTTGGAAAATAATGAATCTTCTCAGAGGAGAAAGTTATAATAAAAAAATTATCCTGTCTCTAATAAACAAAATCATAAAGGCTATTGAAAATGATAACCCCGAGAGGAGGAAAATCTATGACACAATCCCGCGTCCTATCGCCTGAGTGGCCGGAAAGACACAAGGCATCTGAAGAAAAATGGCAGAATATTGTTGATCGGGTTAAAGGTAGGGTTCCTTTTAAAGGTTTATTTGGATGGGGTGACCTTGTCGTAATAGACAGGTGTGGCTATTGTGAAGAGTTTAAAGATGAGGACTATGTAACACAATATTGTTCCGAATGCCCTCTTTACATAGACAAATATTGCAGAGGAGAAAATACCAAAAATTTTCCAAAAACCATCTTCTGGCAATTTGTTTATAAAATGTGGGATAGAGATTTTACCGACGCCCTTGAACTTGCTGAACAGATGCTTCAACGCATCAAGCAGGATAAACCGGCGGTGTAAATTTTGGTTTAATTTTGAATCAATCCCCAGTAGCCTTGCTACTGGGGATTTTTGTTTACTTTTTCACTCAAATATTGTAGTGTTTTAAATAGATTGGAAACTTTTTAAATCTTTGAAAAAGGAGAAAATTATGAGCGAACATGTTTATTCGGATAAATGGTCCAAAAGATGGGCAAAATCATTGAATAGGTAGCTAGAAATAAAAAAGATGCATCAAAACAATATTTCGCCTATAAAAATTAAAACAAAAATGCAAGGAAGTTGTGGCTATTGCGAAGAATTTGAAGCATCGGCTTTTACCGACATACCATGTGAAGAGTGTAGCCTCTTTCAGAAAAAGATCTGCAGAAGCAGAAAAGGAAATCCTGTTACATCTGATCATCTTGCATACTGGAAATTGTTTAATGAACTCTATAAAGATACTCCGAACAAAGAAATTATTGGGTCATGTATTGATAAAATAATTGTCGCCATAGAAGAAGACGATCCGTCAAAAACGACCGTTTCCGCATAAAAAACAAAGGCTGGCTTTCGCCAAAAACGAAAGCCAGCCTTTTTAAATTTCTTTTCTTATTTTTTTAATTTTTCTATTGTGTATAACTGTGACGACCGTCACGGTTATACACATTAAATTTTTTACTTTAAATTATAAAAGGAACATTACTCAATGCTCACGGTCGTGAGCATTGAGTAATGTTTGAAGCTTTGGAAAAAATGAGGTATTGTTTTAATAATTATGAATAAAATAAAAACACTGGAAGATAATTTGAAAAATTTTGAGGAAAATATAAAATCTAAAAAAGAATTATCTGTGCACGAGAATAATAAATTCAACAAACAATTTTCATCTCTCATCACAGATCTCACTTACATTAAAATAATTACAGAAAGAATAGAAGAAACTGATACAGATGATATTTCTCAGCTTAAACTAGATTTAAAATCTCTCTATGTATTTGGTAGAGTATTCTCAGAATCCATACTCTACACAGCATCGTTATTCATAAATAGTTCAGAAAAAATAAAGTGGGATAAAATTGGGCCTTTTATTAAAAATTCAAAAGAAAACGTGGAAAATGAGTCTGATGAATTTAAAGAATTCTGGGTTAAATGCGGTAATCATATTGAAAATCTATGTGAAGCCTTTAAATATAGGAATTTTGTATTACACGAAAAAAACAGTAATACTGAATGGACAATGACGTGGCCGGGCAGATCAAATCTAGATTATGTATACATAGCTAATGTCCCTTGGAAAGAGGACCGGGAAAAGAGAAAAGGGGTTAAATCAATAAATGCAAACAAATTAATAGAAATTTTAAAGACAGAGATTCCTCCAATTTTAGATTACTTAAAATCAATTTCATAAAAAACTCCCTAAGGGGGGTTTTTAGATTGTTATTTCAGGAATTTTTTCTGGTGGAATAATTCTCACATTTACCTGTTTTTTCCCTAAAATAAATGATTTCATTAGTCTATGGAGCCCGTCCAAAATCAGCCAGCGTCCTTTGTTTTCCATAATATCTATTGGATGAGATAAATCAGCTTTCATTGTTCTATCGTATTCTCTCTTGTATTTCTCTGGGTTTTCAATTACTTCAATAGGTTTTAAATTATAAACCTCATCACCCCACCAGAGAAAAGGAGTCTCAAAGTGCCAGACAAGTTCTTCTATATTCATTTTTTCAACAGAAATATCCAAAGCCCAAACTTTTTCTTCGCTCCAATCAAAATCAAAGCCCACATCTTTTATTATTTCTGGAATTTCTTTTTTCATAGTTTGTTTCTGGATTGCTTCGCTTCGCTCGCAAAGACGAACGTTTTTAGGTTGATGTTATTTCGTGTTTAAAAATTGAAACATTTTAAAATTTAATCATTGTTTGAAAATTGAAAACTGAAAATTGAAAATTCTTGTGTCATCTGTAAACTATTTTTGACCGCCATTAACTATTAAGCTTCACCAACGCCAACTCCAACGGCAACTGGCGAATAAATGCCTTTCCAACCTTCTCCCCCACTTCCAACATTTCTTTTATTGTTTCAGAGGAAATATTTGCTTCTTTGTTGTCCGCCAGTTCTTGAACAAATTTAAAATCGTCTTCTGACAATTCCCCCTCTATCTGTTTTGCCATATCTTTTGAAAATCTAACCAACAAAATTGCGCGCAATTTATTCAAAATTAATCTCACAAAAACTTTCATATCCACATTATTTTCTACCGCTCTATCAATCGCTTTCAAACCAGTTTCTATATCTTTGTTTGCAATTCCAAAAATAAAATCATTCACAAGCCTTGCCTTTGGGGCGCCTGTCACTATCTCTACTTCTTCAATGCTAATTGTCTTGTCCGCAGACGAGCTAATTACTTTTTGCAAAATGCCGTGTGTATCACGGAATGACCCATCTCCTAACAAGGCAATCAGATCTGCCGAAGCTGGTTCAAGGCGGAAACCTTCTTTCTTTGCCACATCCAAAACCAAATCTTTTAAAATCTTTTGTGATGGTTTTTTAAATTGAAAAGTCTGACAACGAGAAACTATGGTGTCTGGTAATTTTTCTATTTCGGTTGTCGCCAAAATAAAAATTACATGCTTTGGAGGTTCTTCTAAAGTTTTTAGAAGCGCGTTGAAGGCTTCTTTGGTAAGCATGTGAACTTCGTCTATTATGTAAACTTTGTATTGAGATTCAAAAGGCAAAATATTTACCGAATCACGCAATTCACGGATGTCGTCAATTCCTCTGTTTGAGGCGGCGTCAATTTCATAAATATCATTTTCTGTTGTTTTTATTTCGTTAGCAAAAATCCTCGCAATAGATGTCTTGCCTGTTCCTCTGGTTCCTGCAAAAAGATAGGCGTGAGAAATATTGCCTAAGTTTATTGCGCCACCCAAAGCCTTTACAATATGATCTTGCCCCAATACTTCTTTAAAATTGGAAGGGCGATATTTTCTGTATAAAACTGTGTGTTCTTTTGTCATGTTGAGAATATTCTAACATAAATTTAAAAAAGGCGGTGCATAAATGTACCGCCTTAAACACAAAGAGGATCTTACTAAGCCGCAGGAAATAACACCCCCAGCGACACCGCGACAATCTCTCCTGCATTCCACGAATGATTCAACTTAGAGAGCGCTTTGTTTTGTTTTGACCCCTTTGTCGCCAACCAGATCGGGCCGTTCGCTCAATTCCGGACGACGATGATCCGATAGATGAAAATCATCGTCTTCTTCCGTTAGGTCTGGTTGATCCCCGTTTGTGTTCTCTTTCATAAATCACCTTTTCGTTGAATTTAATCAAAAATACATCTGCTTAATATAATATTGTTTTTTAAATAAAAATCAACAGTAAACAAATTTTTTAAATTGTAAGGTGTCCGACATTTTACAATTTTAAAACTTGAATAGGTTTTTTAGTTTATTTAAGAAACCTTTGTCTGTTTCGGTGGGAACATAATTTTGTTTTTCATCTACAATCATAATTATATTTTCACCTTCTTTTGCTACTTGAAACTTGCTTCTAATTTCTTCTTCTTTACCCTCTGTTGTATTCAAACTGGAAATTTCTGTTTCAATAAAATCTTTTCTTGTTTTCAATTCAACCAATTCATTTTCTGCAACATTTCTATTGTCACCTGTCAGTTTTGCTTCTCTATAAGCATTCCATGTTCCCTTGGCGATCAAAAGAAAAAGTATAAAAACAATCCCGACACTTATGCGAGAATAAATAATTCTTTTTACATATCGTTTTTCCTCATAATCCAACATCGGTTTTATTTTAACAAAATAAAACCGATTTTAGAAATCATGGACTTTCTGTGTTTTTAAATTTATACTATTATTCATGATATTTGATAAGAAAAATAAAAAAATAATAAAGATTTTTTGGATGGTTTTGGGAGCACTTTTAATTGTTAGTATGATATTGCTCTATACTCCATTATTTTTTTAAGAATTAAAAAAGGCCTCGTGCAAGCGCGAGGCCTTTTTGGTTCTCTCCAGGTAAATTACCTGAAAATCTTCCTGAAGAAGAACCAAATGAGAGCAATGATCACCCCAAGGGTGATAATGCTCTCGGCGAGTTGGGGCTGGGTTTTGACTAGAACCGCCAAACCAACCACTGCCAGAACGACCGGAGCGATCCGACCAATCTGAGCACCTGCCCAACGACTGGAACGAGCCAATGAGTGACCCAGCCCAGCGAGGATGTCGCCAGAGATGGCGCCAAGCCCCATGCTGATGGCCGGAGCGACCAGCGACACGATTGCATCATTGGCCACCAGATAGCCCGCCAGACCAGTGAGACCCGAGGTTACCAGAGCAACCAACGGAGCTCCAAGCATCTGACCGATGCGCCACATCCGGAAAGCTCGGTTGTAACGCCACAGTCCGCCGACCACTGCCGACAACACAAGAAGTCCACCAAAAACCATTTGCTGAATGTCGTAACCCATGATAATCCTCCCTTCTTTCGTATAGTTTAAGCCGTCTTCCCAAGACGACCCTTTTCAAATTTCCTGTTACAATTATAACAATAATTGTGGTAAATGTCAATACTAAACAAGGTGTTTTGCGTCACAAAACACCTTGTTTAGCTTATTAAAAGATTATGGATCGCTTCGCTGTCGCTCGCGAAGACGAAGTTTTGCTTTAGCAAAACTTCGTCTTCTAACCGCTAAACCCTAAACGCTAACCCCTAGATTACAATATTCACCAACTTGTTTTTTACATAAATAATCTTTTTTGGCTCATTCCCCATCATCCATTTTTTAGACGCTTCTTGTTCCATTGCTAGTTTTTTTACATCGTCATCACTTGTTCCCTCTTCTATCTGTATTTCCCCTCTTACTTTTCCGTTTATCTGAATCACAACTGTATGAGAAGTATCTTTCATCAGATTTTCGTCAAACTTTGGCCAAGATTCGTCGTGAATAGAATTTGTGTTTCCCAAAATCTGCCAAAGCTCTTCTGTAATATGTGGAGCAAACGGAGCCAATAATTTCAAAAAGTTTTCGTAGTCTTGTTGTGCAATCTCTTCTTCCTTTTCCATCTCGTTTATCAATATCATCATTGCACTGACAGCGGTATTATATTTTAGATTATCGATATCATTTGAAACTTTTTTAATCGTCTTGTGCAACAAATTTTGAATTTTAAATTGTGATTTTGAATTTTGATTTTTAACTTTTGAATTTAACTTCCACACTTTCTCCAAAAACCTATACACCCCGACAATGTTATCTTCGTTCCACATTACTTCGTCTTCCAAAGGCGCAGCAAAAAGCATATAAGTTCTGACAGAGTCAGCCCCAAATCTGTTTACCATATCATTTGGATTGATAACATTTCCTTTTGATTTAGACATCTTTTTTCCTTGTGCATCCAACACCATTCCTTGGTGACGTAATCTCTGAAATGGTTCATCAAAATTTACCAAACCGATTTTGTTCATTGCTTTTACAAAAAATCTTGCAAACAACAAGTGCATATAAGTATGTTCTGCTCCTCCGATATACAAATCAACAGGAAGCCAGTTTTTTAATCTGCTTTCAGAACAAAATTCTTTTTCATTGTGTGGATCGGGATATCTCAAAAAATACCACGAAGAATCCACGAAAGTATCCATCGTGTCTACTTCTGGTGTCCAACCAGCCCCAAAAATCTTTTCCGTTCGCTCTTTTAATTCCTTTGATTTCGCAAGAGGAGCGGTTCCTGTTGGAACAAAGTCTACATCCGCAGGCAAAGTCCATGGTAGATGTTCTTCGGGAACCAAATGTGCTGTACCATCTGGAGAATAAACGATTGGAATCGGACATCCCCAATATCTTTGACGCGAAATAGACCAATCTCGTAAGCGATAATTGATTGTCATTTTTCCTCCCACTTCTTTTGTGATTGTTTCTTTTGCTGCAACACTATAAGAATCATTAAATTTGCCAGAGTTTACAAGATAACCAACTTCAGCAAAACAATATTTTCCTTCTCTAACGTCGGCAATAAAATTAATTACTGATTTTTGTTCTGAATGTTTTACAGAGTAATCGGGATTTTGAACAATCATCGGGCTAATCACTGGCTCTATTTTTAGATCATATTTTTTAGCAAACTCCCAATCTCTCTCGTCATGCGCCGGCACTGCCATAATTGCACCTGTTCCATATCCACCCAAAACATAATCCGCAATAAAAATTGGGATTTCTTCATTGTTAGCAGGATTTATTGCTCTTATTCCTTTCAGCTCAACCCCTGACTTCTCCTTTCCCTCAATTCTATCCATCTCGGTTTTGTTTTTTGCTCTCTCTATATAATTTTTAACCTCATCTAAATTCTGAATTCTATTTTCTAAATTCTCGATTATTGGGTGTTCTGGTGCTAGAACCATATAAGTCGCACCAAACAAAGTATCAGGTCTTGTCGTAAACACTTTTATTTTAAATTCTGAATTCTGAATTCTGAATTCTATTTCCGCCCCTTCACTTTTCCCTATCCAATTTACTTGATTCTTCTTCGTATGTTCTGGCCAATCTATTTTTTTCAATCCTTCAATCAAATCATCTGCAAAATCTGTAATTTTGAAAAACCAACTTGGGACTTCTTTTTGTTCGATTTCCGTTCCACATCTCTCGCACTTACCATCCACTACTTGTTCATTAGCAATAACAGTTTGGCAAGAAGGACACCAATTTGTCTTGGATGTTTTTTTGTAAACCAAACCGTTTTTGTAAAATTGTTCAAATATCCATTGTGTCCATTTGTAATATTTTGGATCAGAAGTAATCGCCTTTTCATCAAAGTCATAAGCAAGGCCCAACATTTTCATTTGACCGATATAAGTATTGATATTTTTTTCTGTTGTTTCAGCAGGATGAACTTTTGTCTTTATCGCAAAGTTTTCCGCCGGTAAACCAAAAGCATCAAAACCTTGCGGGTGTAAAACATTAAATCCTTGCATCTTTTTGAAACGATAATAAACATCACTCGCGGTATAACTTTCGGTATGTCCCATATGCAGACCATCTCCTGATGGATAAGGGAACATATCCAAAATATAATATTTTGGTTTTGAATTATCGTCTTTGTCTATTTTAAAAGCATTGTCTTTTTGCCATTTCTCTTGCCACTTTTGCTCTATTTCTTTATGGTTATATTTGTTCATATCTAAATATACTACAATAAAAAAACAAAAATCGCCAAAGGCGATTTTTGTTTTTCTTTACAAACTTTAAGAACTTTATAAACTTTATGGACTTTATAAACTCTTTTCTATTTGAATTTTCTTATTCCTAAATATACTAGTACTGCTAATGCAAGACCTAATATTCCTACTTGTAAGAATTCACTCGCAAATTGCCAATATCTAATTGAAGCAACTATGAAAGCAAGAACTCCGCCTAGTGGGAATGCTACCGAAACGATAGGCTGGGTTGCCATCATAAATCCGATTATGATAGATATCACTCCTAAACCGATCAAGGTCATGAAGACATTCCTTTCGTATCCTTCTCTTGCTGTTTGATACTCTTGATTACATGTGAAATATAGATCACAATATCCTGGATTTATAACCTCTCCATTCTCGTTAAAAACAGGAGTAGGTTTTTCCATAGAATCACGATAAATATTTTCATTCCACTGCCCTCCTTGTTCCAGACACATTTCTCTAGTGTCTATTTTTTCTACTACTTGCTTATTTTCACAGAAATCTTCGTACTTTGGTTCGCTATAAACAACTTTCATAGCATAAGCAAAGAAAAGATTGAGAACAACGATTATTCCCAAAATCAATGCCCATTTTAAAACTTTATTTTCAATCATAATAATTTAGTTTTTAGTTTTTAGTCTTTAGTTTTTAGAAAGACACCAAACCATTAGTTAATAATTATTTTTATAAAAACGACCTTTATTTATTTTTGCTAATGTTGATAATTGACTCAACATTCTTTTTATTCATAACATCAGAGTATCCTTTTATTGCCTCCAACGCTTCAACGGGAATCATCCAAATAGTTGTGTTTGACTGGTCTGAACTTAGATCGTTAATAGCCTGTAATGTTCTTAAATGCATAGCCCCTGGTACTGAGGAAAGCTTTTGAGCAGCAAGAGCCAAGTTGTCGGCAGCAATTCTATCCCCGTCTGCTTTAATAATAACTGCTCTTTTTTCTCTTTCTGCTTCGGCTTCTTTTGAAATAGTTCTTTTCAAATCTTCTGGAATAATAACGTCTTTCAATTCTACTGATTCAATATCGATGCCCCAAGGGTCAGTCAAATCATCCACTCTTTCTTTTATTTGCAAAGCAATTTCTGCTCTCTTTTGTAACAAATCATCCAAACTTCTTTCTCCTACAAAATTTCTCATTGTCGTTTGAGCAACCTGCGAAGTAGCATAATAAAAATCTTCTACTTCAAGAATTGCTTTTGAAGCTTCTTTAATTTTGTAATAAACAACAGCATTGATTTTTACTGGGATATTATCTTTGGTTATCACCTCTTGATCAGGAACATCAACTGCCTTTGTTCTAATATCAACTTTCGTCAATGATTGGAAAATAGGAATAACAAGTCTCCATCCTGGTTCTTTAATTCCTGTAAATTTTCCCAAAGTAAACATAACACCTCTTTGATACTGATTTACTTGGCGAATAAAAATAACTAGGATGACGATTATTATCGGCAAATATGTTAGTGAGCCCCACAATGTAAAAAAATTTGGCATAGTAGTTTTTTAAGATTATAGCCGACAGCCTATGTCTGACAGCCCTTTTAATATCTTAATTATATCGAAATTAGATATTTTACACAACAAAAAACCAGATTTTGCCATAGGACAAAATCCGGCTCTTTTGTTTGAAAATTAAAAATTGGTAAATGAAAATTTGAGTTTAAAATCTTATATTTTAAACTCAATAACATCTCCGTCTCTGACAATATAAGTCTTCCCTTCTGTTCTTATCAAACCCTTTTCTCGAGCATTTGCAAGAGAACCAGATGCAATCAAATCTCTCCAATTGATCACGTCGGCTTTGATAAATTTGTCTTTAAAATCTGTGTGAATGGCAGTCCCCGCCATTGGAGCCGTCCAATTTCTTTTGATTGTCCATGCACGACTTTCATCTTCTCCTGTCGTAAAATATGTAATCAAATCCAACAATTCATATCCTGCTCTAATCAAGCCATCAATATCATCTGCTGATCCCCCCAAATGTTGTTTAAATTCTTGTTTATCATCAACAGAAAAATCCTTTAATTCGTGTTCTACTTCTGCATCAACAGTCACCCATTTTGAATTTGTCTCTTCAAAAAATTTAATCAATTTGTCATATCTATCATCTTCCATTTCATCCAAATTGTTTCCTCCTGATTTTTTATTCAAAACATAAAGAATTGGTTTCATTGTCAAAAGATGTACTTGCTTTGCAACCTTCATTTCCTCCTCATCCAAATCGACAGAAGAAGCAAGTTTTCCGTCGTTCAATGCTGTTTCTACTTTCTTTAATACTTCTTTTTCTTTTACTGCTACCTTGTCTCCTCTTTTTACTTCTTTTTCCAAATTACCCAATCTCTTTGTAACAGTTTGAGAGTCCGCCATTATCAATTCCAAATTTATTACTTCAATATCGTCTAATGGATCAATTTTTCCTTCAACGTGAATTATTTTATCATCTTCAAAAATTCGGACCATTTCGGCGATTGCATCTACCTCTCTGATATTTGCTAAAAACTTGTTGCCCAAACCTTCTCCTGCGTGAGCACCTTTTACGAGACCGGCAATATCTACGAATTCAATCGCAGCCGGAATTGTCTTTTGTGAGTTTGAAAAATGAGTTAATTCTTCCAATCTTTCATCGGGCACAGCAACAACACCCACAGAAGGATCTATGGTACAAAATGGATAGTTTGCTGCTTCAACAGATTTCTTTGTCAAAGCATTAAACAATGTAGATTTTCCAACATTGGGCAAGCCAACGATTCCGATTGATAACATAAGCAATAGTATAAAGTGTAAAGTTCATAAAGTCTATAAAGTTGCTTTTAATATAAATCTTGAGTATATTTTAAACGGAAAATAAAAACTCTATAAAACACAAGGAGGAAAAATTGAGCAGAGAACGAGAGATAGATTTTGATGGTTGGGGGATTTCAAGAAAAGGCCCTTATACAGCTTCTGCAAAAATATTCAAAGATACAGAAAATTTGGCACTTTGCATAAACATAACCAACGAGAAAACAGGAAAAACTACAGTATCCGAGTGGTTTAATATAGAGGCACTCAAACTTGATGAGCGCACGGAAGATTGGTTGGCGTATGTCATAACAACGAAAATGCTGGAGTCGGCGCGAGCGGGTCGAGAAGAAAAAGCAGAAGAAGTCAGAGATGGCTGGAGAAGATTAATGTCTGTTATTGATCTTATTGAGAAAATTTAATTCTCCAAACAAAATCCCGCGGATAACCGCGGGATTTTTTTAACCTAAAATATTTTTTAGTTCTGATTGGTATTTCCCCATTACCTCCATTGTTGCGGACATTTGGTCTTTTCCACCTTTCATCTTTTCTTGCACCTCTGTGGCTATCTTTTGAAACAATTCTGGATTTTCTTCTATTATTTTAAATATTTTTTCTTGCTCAGCCTCGGGAACACCTTTCATTTGAGACTTTAACATTTTTCGCATTAACATTCCTTTTAGTGACATAATATTTTTTGAGCTAACAGCCGACAGCTTATAGCTTACAGCAACAGTTAGCAGGTTAATTTATAACTCCGAAAATAATAACACAATTTTTACAGAATTGAAAAAATGTCGCTGGGTTTTTACATTTTTGTAAAAATGAAAAAATGTCGCTGGCTTTTTACATTTTTACAAAAATGAAAAAAGCCACCGAAGTGACTTTTTTCAGTGTAGATATTAATCCGAAAATTAATATCTACATTGTATCCACAGATCCGAAAACCTACGGATACAATGTAGATATAAAACCGAAATTTTATATCTACAGCGCACTTACTAACCCGAAGATTAGTAAGTACATTTTTATCTTAACCGATTGAGATAATTTGTCAATACTTTTTCAATTAACTGTGGATAACTAAAAATGCAAATTTACAAAAAGGTTTGCTTTCTAAAAGGGTTTATTATAAAATACTGTGTATTGAGTTTGGGCCAGTAGCTCAGTTGGCTAGAGCGCCTCACTTGCACTGAGGAGGCCGGGGGTTCGATTCCTCTCTGGTCCACAAAAACAAAAATCACTGATATTTTAATATCAGTGATTTTTATTTTCCGTGCGTCTCAAAGAGGAATCGAACGACGGAAAAATTATGCTGGGAGCATAATTTTGAGTCGCGACCAGCGATACTTTGTAAATTTTGAGGTACGAAAAAATTTACTTAGTAATCGCGGGTCGATTCCTCTCTAGTCTTTTAATAGTATTCTAAAAATTCCTTATTTCTACTTAGAACTGGTGACCGATTCTCTGGTCCACATAAGCAAAAAAGATAGCTCAATCTCTATCTTTTTTGTTTTTATATCGTCTTTGTCACCAACTCAACACTATCAACTTTCTTTACCTCAAATTTTATCTTTCCCAATACCTGTCCTTTGCTATTTTTTACATAAACTCTCCACTTACCATCTATGGCATTCTCCATAAGGGTATAGCCTCTGTAGCCCCTATCTCGCCCGCCTTTTATAGCGTAAGTAACTTCATTTAGGGTAATCCATTTTTCAGTTTTTTCATCATATCTTTGCCAGATATGAGTAATCTCTGTATTTAAATCGGTTGGAGCAAAAACAGAAGCATAAACATACACCGGACTGTTGTTGTTCATTTTGTTGAATTCATTTTTCCAATCACGATAAGCATCTTTCAAAAAATTAAATTTTTCTTCTCTCACCAAATAGTTTCCATCTGTTGTTTTTTCAACATAATGATAAACTTCCAATTGTTTCAAAGACAAAGGGACAGGCGGAATAACATTTGTAAAATACATCAAATTAAATGCCAAAAAAATCAAAAAAATATCTCTGGTTAATTTCTTTTCTCTCTTCAAACCCAAATGCGAAATATATTTAAAAAATAAAAACATGAGCGCATAAATGACAATCAGGCTAATAACACCACTCAATAAAAATATTCCACTACCAATTTTTTTTAAAACAACAGGAACAAAAAAAATCAAATATGAAAAAATCGCGACGAAAAGAACTTTTATTTGAAAATTGAAATTATTGTAATATTTTCTAAATCTTTCGTTTCCTATAAACAACGCATATATGACAAGCAAGAAAATCCAACTGGAAGCAAGAGAAGCGCTCTTGGTATAAAAAATCACATAACCACTAAACAAACCTCCAAAAGCAAACTGAGTCAAAAGCAGTAAAAAACTCTTCCATTTGTTTTCAATATTTCTTACTTGAAATAGATTTATCAAAATAATACTCGCCGTCGCAATAAACAAATAGCCGAGCAGTATAACATTGTCAAAAACTCTATCAATTCTGGTCAATGTCAGATTGTCAAAAATCAAACCACCAATGAAAAAAGCAGGTACTAAATACCTCTCATTTCTCTCTGCCCAACTTCTAACAGTTAAAATTTTTGTTTTTAAAGCCTTCATAATTATTTATTTATAATTTTAACACAATTTAACAACAAATTTATATCATTGACTAAATATTACAATTTGATGTATATTCATATCGGAAACACATATGTCTTTGTTAAATTGAACAAAAGAGGTGCTCAGTGGACAAAATGGAATTAATTGAATATTTAGAACAAGAAAAAGGCAGAATACAAAAGATAAATAATGACGCCGAAACAGAAATCAAAAAAATTCAAGAAAGAATCCGAATTGCTGTAAAAAAATATATGCAGTATAGAGCGGATTGTTTATTAAAATATTTGAAAGACAACATTATCATTACCAATTGTGAAGGGTGTGGAAAACAATTTAAAACTGATGATCAAATTTTTCTCATATTTAAAACAGACCGTCCTGTAGGAGAGGACGGTAACGAAGAATTATTTGAAGGAAATTGGGAAAAAAAGATTTTGAAAGTCTGCCGAGATTGTTCTATTTTTCTCTCTGCACTCAATGGAACATACTTCGAGTGTAAAAATACAAAGAAGAGACAGACAGTTACCTATTACTCTCTTATAACAGATTCAAAAAAACTACAAGAATCAGGACAAATTGCGACATTCAATAGTACTTTTGTTTATGAATATTTTAAATCTAAGGGAACCCCTAAAGAAATAATCATTGGCAGTGACGGGGAAATTTTCAGTGAAGGGAAAATCTATTCATTAGACCCAAACAGTATCCGAATTTTAATTGCAAAAATATAGTTGTCGTTCCAAGACCTGTTTGGCTCCCCCGAGCCAAACAGGTCTTTTTTATGCTAATATTACACTTATGGAAAAAATAGAATACCCCATCAGAATAAACCGTTATCTTTTTTTAAAAGGATATTGTAGTCGCCGAGAAGCGGACAGACTGATTGAAAAAGGTCAAATCAAAATAAACGGAAAGACTGCTCTAATTGGTCAAAAAATAGACGAAAAAGATAAAGTGGAAATAAGTAAAAAAGTAGAACAAATCGCCGAGAATCGGGTTTATTTAGCATTTAACAAACCCCGCGGTATCGTAACTCACGACCCACAAGAGGACCAAGAAAGTATTGAAGATATCTTGAAATATCCAAAAAAGGTTTTTCCATTAGGAAGGTTGGATAAAGAATCTGAAGGACTGATTCTATTGACTAATGATGGAAGAATCACTAACGCTCTTTTAAACCCAGAAGAAAACCATGAAAAGGAATATCTTGTTGAGGTAAATCACAGATTATCCATTGATGCGATAAAAAAAATAGAAGGAGGAGTAATTATTGATAAATACAGAACCAAACCTGCAAAAATAAAAAAAGTTTCCCCAAGAGAATTTCACATCATATTGACCGAAGGAAAGAAACATCAGATCAGAAGAATGTGTTCTGCTTTAAACCTTGAAGTGGTAAGTCTAAAAAGAATCCGTGTGATGAGTATAAAACTTGGAAATTTAAAACCCGGGCAATATAGAGAAATAAAAGGAGCAGAGTTGAAAAAGTTTTTGTCAGATTTAAGATTTTAAATATTTGATTATAAAAAATACAGGGACTTAAGTCCCTGTTTTTGAATTACGAAATGTATTTTTTGGATTGCTTCGCCTTCGGCTCGCAAAGACGAATTTCCTTTGGAAATTCGTCGACGAACAGCCTTTGGCTGTTCGTCTTCGCGAACGAAGTGAAGCGATCCACGACATTTCGTAATTCAAAGTTTCTGTATTTTTTGTAACTAAAAATGTATAAAATATACAATGAGAGCAATTATAAAATAAAAGAATGCATTTTTAAATGAAAAAATAGCGTTCCAAAGCGCTTTTGGAGAAGGCTTTTTAACCTTTAAAGAAAAATCTGTCCCTGTCTTTTTTCTGACATAATTATATAAATCAATAAATCTTTCTTCTTGATACAAAAAATAAGTATCCAGAAAGTAAAAAGATAAAACAACAGCATAAAACAATCTCTTTGAAAATTCTGGCTCCGTTGATAAAGTCATCAAAGCAAACAAAACAGTCAAGCACCACCCTTTTAATAGAAAAGAGTTTTTAACGGTCCTTTCTATAATACCTTGAATAAATTCTAAATGTTTTATTTTGTGTTCGGTTATTTCTATTTGTTCTTCGTCTTGCATAAATTTTTAATGATTTAATTCTAACTTAAATCTTGAATTTTTAAAACTAAAAATACCAAGGTTGGACCTCGGTATTTTTAGTTTATATCGTAAAATCTTTTATTGAATACAAATCGTCTTCGTCTTCTTTTGACTGTTGATCTGGGACACTCTCCGCCATAACATCGTCCTTTTCCCAATCTGTTTTTTCTATCATTGTTTTTTCTTCTTCTGTTGGGATCATTGTTTCTTCTTCTGTGGCAATATTTTCTGTGACAACATTTTCTGCAACAACATTCAAATCATTACCTTCGGAAACTGTCTCAACAATTCCGTTTGTCTTTATGTAATTATCCAACATTTCATAAGGATTTTTCTTTTCGTTTGAGTGAACAAGTTCTAAAATTTTTCTCAAATCTTCGTTAGAAAAGAAATCTATCGTTAATTTGCCTCCGACTTCCCTTCTTTCAATTTGGACTCTTGTACCCAAAGATTCTGACAATTGTCCCTCCAATTCTACCATCTCTGGATCAGGTGGAAGATATCTTTTTCTGATTTTGTCGTGAGCAATTTTTCTTGCGATTGCCTCTGCATCACGAACTGTCAATTTTTTAAAAACAATTTCTTTAAACAAAGTATCTTGTTCTTCTGGTCTATCTTTCAACATCAAAATTGGTCTCGCGTGCCCTTCGGTGATTTGTCCTGCGGAAATTGCTTTTTGCATTTCATCCGGAAGTGTCAAAAGTCTTAAACTGTTTGAAACATATTCCCTACTCTTTCCTACTTTTTTTGCAACTTCGTTGTGTTTGAAACCAAATTCTTCTGTTAATCTATAAAAAGCTAACGCTCTATCTATTGGATTAAGATCTTCTCTTTGCAAGTTTTCAATAATTGCCAATTCAAGTTTTGCCCCTTCGTCTTGATCTCCTTCTCTAATGATGACCGGCACTTGTGACAAACCCGCCAATTTTGATGCTCGCAATCTTCTTTCTCCTGCGATCAATTCATATTCTGCCATCAGACCGCCGTCTGGTTTTTGTATTTCGTATCGTGTTACAACAAGAGGTTGAAGAACTCCGTACTGACGAATTGAATCCGCCAAAAGCTTAAGCTTGTCCTCGCTAAATTCTTTTCTTGGCTGATATGGATTTGGTTTTATTTTTTCTACTTCAATCCAAAAGATTGAATCATTTTGAAATTTTGACATGAGAATTAAGTTAAAAGTTTCTAAAGCCCATAAAGTTTGTAAAGTATTATCTAGATTACTTTTGTAAGTTTAACATATAATTTTTTGACACCGAAATTTTTTGGGGAGATATGGTGGAAAACAAAAAGGCGTGTGTAATCGCTTACACGCGCCTCATTATTATTCACTGTCACAAGTGATAATTTCACATTCTTCTTTGCGTCCAAGAACAGTACAATTTCCTATACGACTTGCCAAAATATTTCCCTTTGCTAAACGATCAAGTAACATCCGTGCAAAATGACTGTTAAATTTTTCACAATGAAAACCACCTCTACCAACTGAAAGAAAAACACAACAATCATTCTGGCCAATTTTACAGATGGTATTTTCAGCTCCTTCCGAAACTTTGCATGAATTACCAGAGGTAAAATAAACTCCGAAAACGTCTTCCGAAGCATCGGCAGAAAATTTTATTTGTTTTCCATTTTCAATATCTATCTCTATCATTCTACCCGAGAGATATGTGAGGATATGGTCAGAATAAGCATGGATATTTGAAAATCCAAAACCGTTGATTTTTTCAGTAAAAATATATGTTCCTGGAACGTACTTCATACTAAAATCGGACGATTCATCAGACGATAACATATAAAAATCATGTGTTTGATCATGTTTTACTCGCTTGCCATCAATTGACTTGAAAAAATCATCCACAAACGGCCAAAGGTTTACTTCGCCTTCTTTTGTCATTAATTTCCATGGCAAATTTTGCCAGCCCATATACAACAATCTTCCTTTGAGTTTCATGTCCACCTCTCTCTAAACTGTTAATGTAAACAAACCTGAATATATCTTACATAAACACGACAAATTAACAAGTATGAGCATTTGTCTATGGTAAATTATATTTTCTACAAAAACTATTCAAGTATTCAATTGAATATAAAAAATATGCCTGGCAGTCTAATTCGAGCGATTGATTTTTTGGAGAAATTTAGTTATTATATCCTTACTTAAATTTAAAGATTTAAATTTTTAATTGTCATTTTTAATTTTTTTATCCAGTACTCAGATATTTCTATTAGAGATTTTGTTTAAATATATCAACATAATAAATTGATACTTATTTATAAATAAAGATGTCTGAGTGCTGGATGAATTTAAATTTTAAATTTGAAATAAGCCGAGGTGGTGGAATTGGTATATACCAATAACACCGCACGACTCGCTATCATTTGATTTGCGTGTCTAGGCTAAAGGGATGTTAATAAAATGCCGAGGTGGTGGAATTGGTATATACCAATAACACCGCACGACTCGCTATCATTTGATTTGCGTGTCTAGG
>JAQTWD010000007.1 GCA_028689435.1 Minisyncoccota bacterium | reverse complement strand
TCCGATCTTTATATTTTATCACACAGAAAAAAAAGTTTATAAACATTTGTTTATAAACAAACAATCTTAAACTTCTCACGGTCGTGAAAAGTTTAAGATTATTTGTCTTTAGTAACATAACTAATAAAATAATGTTTAAAAATATTGCGACCGCAAAAAGTTTAAACATTTTTTATATTCTCAATTCATCAAATACTCTTTACTCAATCCATACGACCGTATAAATTGAGTAAAAGAATATTTGTGTTATATACATGTGTAATATATATGTAATGTGTATAAAATTGACGACCGTTTCAAAGTCATGCACATTTTAAAAAAACAGATTATCAAATTTTTTAATAAAGATGCGTTTGCATTTTCATATACACGCCATGGTATTATTTTTCGTTATCTAACGATAGATCTCATGGTTAGATTTTTCGTTATCTAATTCGTGACCTTGATTTTTTCAAAAACCTGTGCTACTATTATAGGTAGACTTGTAAAGATTTATAGTGGTAGTAAATCTTTTCTATACAAAAAATACAAAATAAAAGGGAGGTGTCTCGTGAAAAAAGTAGGTTTGTTATTTTTCATTTTTGTGACCCTCTCTTGTAGGGTTGCGGTGTCTGGGGAAGTTGGGAATAGTTTCATCATTTCTGCGAAAGGTTTGGATCCGAACACTTCTGAGTGTTCAGATCTGTGGTGGCCTTTTAGGCAAGAGGCTGAACTGTTTGCAGACAGGATTGGTTCACCCAAGACGGTTCTTGTTGGACCGAATGAGCAGACCATTTTGTCGTCTGTTCCACAGGGGGGTGCATCGTTCGTGTTTAATGCGGGGCACAGTGCTGGTCCAGCCAGTTTCAAAACGACCTGTGACGATACATGGATTCCGGCGACAGCTCTTCCTTTGTCTGATATTCTTATCGCCTATGGTTGTACTACCATGGAGGACGAGGGTCCTGGAACGTTTGCCTCTACAACAAAGGCAATGGTCGGTTTTGTTGATTTGGCATCACCGGCGTGTCTTGATTGCCTGAACCACTCACTTCCTTTTCTAACCGAGATCTTTAACGGGCTCGGCAATGGGGATATGATAGGTGATGCGTTCAACAATGCTGGGCTGGTATTTCCTGAGTGTATTGACACGGGATGCGCACAGCTTGGAGGAGACCCGACTATAAAAATTTACACTCCACCGGCGAAGTGTGGAGATCGAGCAAACACCTATGCTAGCCACGAAAAGAGCTGGCCGTCGGGAAGTCTTTGGTGTGAACACGGATCATCCGATAACACACCAACATTTCCAGAAATGGGGGAAACATCCTCTTGGATCTGTGCCGAGAGCGAGAACGGAACTTCCGTTCAGTGCTCGGCAAACAGAGAAAAGAGAGAGAGTGTTCTTTACTACCTGCCGGCGATCTTGTCGGCTGGTAAAAAATAACCTTGCACAAGCAAACGAAAAGGCGGAACCTACGGTTCCGCCTTTTTTGATATTAAGTCTTAATTTAAAATTCTATTACTTTGGAATCACAATCATTTGGACAATTTAGGAAATTTTCATTCGAATCACAGCTTCCGTTTCCACAACAATCTGCAAAACAAATTCCAACTTCTTCCGCAGAACATGTTCTATCTCCACAACCACTAGTCAAATGTTCCGCTATACAAGTATCAGTAGACAAAGTCCCCTGACAATTCCAAGTAGCACTATTTCCAGCGCTGGGGAAAGCAGGAGTAGAGTCTCTTACACCTCCCAAACACCAACCGCCAGACGGATCTTGCCAATCGGTTTCTTCCAACAAATAATCTCTTTCATTTACTCCACAATCACCGTCCCCTGTTGGAATATTTGAACGAGTCGCCGAACAACTTGCAGACCCTAGACCCATTTCACACAACCAATTTGATATCCCCCCACTGTCTGGAAATGATACCGGGTTTGGATCTGGGTCAAATTCAGTGGTCTCTATCAAACACCAATTTCCATCAGGCCATGTCAAAGTTTCGTAAGAAAATTCTCTTGCTAAGGTTCCGCAACTTACATCACAAGTTCCTGGCATACATCCACCCGGTCCTTGTCTGTTTGCAGTACATGTAATTGAATCAACTCCATTCACACAAGCCCAAGATGCTGAAGAATTCCATTCTGGAAAATCAGTCGGGGTACCACTTGCTGTTCCAAACTGACACCAATTGCTACCCACAGGCCAATTAGTTTCTGTTGAAAGATAAGTTCCTGCTCTATAAGTATCTCTGCTTCCGCAACCAACGGTCGGAGGAGTTTCTCGATAAGCTGAACAATTGGCTATTGATCCATAATAATCGCATTTCCATGTCACCATTTCTCCTTGATCAGGGAATTTTGCTGATGGAGAAAATGTTCCTTCTGTTCCTTCTAAACACCAATCACTTCCGACAGGATAACTAGTTTCTGTGTAGGCATATGTTCCGTCTTTGTCTCCACATCTACCCTCTCCGACAGGAAGAGGGTCTCGAGAAGCAGAACAACTTGCGTTTGTTGCTCCTGTACCCGATCCATTACAATTCCAATAAACAGTATTTCCATATGTAGGAAAAGCTGGAGAAGCAGAATTTGTTCCGGTCGTACAATAAGTAGATCCTGCTGGCCAAGCCGTTGTTGTTATAGGATAAGGAGGAGCAACAGTAGGTGAATAATTGTCTGATCTATTTCCACAAGTTCCATTTATTGGAGCTCTGTAAGCAGAACAAGTATCTCCCAAACCAGTTCCTTGTGGAATTGGCAAACAACTCCAATATACTGTTTGTCCAAGTGTCGGAAATGTAGCAGGTGTTCCAGACGGTGTTCCCAACCTACACCAAGCGCTCCCCACAGGCCATGCTGTTTCGGATGAAAGATAGTTTCCATCTCTTTGTGCAGTTTTTGCCCCACAATCTCCTGGCAAATTACAACTTACAGAACGACTCAATGTTCCGATTGTTACATTAATAGGACACATCGCCCCATTAACTGACCCAGGTGCACAAAGATTTGTTCTTACGGTGGAAGAACAACAATGACATCCATTTCTGGTAAATTTTGCTGTCGCTGAAATTGTTGTTGGACTAGTTGAAATAGTTCTTGTTACCCTATGCACAACAGTTTGATCCGAAACGTGCCCATAATCAGTTACCAAACTTCCTCCCGCATTGTTTGTTATTGTTGATTCCAAACCATTAATACAAGCACTACAATAAACTCTTAAAGAGACATCCATATAGGCGGTTCCTCCACAAGTTGGGACAACCGGTTCCCTTGATACCCAAAACTGGGCAGAGGGCATCCCAGCCGCACAAGCACAAACGTCAACAGCTTCAGTCTTTTGATAGTTCGCAAAAAAAGTTCCTATCATTCCGAACAAAACAAGAACCATAAACAGCCCAAACTTTTTTGTCTTTTTTAAATAAAAGAAAATTCCCACAAGCAAAACAAGAATTCCAAAGAAAATATAAATAAACAAATAACTGTCATTTCCATAAACCTTAAAATAATTTATATCTAAATTATAAGTATCAAGAACACTTCCTGTTTCTTTATCCTTCACAACCAAGTTCATTTCTTTCACCTTTACTCTCTTTGAGACAGGATTATCAAAAGCAAATTTTGTTTCATATTCTTCCATCAATACTTCCTTTGTGTAGGTTTCTTTAAAACCCCAACTGCCCACGATACTCAATTCTGCCAAAATTGTTTTTCCTTTTCCATTAAAAGAAGCTGTTTCAACCACAACATCCAAATTTTCTCCCGCCTTATAATAATTTTTTCCAGAACTTACGCTTAAAATACGCGTCATCAACTGACCATACTCAACAAGCCAACGCACATTTTTTCTAAAAATTTCTTCGCCCTTGTCATCAACAAGGCTCAGCCCAACATCAAAAGACCCTCCTCTTTTCAAATCATCATTACTTGCATTTATCTGAACAAAAACAGAATCTTGCTCTGCAAGAACGCCCCTCTCAAAAGATCCTTCTCCTGTAAATACAACTTTTTTATCTCCCATTGTATCCGTGATTACCAAACGATAATCAAGTTTTCTTCCGCTTTTTACATATTCATCCACCGATTTGTTTTCATCCAATGGAACCATCAATTTAGGAGATTCTTCTAATCTGGTAGAAAGACCAGCAGAGGGAAACGTTTTTCCAAAATTATCAGAAAAGAAATATACTTTTAACCCAGAAAGTCTTCCTCCTGTTCCCTTCAAAACCATAGGAGTTTCAGTATAAGCAACATTTTGAAATTTTAAATTTTTATCATTAACAAATATTTGAACAAAATAATTTGATGTCTCTATATTTTTTGGGATATCTATAAACAAAATTTTATTTGTTACTTCGTTCGGAGCCAATTTGCCAAATGATTTTGTTTCTCTATAGGTAAATTCTGTATTTCCAAACAAATAACCATTTTCTACCAAAGAGTCTCCCTTCATAATTTCCATAGAATACTCCAAATCATCAAGAAAGTTACTTGTGGTATTTTTTATTTCTACACGAGCATTTAATCTTCTGTTTACTTCGTCAAAAGTCACTTCTTTCAAGATTAACGAAACGTCTGGAACATAGGGCACGACCTCTCCGTTTTGATTAACAGAAATACCGTCCAATTCTTCGGCTAATGCAAAAGAAAAACCACTCAGAACAATTCCCAAAAATAAAATTGAGAGAATTGAAAGTTTTTTAAAAAATGTTGCTTTCATAATTTTTAATAAATTAATTTATATTATAAATAGTAGCACAAGCAAAAAAAAAAGAATTCTATATGTGGACAACAAAAAAACGAATTTCCTTACAGAAACCCGTTTTTTCTATAAAATCTATTAAAACTCAATGATCTTCGAACCGCAGTCCAAACGACAATTCAAGAAATTCTCGTTTGAATTACATACATTGTCTCCACAGAAAGAATTTGTCTCGCCTATTGGTTCCCCACAATCTTGTGGGCAAAGACTTCCTTCCCCTTGTTCACAAACACCATTTTCACATTCTGGCTCACAATCTTTTGGACAAGTATTAGCATTTTCTCCGGCTCCGCAAATATAATCTGTTCCACATCCTTCTGGACAATTTTGAGGACATCCAAGAGTACATTCAGTTCCACAATCTCCACCATTCTCAATCATACAATTATTACTACATCCATCTCCGCTTGTTGTGTTTCCGTCGTCACACTGTTCTGTTCCTTCTTTTATTCCATTTCCACAAACAATATTTCCTGATCTTTCAATCGCACAAACACTACTACATCCATCTCCGCTTGTTGTGTTTCCGTCGTCACACTGTTCTGTTCCTTCTTTTATTCCATTTCCACAAATTACACTAACATTTGCTCTGGCTGCAGAGCAAGTGTCACCCAAACCAGTTCCCTGAGGAATTGGTAAACAACTCCACCAAACTGTCTGTCCTGGATTTGGAAATCTTGTTGGAGTTCCCGAAGGAGTTCCCAACGTACACCAACTACTATTAGCTGGCCATGAGGTTTCTGTTGCTAGATAATTCCCATCTCTTTGAGCATTTCTTGCACCACAATCTCCGGGCAAGTTACAACTTACTGAACGACTAAGTGTCCCTATCAAAACATCAATTGGACACATCGCTCCGTTTATGACTGGCAACCCCTGACACAAATCTCCAATTCCGGGTCTTGGACAACAGTGACATCCATTTTGGGTAAACTTTGCCGTTGCAGAAATTAATGTCGGACTAGTTGATATTGTTTTCACCACCCTATGTACTCTAGTTGGATTTACTTCGTGTCCATAATCAATAATACTTATACCTCCAGCGTTATCGGTTATCTTTGCTTGTAAACCATTTACACAGGCTCCACAAACCACCCTTAGCGTAACATCCATTATTGCAGTTCCTCCACAAGTAGGAGTAACAGGCTCTCTGGACACCCAAAATGTTGCTGTTGGAGAACCTCCTGCACAAGCACAAATCGCTTCTGTTTTTTGATAATCTCCAAAAAACATAACAGCAGGAATAAATACCATCATAATCATCACTGCCAAATCAATTTTTCCTTTTCTTTTCAAGTAAACGAAAATACCAACCAAAATGATTAATAGCCCAATCAGTATATACATGTCATAGTTTTTTACACCATACTTTTTGAAATATTTGATATCCATACTGTAACTATCCAAAACGTCTCCTGTCTTTGCGTCTTTAACAACCAAATTCATTTCTTTCAATTTTGTTCTTTGAGAAACAGCGTCATCAAAAACAATTTTTCCTCCGTATTCGTCCAAAGAAACTTGTTTTGAAAAAGTTTGATCAAATCCCCAGCTTCCAATCAAATGCAATTCAGCTATAATAGAATTTCCTTTTCCATTGATAGAAACGATTTCGGAAGAAACCTCCAATTTGTCACCACTCTTGTAAAAATTTCTTGGTGAATCAACATTCATAATACGAGCAATCAACTGGCCATATTCAACTAACCATCTCAAATTTCTTGTAAACAAGATTTCATCTTTATCATTAACCAAAGAGAATTTTATTTCAAAAGGACCGCCTTTTTTCAAAACTTCGTTACTTGCAGTATCAATTTCTACAAAAAGAGAATCTTGCCCATCAACAACCTTTCTTGCAAGGTCACCTTTTGAAGAAACAATCAGTTTCTTTTCTCCCAAAGTATCATAAATATCCATTTCGTATTTCATCACCCTTGCCGACTTTACATAAGCATCCACACCAACATTTTCATCCAATGGAATCAAGATAAGAGGCTTGTCTTCTGGTGTAGTAGAAAGTCCCACCATAGGGGCAGTTTTTCCATAAGTAGTTGTATAGAAATACATTTTTAATCCAGAAAGTCTTCCTCCTGTTCCATTTAACAAGATAGGTTCTTCTATGAAATCAACATTTTGAAATTTTAAGTTTTTGTCATTAACAAAAACTTGGACAAAATAATTTCCTGTCTCAATATTTTTTGGAACATCAATAGACAATATTTTTGTCGAAACGGCGTTAGGAGCAAGTTTTCCCAAGTTTTTTACTTCTTGATATGTGTGTTCTGTCGTTGAAAAAATATATCCTTCTTCGGCCAATGCATCCCCTCTTCTTATTTCAATCACATATTCCAAATCATCCAAATAATTGGCAGTATTATTTTTGATATCTGTCTGAACACTCAATTTTCTATTTGCCTGATCAAAAGAAACATCTTTTATATTCACTTCTACTTCGGGAACATAAGGAACTGTTTCCCCTGCATAATTTACAGTGACACCTTCTGTGTCATCACCAAAACTATTTTCTTCCGGAACTTCTACAGCAAAAAGCTGTGTTCCAAAACTGACCATTCCTGAGAGCAAAATGGTCAACATCAAAAACTTAACAAATGTTGATTTCATAATTTTTATTTATAAATAAAATAAACCTAATAATATATCTTTATATTGTATACCACTGACCGCATAAATAAAGGCATTGTGTGGATAGCAAATCCAGCACTCAACTTTTTTCTTTAAAGAAAAAAGTTGAGTGCTGGATAAAAATTGAAAATTTAAATCTCAAAATTAAAAATTACAATTTAAAATATAAAATTTACACATCCAATAAATGCAGTTGCTTTCTCTTGAATAATATGCTATCGTTTTTATATCGGATAAGTTCGCCCAAAAGGCGGACTCGTTTTTTTAAAAAAATAATAAAAACAAAGCTAATAGCTTATAGCCGATAGCCAATAGTAAAAATTTGCTTTGCAAATTTTGCTATAAGCTATCAGCTATCAGCTGTCAGCTACAAAAAACATGTTAGATTTAAAAACAATAAACGCTGTTCTAGACGAACTGGAACAAGAAAAAGGAATTCCAAGAGAAAAAATCATCGAGGCAATCGAGATGGCTTTGGCGAGCGCCTACAAAAAAGAATACGGTAAAAAAGGCCAAATAATCCGAGCAAAAACGGATTTAAACTCTGGAAAAACAGAATTTTCACAAGTAAAAATCGTTGTGGACGAATCAATGCTTAAACCAGAAATTGAAGAAGGCGAAGAAGAAGAAATAGTAGAAGAAACAGAAGGAGAAGATACAAAAGTAAGATTTAATCCTGAACAACACATAATGATAGAAGACGCCCAAAGAATTAAAAAAGGTGTCGCTCTAAATGACGAAATTATTTTCCCATTGGAAGAAAAAGATGATTTTGGAAGAATCGCCGCTCAAACAGCCAAGCAAACAATCATTCAAAAAATTAGAGAAGCTGAAAAGTCTTCTGTTTTCAAAGAATTTGGCTCAAAAGAAGGTGATATTATCAGCGGAACAGTCCAAAGAATAGAAAGAGGTAATATTTTCGTTGATTTGGGTAGAGCAACAGGTATTTTGCCTTACGAAGAACAAATCAGAAGCGAAAGATACAAACAAGGCGAAAGAATCCGTGCTTATCTATATTCAGTTGAAGAAAGTCCAAAAGGCGTATTCTTGAAATTGTCCCGTACCCATCCTCAATTTCTTTACAAACTATTTGAAATAGAAGCACCAGAAATCGCTGGCGGAGTTGTTGAAATCAAAGGAATTGTGAGAGAAGCAGGTTCTCGTTCAAAAGTAGCTGCTTATTCAAACGATGAACATATTGATCCAATTGGTTCTCTTGTAGGGCAAAGAGGTGTCAGGGTTTCTACAATTATGAGCGAACTGGGAGGAGAAAAAATAGACATCATTGAATGGTCAGAAGATCCTCAAAAATATATAGAAGACGCCTTGTCTCCTGCAAAGATAATGAGTATCACACTAAACGAAGACGAAAAAACAGCAACGGTTGAAGTATCCGAAGACCAGCAATCATTGGCAATCGGAAAAGGTGGACAAAATGTAAGATTGGCTGCTAAATTAACAGGTTGGAAAATTGATATCAAAGGTGTTGGTGGAGTAGATTTGGAAAAAAGAGAAAGAAAACAACCGGAACCAGAAGTAAAAGAGGGAGAAAAAGAAGTAGAAGAAGTGGTTGAAACAGAAGATACCGAAACAACAAACACAGAAGAAACAGAAAAAACCGAAGAATAAACAAAAATTGACCAGAGCAAGACTCCGGTCAATTTTTGTTTTTGTCTTTATTTATCAACAAGTATTTTTACAATATTTTCATTTTCTTGTATAATTATTGGTGATACGAAAAAATCGTTATTTTTTCGTGTTTGTCCGTTGACAATTATCAAATCTTATAAAAAATAAACTTTTAAAAAATTATGAAAAAAATTATTACTTCCCTATTGGTTATGACCTTTGTCATGTCATTGGGGATCACAGTTTTCGCAGAAGAAAACGCAACATCAACAACTACTTCAACAAACGCTATTAGAAAACAAAACATGATTGAAGTTGAAAAAAGAAAAACAATTAGAGACACTTATCAACAAAAATTGAACGAGCTAAAAGAAAGATATAGAGAAAACAAAGACCAGCTAAAATCTACAACAACAAATGCTTCTACTACAAACGCCTCAACAACAACGAGAGACTTGAATAGACAAAAACAAGAAGAGAAAAGAAATCTTATTCAACAAAGACTAACGGCTCAATTAAAAGAAAGAGTGCGAATTCAAAACGAAAAAATAGTAGCTCGTTTTGAAAATGTTATTGAAAAACTTACTGAGATAAAAGCAAAAATCACAGAAAGAATTACAACAATGGAGGAAAGAGGAATTGATATGACTAAATCAAAAGAATTGCTAAATCTTGTTCAACCAAAGATTGATGCCGCAAAGACAGCTATTCAAAATATGACAGCCGGATTGGCAACAATCTTGAATTCTGAAAATCCAAAAGAAGCTTATGAAAAAGCAAAAGAATTAGCAAATACAGCAAAAACAGCAATTCAAGAGGCACACAAGAGTCTAATTGATGTAATTGCATCAATAAAGGCGTCTATTAAGATAGAGCCCACAACAGAAACAGCAACGACTACTCCAACAGCGACAACAACAAACACTCAGTAGGCAAGAAAACAAAAAACCATTTAAAACTAATTATTTGGATAAAATCAAATAGTAGTATAAAATGCATTATTAATTAATAATTTAATTTAAAACAATATGGAAGATACAATGAATCAAGGAGCAAATCCTGAATCAAATATGGGTGACAACCAAAAGTCAACAGGTTCAATCGTGGGAATAATAATCGTTGTTATTATTCTTGTGTTGGGAGGTTTTTATTTCTGGGGACAAAAATTGGATAAGAATGGAGACGATACAATGAACACAGAAGAAACAGCTACAACAACAGAAGAAACAGCTGATATAGAAGCTGATCTAGGCGCAGTAGACACAAATCTAGACGCTGACCTAGGAGGTGTTGCTGATGAATTGGCTCAATAATAAAATTATAGAACCAAAACAAAAAATTGCCCGAATGGGCAATTTTTTGTTTTAAAAAAGCCGTTCGTCTAAGACGAACGGCTTTTTGATTTCAAGCTATTGTTGGTTTGTGTTCTTCAACCCAATGAGAAACTCCAAAACTAACAATATTATAATCACCACAAAGATAGCGAAAGCGGTTATTGATATTAATATGAAATCCGAGAAAAATAACAATAAAGGAAATGGCAAAAATAAGATATTGATCAAAAAAACCAAACAATATACCCAAAACAGCCAAGAGAAAAAATAGAGTATAAGCTGGTTCTAAAAATCCCAATTTCCAAAGCTTCCAATCTGAAATGGAAACAAGAAAAAAAAGAAAAATAGAAACAAAAAACGCAGACATCATGACGATAAAAGCGAGAGAATTAATCAAAAACCCTTCCCCTGTCATTTGAAGTCCACACCAAAGATTGCTGACACTGACAAAAAGAACCAATGCAAACATCACACCCAACCATAAAGGAACTATCGCTTCAAAAAGATTTTTCTGCTCAACCATTTCTCTCACCATTTCCTCCATTGTTATGATTATCATTTCAACCAAACTAAATCTACCCGAAATATAACAAAACAAAATACACCCCGTCAAGCATGCGATATACCGAAACTCTACTTAATCCTTATCCCTTACTCCTTACTACTCGCCTGTTGGACTTTTTCCCATATTTTTTATAGTATTAGAATCTAATTAAGTATTAAAAATATAAAATAATCCAAACACTGCAAATAATTCGGATAATTCGTAATTCGAGGTATTCGGATATAATTCGTAGCATTCGGATTATAACTAAAAAAAGATGATTAAATTTGACGTAAAAATAGAAAAACTAAAAAATTCCGAGGTTGAAATAACTGGGTCTATTCCTTTTGAAGAATTGGAAAAATTTAGAAAAGAGGCAGTGGAAAAAGCAGGGGCAGGAATAAAAATAGATGGTTTTAGAGAAGGAAAAATTCCTGAGAAAATTTTGATTGAAAAAATTGGTGAAATGGCAATTTTAAATGAAATGGCAGAAATAACATTTGGATATGCTTATGTAGATATTTTATTAATGAACAAAATTGATGCAATCACTTCTCCTCAGGTAACAATAACAAAATTGGCAAAAGACAATCCTTTTGAATTTAAAGTAAAAGTTGCTGTAATGCCAAAATTTGAATTGGCAGATTACAAAAAAATCGCCAAAAAAGAGATGGAGAAAAAGACCGAATCAACCGACGCGACAGAAGAAGAAATAAATAAAACTATTGAACAAATCCAAAAATCTCACAAACATATCAAAAAAGACGGAGCAGAAGTAACCGAAAAAGATTTGGAAAAAGATTTGCCCGAATTAAATGACGAATTCGTTAAACACATTGGTGATTTCAAAGATGTTGAGGATTTCAAAAACAAATTAAAAGAAAATATCAAACACGAAAAAGAACACAAACAAAAAGAAAGTAGAAGATTGGCTATTTTGGAAAATATTATAAAAGAAACCGAGATAGACTTGCCAGAAATATTGGTTGATTCAGAATTGCGAAAAATGATTGCAGAAATGAGAGACAGTATCGGCAGAATGGGGCTTAATTTTGAAAAGTATCTGGAACAAATAAAAAAGACAGAGGATGATTTGAAAAAAGAGTGGCGAGCCGACGCAGAAAACAGAGTAAAAGGACAATTGGTTCTAAACCAGATTTCATTGGACGAAAAAATTTTACCAGACGAAACTCAGGTAAAGAAAAATGTTGATATGTTGATGTCTCAATACAAAAATGCCAAAAGAGAAAATGTAGAAATTTATGTAAAGATGATGATTGCGAATGACGAGGTTTTTAAACTTCTTGAATCTCAAGAAGTTTAAACGAGGAGAAAGGAGAGAGGTGTAAGACGACGAAATTTAAAGCTGATAGCCAATAGCTTATAGCTGATAGCAAAAAGAAAACCCACAAGAAAACTGCGGGTTTTCTTGTGGGTTATTGGCACATAATGACACGCCTCACAGAATCATCATCTATTGATATATCTGGATAATCTTCCTTCAGCTGAAAACCTTTTTTCATACCAGAAAGAAAAGTAAGCTCAATAAGCTTATCCAGTACTCCAGCGGATCTATCACGATCTGCACAAAAGGAATCAATTTTTTCAAGCATTTCCCGAAGCGAAGAAAGGATTTCTTTTTCTTCTCGATGAAGATCTCTCGCAACATCAGAAACAATGGCTGGGGGATCAGTCAGAAGATTCAATAAACAGGTAACATTCTCAAGAGCTTCGTCTAATTCCCCTTCACCAACACACCGAATACCGACAACCTCTTCATCTTCACCCTCTTCCTTATAAATGATCGTCATTACCTGCTTCTTCATTATCTCCTCCTAATGTTTTTATTGTGGATTTATTTCCTCCCAAAACAATAATACAACAACCCCAGCAAGTCAAGACTTTATACTTCCCCCCAAAACTGTTATATTTCTAAATAATTATTAATTTTTCTGGATTGCTTCACTTCGTTCGCAATGACGACGAAAAGCGAAGCTTTTCGTCGTCATTTAAAAATTGAAAAATTTAATCATTGTTTAAAAATTAATCCAGCACTCAGACATCTTTATTTATAAATAAGTATCAATTTATTATGTTGATATATATTTAAACAAAATCTCTAATGGAAATATCTGAGTGCTGGATGAAAAATTATAAATTAAAAATTTTAAAACCATGCTTATTCCCACAGTAATAGAAAAATCACAATTTGGCGAAAGAGCCTACGACATCTATTCTCGACTTCTCCGAGAAAGAATTATTTTTATTGGTGGACCAATAGACGATCATATTGCAAATATTGTTATTGCCCAATTACTTTTTCTTGAATCAGAAGATTCTAAAAAAGACATCACCCTTTATGTAAATTCCCCAGGAGGACAAATCCAATCAGGACTTGCAATTATTGATGCAATGAATCATATCAAACCAGATGTTGCGACAGTTTGTGTTGGGATGTCAGCATCAATGGGAGCGGTGATTTTGTCACAAGGAAAAAAAGGAAAAAGATTTGCACTGCCTAATTCCGAAGTAATGATCCACCAACCACTGACAGGAGTAGAAGGTCAAGCATCTGACATTGAAATTACCGCAAAACATATAATTTCATTGAAAAGCAAACTTTACGAAATACTTTCAAAAGCAACCGGCAAACCAAAAACTCAAGTAGAAAAAGATGGCGACAGAGATTATTGGATGTCGGCAGACGAAGCAAAAAAATATGGAATTATAGACGAAGTATTAAAACCAAAAAATAAATAAAAAGTTGGCGGTCCGACCGCCAACTTTTTATTTATTTTTTGGTTTAGCTAACAGCTAACAGTAAACAATTTACAGAAATTTATCCAGCACTCAGATTTTTGTAAAAATCTGAGTGCTGGATTTAAAAAACCGCCACTGTGAACCCAACATGACCAAAATATTGGTGTGTGGGCATGCCAGCGACGGTTTGTGGAACTATAAAGATTAGTTAACTCCTCCTGATAAACTCTGCAAGCTCAGTGAGTTTATCTTTACACTTTTGATAATCATCGAGAACTAAGATAGGCTCATCGAATAGTAACTTGGAAAGATTCTCAAGCTCACTCTCATCAAGCTGTTCGTTTTCTTCGATGTACTCAATACTTATTCCATTCATTATCATCTTGGTTAGTGCTTCACTAAACATATTTTCTTCCTCCTTATTTGTTATGATTAACTAGTGAATTTATAAACTCCTAGAATTTCTAAACAAAATAGAGAATAAAATAACAAACAAGTCAACCATTTCTGTTTTTCACCAAAATTGTTAAGATTTATTACTACAAATGACCCGAATTACTGATACGAATTATTAATTATAAATCTCGAACTTGGCAATTTTATCTTTTTAAAATTGGATGAGATTCGAGGAGGCGAGGAAAAATTTGTTGCTTTCAACTTTATAAACTTTATAACCTTACAAACTATTTTTATGAAACACATCATAGGTCACAAAAATCCGGATACAGATACCATCTGTTCAGCTCTCGTATACCAAGACTTCCTTACCCAAAAAGGCATCTCTGCCAAAGCATTTGCACTGGGTCCTTTAAACAAAGAAACAAAATTTGTTTTTGAAAAATTTGGAGTGCCAGAACCAGAACAGATTACGGAATTGCCCAAAGGGACAGAAATCATTTTGTTGGATCACAATGAAGAAGGTCAAAGTATTGATAATATAAAAGATTTAGATATTGTTGAAATTATTGATCACCACAAAGTAAAAATAGAAACCGACAAACCGATTTCAATTTATATTGAACCATTAGGATCTTCTTGCTCAATCATCGCCAAAAAGTACTTAGGTCTCGGGGACCTAAGTGATGTGAAATTGTCAAAAATAAATGCGAGTTTGCTAATCGCTGGAATTATTTCCGACACTCTTTTCTTTCGCTCCCCTACTACCACTCAAACCGACAAAGATTTGGTAGAAAAATTAAACGAAATTGCTGAAATTGAAGATTTGGAAAAATTTAGTCTGGAAATGTTTAACGCAAAAAGCGATTTGGGTGATATGCCGATTGAAGAAATTATAAAATTGGATTATAAAATATTTGAATTTGCCGGAAATAAATACGGAATTGGTGTAATGGAAACAACAAACAAAGATTATGGTTTGAATAGAAAGGACGAAATAACAGAAAAATTGAAAGAGATAAAAACAAAAGACGGATTGAAAGCAGTTTTCTTTTCAATCGTAGATATTTTAAACGAAGCAAGTTACACACTAACATCCGGAAATGAAGAAGCAGAATTGTTTACAAAAATATTTGGAGCAGTAGAAAAAGAAGGATCATTGTTTGTAGACAAATTGGTTTCAACAAAAAAACAGATTGTGCCGAGGTTTCAAGAGAATCTGATGCAGAACTAACGCGGAACTATGCAGAACTAACGCAAAAAACAACATCCACGGAAGCAAGGCTTCCGTGGATGTTTGTTTTGATTTTAGAATTAGAAAATAGTATTAGAATTTATCCAGCACTCAGATTTTTGTAAAAATCTGAGTGCTGGATTTAAAAAACCGTCGCTGTGACCTCAACACGACCAAAATATTGGTGTGTGGGCATGCCAGCGACGGTTTTTGGTTTAAGCCCTATTACGCCAATCTTTTAATTTTTCCAAGCGAAAGTTAGATGGCGTACCAAGATAAATATGAAAGGGTGGTATATTTTTGTTAACAATCGATCCAGCACCGATCACAGAACAAGGACCAATTGTAACACCATGCAAGATTATACAACCAGCACCTATCCAAACACCGTGCTGAATGGTAATTTCATTAAATACATCTATATTTGAAACACCTTGTTGAGAAAACTCGTGTGTTACACCCACGATACTACAATTGGGAGCAATCATAACACGCGAGGAAACATTGCATTTTTCAAGATATGAGCCGGCATTTACCTCGACCGCATCTTCCAAAAAACATTTTTTAATTGATACTCTTTCCGAAATCAAACAAGCAGATCCCAAAGTTGAATCATTGATTGTGCAAAACTCACGAATCTCTGTATTTTGCCCTATTGTTGAATTTCTGATAACAATCAAATTAGGATTTTGACAAATCACGGTGAAACCTCCTTAAATTTGAATTTATTACAACCTCTCTAAACACTACAAAAAATAACCCAAAAAAGCAATGAAATAAATATAATACTTTGAATTACGAGATGTATTTTCTAGATCGCTTCACTTCGTTCGCGAAGACGAACAGCCAAAGTCTGTTCGTTGACGAATTTCCAAAGGAAATTCGTCTTTGCGAACGAAGTGAAGCAATCCACAACATTTCGTAATTCAAAGTATCATTAATTAAAATGCAATACGAATATTAACTCTAAACATTTGTATTTATTCGTTTCATTAGCATCATTTGTATATTGGTATATTTAATTTAAAAAAATAGACTTTTTCCGAAAAATTGTATAATATTGAATTATTATTGAATTTAATTTGAAAAAACCCTGAAAGATAGAATCTACGGCTAAAGAGAACAAATAATATGATAAAAACTTTGAAAAATAACGGTCAAAATCTTCATATAACAAGCCATATTTCTGGTACAATTCTAGCTTAAGCGGGTTTAATCGCTTATGTCATCATTAACAATATTGATTCTTTTCACAGGACTGGCTGGTCTTGCGGGAATGGCTTTGGGATATTTTATCCGTTGGGCCATTACCTTTGGACAAAAAGGTTCTGCCGAATTAAAAATCCAACAAATGATGTTGGATGCCCAAAAAGAGGCAAAAAAGATAACTACCGAGGCGGAGGAAAAAGCTCACGAATTGGAAGAAAAAGCAAAACAAGAGGCAAAAGAGAAAGAAACTCAATTGTCTAAAACAGAAGAAAGGTTGATCAAAAAAGAAGAATTGTTGGACAAAAGACAAACCGATCTGAAGAAAGAAGAAGAAGAAGCAAAGAGAAAATTGGAGAAAATAGCTCAAAATCAAGAGGATGTTGAGAAACTAAAAAAGGAAGAAGAAGAAAAATTGGCAAAAATCGCTGGAATGACCAAAGAAGATGCCAAGAAAATATTGATAGAAACGCTGGAAAAAAATAGCGAAGAAGATATTCAAGTTAGAATGCAAAAATTGGAAATTGCTGGTGAAGAAAAACTTGAAAGAAAAGCCAAAGAAATCCTTACATCTGCAATTCACAGATTGGGAAATTCTGTTGCATCAGATGTTCTCTCTACAACAATCTCTATTCCGTCAGACGATATTAAAGGCAAGATTATCGGAAAAGAAGGAAAAAATATTCGTGCATTTGAAAAAGTAACCGGCGTTGAATTGATCGTAGACGATACCCCTGGGGCAATCACAATATCTTCTTTCAATCCGATCAGAAGACAAATAGCGAGAGTAGCCCTAGAAGATTTGATCATAGACGGTAGAATTCAACCAGCAAGAATAGAAGAATTTGTAGAAAAAGCCAAAGAAAAGATAAACAAAATAATCAAAGAAAAAGGAGAGCAGGCAGTATACGAATGTGGTATCTACAATCTAGACCCAAGGGTAATCTCTATTTTGGGAAGACTACATTTTAGAACCAGTTATGGTCAAAATGTTTTGCAACACTCTATTGAAATGTCGCATATTGCAGGAATGTTGGCAGAAGAATTGGGAGCAAATGTAGAAGTAGCGAAAACAGCAGCTCTTGTTCACGACATTGGAAAAGCGGTTGATCACGAAGTTCAAGGAACACACACAGAAATCGGAAAGAGAATCCTCCAAAAATTTAATTCAAACGAGGCAGTTATCAAAGCAATGGAATCTCATCACGAAGAGACACCATTTACAAGCATTGAAGCTGTTATCGTTCAAGTGGCAGACTCCATCTCTGGAGGTCGCCCAGGAGCAAGAAGAGACACGGTAGAAAATTATTTGAAGAGATTGGAAGAATTGGAATCAATCGCAAATTCATTTCCAGGTATTGATAAATCATACGCTTTGCAAGCAGGTCGCGAAATCAGAATATTTGTAAAACCCGAAGAAATCTCTGATATAGAAGCAAAGAAACTGGCGAGAGAAATAGCATTAAAGATTGAAAAAGATTTGAAGTATCCAGGAGAAATAAAGGTTAATGTGATTAGAGAATCAAAAGTGATTGAATACGCGCGCTAATAAATAAAGAAAAGAGCGACCTGCTAGCAGGTCGCTCTTTTCTTTATTTATTAGCGAATTATAAATTTTAAATGGTAAATTATAAATTATTATTCACGACCAAAGATTTTTTCTTGTCTACTCGTTTTTATCCAGCACTCAAGTTTTTATAAAAACTTGAGTGCTGGATTAATTTAAGATTACCTTTAAAAAACCAAATAAAAATTTCCCAGCAAATATTAAAAAAGGCTGTTTACGATATTTTGTAAACAGCCTTTTGGTTTAACTCATCAAAGACCAATAGGTCTCGATGGCTTTTTGGGAAGATTCCCCCATCTTTGTTTCCCCAACCCAGATCTCCTCTCCTTCAAGGAGAAGTTCTTCAAAGAAATGGGTGAGTTCCTCTTTCCGGAACTTCAGGGAAGTTTTCACGTCACTGTAGGGGTTGAGATACATACAATCCTTATACCACTTCGATGAACCGCAAAGGCTCCACGGGTGTGAAACCTTCCACACCTTCTTTCCGTCAACCAAGAAGGACTTATCTTCTAATTCTGCAACGATCTCTTTCTGAATTGGGTCACTAAACAACGGGTCTTTGGAGTTAGGAACATAGATGTTTACCTTAAAAGTCTTTTTCATACATCCTCCTCGTCAGTCATCTGACTGACAAAAAATATTTTTAAAAAACCAACTTATTTCTGATATAACTATACCAAGTTTTTTATAAATTGTCAATAATATCGTCAAGTATTCATAAAAACAGTTCCTTAATTCTTTTTTATCCACATAATACGGCTTTATTGTTGACTTTTTATATATATAGTTTATTATAAATATGTTGACCTTTTCACCGACACTTTTATAAAAAATTATGTTAAATAAACAATTAGAAAAAATAGGTCTTAATCCCAAAGAAGCAGATGTGTATCTCGCTTGTTTAGAATTGACCGAAGCCACAGTAGGAGAAATTGCAAAAAAATCTGGCGTAAAAAGAACCACTGTTTACGACATCATTGATTCCCTGAAAGAAAAAAGTTTAGTCAGTTCTATCACAAAAAATAAAAAACTCTACTACTATGCCGAAAGTCCTAAAAAACTTGAAAACACACTGGAAGAAAAGAAAAAGATACTTGAAAATATGATGCCAGAGTTGATGTCTGTGGCAAACGCGATAGATAAAAAGCCCAAGATCAGATATTTTGAAGGAATAGAAGGTATGAGAGACGTATTTAGAGATACACTGAATTACCCTGATCAAGAAATTCTTTCATGGTTTCCAAAAAAAACTGGTATGGACCTAGGAGAAAATTTTTTCTACAAAGAATACATCCCTAAAAGAATGAAAAAGAAAATATGGGTAAGAGCAATCGCTCCAGAAACAGAAGAAATGAAAAAATACAAAGAAAATGATGACAAACACCTAAGACAAACCCGACTAATATCGCCCGATAAATTTAATTCAGAAATAAACATTGAATTATATGGCGGAGAAAAAGTAATGATTGTTGGTTTTGAAGAAGAGATCGGAATAATGATAGAGAGTAAAAAAATATATACAGCTTTAAAAAGTATGTTCGAAATCATGTGGAGCGGATTATAAAAAAGCTAATAATTAAAAATTAAACAATATTTTCAAGTTTGGGTAAGTTGTGATAATAGCCCCTAATTTAAACGAAATTTTTGTGTAGATGACGAAAAAGTTAACCAAATTCTTAATTATTCCAAATTTGAATAATATTCGAGGAGTAAAAGCAAAATTGTATGAGCCGTATTTTAAATACGGTGAATGCAATTTTGCGAATTACGACAAAGAAGATTGTTAAATTTGGGATAATTGATAGCTATTGCACAAAAAATGGCTTAATATATAATAAATAGTATAAATGGTTTTATTATTAATTAATAAAAAATAAAAACATGAATAAGCAAGCAATCGCAGAAGCTGTACAAGGCGTATTAGGAGGAACAAAAGCTGATGCAGAAAGAGCAGTTGAAACAGTATTTGATTCAATTGCAGGATCTCTTAAAAAAGGAGAAGATGTATCAGTAGCAGGATTTGGTATCTTTTCTGCAAAGATGAGAGCAGCTAGAACAGCTAGAAATCCTAGAACAGGAGAATCAATCCAAGTTCCAGCAATGAGAGTGCCTAAATTCAAGGCAGGAAAAGGTCTAAAAGACGCTGTTAAATAACAGAACTTTCCACTTAAAGAAAAACACCAACATAGTTGGTGTTTTTCTTTTTTGTAAATTTGAAAAAAAGCCCAAAATATCTTATACTTATGAAATAATTTTGGATTTATAATTTCGAATTTCGATTGAATGTTTAATAAATTTTAATTTCGAAATTTAATCGAAATTCGAAATTAATTATTAAAAATTTAATAAAATATGCGGACATGGTTTGAGTTGCAAAATAGTCCTTGCCAAGGATGAGTCGGCAAATTCAAATTCAGCCGATTCTCCCTGTGGAGAATTTAAAAATAAATAAAATGCGGATATGGTTTAGTGGTAAAATACGTCCTTGCCAAGGATGAGTCGGGAGTTCGATTCTCCCTATCCGCACAAAAATAATGGAGAAAAAGCGACCAGCTTTTTCGTAATATATTTTTGTGGCGAATAGGGAGAATCGAAACGAGCGAAGTATGGAGGAAGGGCTTTGCCCGACGAACACGAGCGAGCGGGGCAGCGAGTTCTTAATATTTTGAAGTCACGAGCTTGTCGAGTGACGAACAAAATATTTAGAACTGGCGCCGATTCTCATCTATTTTATCCGCACAGCCAAAGTGAGCCACCCGAATAGGGTGGTTTTCACTTTGTGCTGTTAGGATAGAGAAAGCAAACTGCTTTGCTTTCGTGGAGAATCGGAAGGCGGAGCCATATCGAGCGAAGCGAGAAGGTGAGCCCGGGGAGGAAGTTCTTAACGAAATTGATTTGCCAAAGGCAAAGAAAATTTTGTTTAGAAACTTGACCCCGATTCTCCCTACCCGCACAGAATCAAAATAACCCAGCTTCTTGCTGGGTTATTTTGATTCTTATTTCTTCCTAAAAAAGATTTGTAAAAAAATAGTATTTCCCAATTTAACTTTTTGCTTCTCTATTACATCAAAACCTTCCGTAAAAACTTCTATTAATTCATCTTCCTGCCAAAAAGAAAAGAAACGAGCGGTACTACCATTTTTATTTTTATAATCCTCTTTGTCCTCAACAAAATCTTCTCCTTCTCCTTCTTTAACACATATATAGAGAACTCCGTCTTTTCTGAGAATATCACTTAATTTCTTAACAACTTTCTCTATGTTTGATTTTGGTATATGTAACAAAGAAGTCACAGACCAGATCCCGTCAAAAGTGTTTTCTTCAAACTGCAAATTTTCTATATCCATCACACGAGCATCCAAGTCTTTTTCCTTGCACAAATCAATCATACTCTCGGACAAATCAACGGAAACAATATCTAGCCCCTGATTTTTAAAGTAAAGAGAATGTTCCCCTGCCCCGCACCCCAAATCCAATATTTTATTACCTTTCAACAATTCAATAAATCGACCAAATTCTTTTCTCCTTTGTAGATCCGTCATATCCTTAAATTTATTCGCCATAGCCTTAGCGTTCTTGTTGTATGACTCAATTGTTCTGCTTTTGTAATCTTTCATAAAATTATCTTATTATTTTTCCACTATCCCAAATATTCTCAAAAATTTCTTTGATTGTGTGAGCAAGATCTTCGTCCTCTACAACAAAAGCAAAATTTTTCTTGTAGTTAATAACAACGGTCTTTTTTCCATGTACCCCAAGCATTGTTTTAAGATCAAAAGAATCTTTCGGAAGTATTCTCGTTTCTCTATTTTCTTCTTCGTCTTTCTCTTTCGATTTAAGAACAGCATTAGACATTCCTACTAAAGCCCTAAAATGTACTTTTTCTTTTAGCCTCTTTGAAATTTCCTTTTGTTGGTGTTCCCCTTCTTCTTGTAAATAAAAAGAATCGTCGCTAAAAGCAATGGCTTCTTTATCTATCTTCGCAGATATAAAATTGCTCATCATCGTTTCTAGCTCTTTTTTACCAGAATAATAAACAATCTGAGGGGTGTTTTCTTCTTTATTTTGTAAATTTTCAAGCTCATCAATACTTTGCTCAAACTCAGAAACAATCTTTTTTTGGTTTTCAAGTATTTCTTTTGGAGAAGTTGCTACAAAAACCCTTTTACCTCCCTTGTTTGTTTGTCTTAAAAACCCTTTTTCTACAAGCTTTTGAGCAATATCATATATATAAGTTCTTCCTATGCCGGTTTCTTTTTCTATTCCACTTGCCCCTTTTTCAGGATTAGACAAAACAGACAAATATACCTTTGCTTCTTTTTCGTTAAGTCCTATATTCTCAAATATTTCATTATTTATCATGTGTTGTCGTAAATTATTTACACCTTTTATTATAACAAAATGGCTATAATACAGCAACTTTTTTAGAAAAAATAACTATTTTTAAAAAAGTTGTAACTAATTGTTGACAGTATCCTCCATCTGTTGTATTCTTATGCCAGATAAATCCAGCACTCAATAATTTGAAATTATTCAGGGCTAGAAACTTTTATCTACCAACTATCAATTGTATTTCTTAAAAATCTACAACTGAGTGCTGGGATAAAAACAAGGTTCTTTAAAACAAAATTAAATAAAGGAGAGGAAAATGAAAAGAATAGAATTAGCACCGAAAAAAACTTTGTGGCTAGAGATTTATGGTAACACTGCCATATTATGCGGAAGAAACTTTCAAAGCTTCAGGGCTATCGTCAATATGAAAAAACTTTCAGTAACATCACTTCCTTGTTCGTGTAGGGAATGTATGAAAAGAGAAACCCTTGAAGCCGTCTTTATTTCTACAATCACGGTTGGGGTTGATAAACTGGTTTTAGACACAGACCGTCGAGTCTTTCGAAATAGTAAATCTTTGAAAAAAGTTAGGCATTTTGTAGATTTTGAAGAAAAAGTTTTTGTCGTCAAGATAGGGATAGGGTGGCAAGAAGATCCCGTAAAATATTTTGATACAAAAGAAGATCTATCAAGGTATTTATTTTCTCGGGCAACATTTAAAAACCACAAACATAGCGACGGAAATAAGGAGTTGATACATGAATTGCTAAATTGATAAGAGTTTTCTGGGAGTTTCTCTAAAAAACTTCCATCTTATCAAAATCATAAAATTGTTTGTGGTTTTGTAGGATTAAAATAAAAAGGTTAAAATAGAGATATGGAAAAATTTAATGATCTAAATAGAATTTTACTCGGTGTTTCTGAAAAACATGTTAGTTTTGCCCAACATATAGACAGGCAAACAAATGTTCTCATCAGTTTGAGCACAGGTGTTTTCGTTTTAGTAGCTTCTCATATATTAAGAACAGGAGATAGTAGTTTTAAACTCATTATCCCCCTTATTTTCTCTGCAATTTCTGGGGTTTTAAGTCTTTACGCTATTCATCCTCCCAAATTTATGAGGAAAAGAGGTCAGAAAGAAAGCCTTCTTGTATATAGTAAAAAAATTGCCAGCTTTAAAAATCCTGGTACATATGTGAGAGAATTAAAAAAAGTATTAAATGACGAAAACAAAGATAGGTTAATAGAAGAAATTGGTACCGATATATACAATATTACAAAATATTACTACAGGCCGAAAAGAAAGTTGTTTGTATACGCAAGAAATGTATTTATGTCAGGAATTATAACTAGCACGCTACTTTTCTTATTTGCTTAATTATTTTTTCTGTCACACAAAACAAAAAATGTAAGACGTTGGACGTCTTACATTTTTTGTTTTTGATCTTATTACTTATAACTTACTACTTACTACTAGGAACTGTTTTTGACAAAAACAGTTCTCGTCGGATAAGCCATCTCAATCCCCTCCTGTTCAAACTTTTCCATTATTTTCAAATTCATTTCTTGCTGTGCGTCCATAAAATCAGCATAGGCACTAGAATTTATATAATAAACAACTTCATAATTCAAAGCCGAATCGCCAAAATCTTTGAAATGTGCGCGATCAAACCGAACATCTTTTACAGACTCAACAATCTGCTTCACATACACCGGTATTTGCCTCAATTTGCTCACAGGAGTCTCATAAGTCACCCCAAAGGAGAACAGGCCCCTTCTCTCTTCCATTCGCTTAAAGTTCTGAATTCGTGTAGATGTCAGTTCTTTATTCGAAACAACCAATTCTTCTCCTTGGACCGTTCTGATTCTACTTGTTTTGATACCAATTTTTTCTACCGTTCCTGCATCTCCTCCTACGATAATAAAATCCCCTACTTTGAAAGGCTTATCAAAAAAGATAGTGAAAGAACTAAACAAGTCTTCTAAAATACTCTGCAAAGCAAAAGCAATTGCAATACCTCCTATACCAAGGCCAGCAACAAGAGATGTAATATTTATTCCCAAATTGGAAAGTATCATCAACAAACCAACCAGCCATAATGCAAACTGGACAATCTTTCCTATTATATTTATTGCCGCATCAACACTTTCTTCGTCCTCGTCGTTTTTTGCGACTTTTTTGTTCAAGATATATTCAGTCAGTATTTTAGTAACAGCCACAATCTGATATATAACAACAAGGGTCAGGATTACACCGATTGCTGTTTTAAACCAACCTACCACATAAAGTGAATAAGTTGCCAAGTAGAAAGCAAGAAAATAATAAAAAGGAGGTTTCAGATCGTGAACGATTTTTATCAATGTGTCGTCGATGTCTGTTTCTGTTTTTTCAGCAGCTTTTTTTAGTCTTCTCAAAACAATGTATTGAAAAGCTTTGAAAAAAAGGACAAGCCCTGCAAAGATACCTACAGCATAAATATAGTCCAAAACAGTATTCCCCAAAACAATTGTATTTAAGTTTATCATAATCCAAATTCTAAATTTTATTTTCTAAATTCTTATAACCCATTCTATACATCTGACATAAAATTACAAGAAAAAAGACTCCCGAACGGAAGTCTTCACAGTTTATCGATTAGGTTTAAACTTTTTGATATCACGGCAATATCTTATTCTAGAGGTTTTTTCACCTCGACAGTTAACCAGCTCCATACCTCTTTTGGTTAAAGAGCCTTTCACCAAAGAACATTCCCCACAAGTTTTTATTTTCTCCAAACCTCTCTCCTCTTTTGAATTTTTGTCTCAAGTAACTATAACATAATAGAAAAAACCAGCAAAAGCTGGTTTTTTCTTGATTGTCGGAGTGTCGGGCCTGCCTGCCGGCAGGCAGGGGCAGGCAGGATTCGTCCCGCGATTACTAAGTCTTTTTCAAGACACTTCGTGTTTCAAAAAAGCCAAAGTATCGCTGGACGCGGCTCGCTGTCGTGCTCGTTTATTTCTGTTTAGGGCAGAAATAAACTTGCGCCGACATGCTCCGCCGTTCTCATCCCGACGAAAACAAAGCAGTTTGTTTTCTTCACTCCGACAAAATTAAAAAATACTGGCAAAAAGCCAGTATTTTTTAATTTTGTCGGAGTGCCGGGATTCGAACCCGGAGTCACCTGCTCCCAAAGCAGGCATGTTAGCCGTTACACCACACTCCGATATATTATATTTAGCTTTTAGTCGTTAGTTTTTAGTTTTTAGAAAACTTACTACTTACTACTTACTACTTACACCTTACTATTTCGTAAGACTCCCCTATACTAGCAATAAATTCTATATTTTTCAATCAAAATCTTTTTATTCAATACTATTCCAAACAATTTCAAACATTGATTTATAGGTTTCAACAACATCATCACTTTCAATAGTAACCGCCATCGGAGTATCTTTATAAGAAAATATTGCCAATTTATTTTCAAAAATAACATTATCAGTTGGAAATTTATATTTAGCAGGAATAATTTTGACTTTATGAAAATTAGAAGAAACTTTTTTTAAAAAATCTAAAGATTTTTTATCAGATTGCAACAATTCCCTAGTTCTTATACCTTTTTTCTCAAATCAACGACCACCCAGCAGAGCTGGGTGGTATGAAATGAGTATATGGCTAGTTGAGTAATTTTAGTTGAACGGTTTCCTCCGTCTTTCCCTGACTCGCTACATAGTTCTTAACTATTTGCCAGTT